>CAMYVD010000005.1 GCA_947302205.1 uncultured Bacteroidales bacterium
CCGCAAAGATACTCCTTTTCTCATAACTCTTCACACAGGGTTTTGCTGGTGATCCTGTTTTTGGTCTAGATCTTTTAGGTTCCTTTTCCATCATGGGAAAAGGAACAAAAAAAAGCACCCCGAAGGGTGCCTTAGTTTAGTTTTTCATGAATTCCACTCGGCCAATCAGATCGTTTTCGACCGCCTCGTAAGCTGCTGCGTAACTGAAAATGAAGTTCAGCACGGCTTGACTTGGTTTCAACATGGGTTCATGGTAATCGAGAGTAGCACTTTCCGTCATAGGCGTTTGGTTTTGATTGAACTTTCAACCTTAAAACGGAAACTAATGCCTATTATTGTGCCAAGCCAAAAACTTTTTTCAAAACCTCAATAACTCAGGCTGACATTGTTCATTTCAGCCATCTTGCGCAGGTTGATCAGAGCATAGCGCATGCGTCCCAAAGCCGTGTTGATGCTCACCTTGGTGAGATCAGCAATCTCCTTGAAACTCAAATCGTCATAAATGCGCATGCGAAGCACCTCTCTCTGCTCCACAGGAAGCAGTTCAATCATCTTGCGCAAGTCACTGTGGATCTGATCCACAATCATCCCCTGCTCCACCGACGGGTCAGTAATGGGGGCATTGTCGACATAATTATAATCCTCACTCGATGACTCCACCATCGGGATGCGGCTCTCCTTGCGGAAATGGTCAATCACCAAATTATGGGCGATACGCATGGCAAACTGGATAAACTTCCCCTCGTCCTTGTAAACACCAGCCTTGATCACACGGATGATCTTCACAAAAGTGTCCTGGAAAATGTCGTCGCACAGCTGACGGTCTCTCACCAAAGAGAACACATAATTATAGATTTGATCCTGGTAACGACCAACCAACAATTCAAAATCGGATAGACAACCACCTCTGTAGCCATCGATCAGCTCTTTATCAGTTCTATTTGTTTCGGACATACGGCCCTGTTTTTTAGTGGCTTAGCGCCTGTTATTCAGGGTAAAATCGCTCGATAAATTGTCCTCCTAATGGTTGGTTAAACACGAAATTTTATGCAAAGATAGTGCAAAAAATCATAAAGTCAAGAAAAAAGTTTTATTTGTAGTGTTTTAAGATTGTTTTTCCTATTTTTGCTCGATGAAATGTTTTGAAAATGGCACTGAATAATCTTTTCACCAGAGGAAGCAGCCGCGAAAAGCACTTCTTCCCCACATACCTGCAACAGGCCGAGGCCGCACAGGTCGCCTCCAAATACCTCAAGGAGCTCGTCAAGAGCGAGGATCCCGAAGAGCGCCGGTTGCTCACCCGCATGATCAAGAAACAGGAAACCACCGGCGACGAGTTGCTGCGTGAGTTCTACGTCGAACTCAACGAAGCCTTCGTCACCCCATTCGACCGTGAGGACATGAACGCTCTCGCGATGAAGCTTGACATGTTTCTCGACTTCATCAACCATTCGGCCAAGACCATCTTGATGTATAGCCCCAAGAAGATCGACAAGCAGATCAAGGAGATTGTGGACAACATCCACGAGGATGCCAGCACCATGATTCAAATCTTCCAACTACTGGAACATCTCAGTCAAAACCACAAGCAGATCGGCGACCTTTGCGACAAGGTCACCCAAATCGAGCATGTGGTTGACGACATCTACGGCGACTACATCACCTACCTTTTCGAGAACGAAAAAGACGAGATCGAGCTGTTGAAATATAAGGAGATAGCCCAGGTGGTGGAAGATACCACCGACCGTGCGAAAGACGTCACGGGCATCGTGAAACTGTTGATCATAAAAGAATCGTGATGAACCTCCTGACCATAGCCATCATCCTATCCATCGTCCTTGCCTTCGTCTTCACCTTCCTGAACGGCATGAACGACGCGGCCAACTCCATATCCACCATCATCGCCACCAAGGTGATGACACCCGTGCAGGCCATCATCTGGGCCTCGTTTTGGGAGTTCGCCGCCTTCCTCATCATCCGCCTGGTGCTCAACCAGCAGTTTGCCGTGGGTAACACCATGGCCAACTTCGCCGAGCAAAGCGTCATCGACCCGTATCTAATCCTATCGGCCCTCGTCGGCGCGGCCATCTGGGTGTGGGTCTGCACCAAGAGCGGCATGCCCATCTCTACCTCACACGCCCTCATCGGTGGCATCATCGGCGCAGCCTGGTTCGTCAACGGCAGCGACGTGCTTCACATGAAGCCCATCGTCATCACTTTGGCATTCATCATCCTTTCTCCTTTGATTGGATTATTCTTAGGCTTCTTCCTTGAATGTCTCTTCCTGAAGATCTTCAAGAACAAGCCCCGCAAAAAAGTCGATAAGATATTCAAGGTGCTGCAGCATTTCTCCACGGCTGCCTTCTGCATCGGCCACGGCTCCAACGACGCGCCCAAGACCATGGGTATCATCGCGGTGCTGATGGCCAGCGTGTTCACCACGGCAGGCGTCAGCCCCGAGATGAAGTCGTTCATCGGCAACTTCTACGACAGCAGCCAGGGCTTCCACATCCCTGACATCCTTGCCGTAATGTGTTATATCATCATGTCGTTAGGCATCTTGATTGGCGGTAAGAACGTCATCAAGACCATGGGCGGCGGCTTGGCCAAGATCACTCCTGTACGCGGCTTCTCCGCTGAGTTTGCTGGCGCTACCACCTTGATTGCCACCTCATTCCTCGGCATCCCCGTGAGCACCACGCACACCATCACCGGCGGCGTCATCGGCGTAGGCCTGACCGACGGCATGAAATCCGTCAAATGGGTCACCGCGCGACGCATCGTGCTCTCCTGGATCCTCACCATCCCCGTGCCCTTGGTCATCGGCGGCGTATTGAACTTGTTGTTTCACTTCTTAACCCGTTAACGCCATGAGTCTCAACAGTTTCTTCCAGCAATTCGTCCCCAAGGAAAAGCGTTTTTATCCGCTTTACGAGAAGCAGGCAGAATACATCGCCAAGGGTTCCAAACTCCTGCGGCAGATGCTCCTGGAGACCGACATCGAGCGACTGAAAAGCCTGAAGGCTGAAATCAAGGCCTGCGAGAAAGGCGGCGACAACGTGTTGGACGAATTCCACAGCACCCTTTTCAGCACCGTCCTGACACCATTCCAACGCGAGGACGTCCACGAGTTGGCCGAGTTGATGGACGACTTCATGGACCGTATCGACGACTGCGGTAACATCATCGTCACCCGCCGTTTCATCGAGGTCGACGAAGGCCTGACCACTATGGCGGAGAACATCATGTTTGCGGCAGAAAGCTTGAGCAACATCATCAACCGTCTCCCCTACATCTCAAATAACCGCAAACGCAGGGAAATCGGCCGTCTTTGCCATGAGATCAAGACCCTTGAGCACGACAACGATGAGCTCTACGGTAATTATATCAGCAAATTGTTCCAACAGAACTACAGCCTCACCGAGATCATCAAGCGCAAGGATATGGTGCAAGTGCTTGAAAACGCTACCAATTCAGTGAAATACATTTCAGATAAAATCAGAAGTATCATCAGCAAACTATAAGCCATGAGAAGAATCATCAACAGCCTGTTAGACAACGATTTGTACACGTTTAGCGTGTGCTACGCCTATCTACAGAAGTTCCCGCGCGCCATGGGTCAATACACCTTTGTGGACCGCAACAACTCCGTTTACCCCGAAGGCTTCGCTGAAAAGCTGAAAGAGCAATTCAAGATGCTGGAAGACCTCCGAATCACTGACGAAGAGGCGCGTTTCATGAAACAAAAATGCTATTACTTCCCGCTGTGGTTCTTCACCTTCCTGAAAGGCTTCAAGCTGAAGTCGTCGGAAGTCGAGGTGGAACAAGACGCTGAGGGCCATCTCCACATCACCGTCACCGGTTTGTTGTGGCGCACCGTGTTTTGGGAGATGCCCATCTTAGCTACCGTTTCGGAGCTCTCACACGAGCTGAAAGGCGAGTTTGAGCATTACGATGCCGAAAAGGAATATAAAAAATCGTACGACAAAGGCATCCGACTGATTGGCAATGGCGTGAAGTTCAGCGACTTTGGCACC
Organism: uncultured Bacteroidales bacterium; assembly: GCA_947302205.1. Lineage (GTDB taxonomy): Bacteria > Bacteroidota > Bacteroidia > Bacteroidales > F082 > Limimorpha. The sequence continues at coordinate 4,038 of CAMYVD010000005.1, forward strand.
CGTCGTCGTTTCTCGTTCGAGCATCAGGACATGGTGATTCGCAGTTTCATCGAGGCACAGAAGCAGTTCACCAAGACCTGTTTCGTGGGCACCTCGAATGTGTTGCTGGCTATGAAGTATGACCTCACCCCCATTGGCACCATGAGCCATCAGTTCATTGAGACCTGTTCGCTCTATGGCTACAACGAGGCCAACTACCTCGCCATGGATTACTGGCAGGAGGTGTATGCCGGCAGCTTGGGCGTGTTCCTTTATGACACCTACACCCGCAAGGCTTTCTTCCAGAACTTCACTATGCTACATGCAAAGTTATTTGACGGTCTCCGCGTCGACAGTGGCGACAATTATGAAGCTCTGGAAGAGATCATCGCCAAATACCACGAGTTGGGCATCGATCCATCGCATAAATCCATCATCTTCAGCAATGGGCTGAACGTGGATGAGGCTATCGCCATCCACGAGGCCGTGAACGGCCGCATGATGGACTCCTACGGCATCGGCACCCATCTCACCTGCGACGTCGACAACGTGAAGGCCATGAACATCGTGGTGAAACTCACGGCTGCCAAGATCACTGAGAAACGTACTTGGAAGAAGGTGGTGAAACTCTCCGACGACCACGGCAAATACACTGGCGATCCGGAGGAGATTGAGATTTGCAAGAAGACGCTGGAAATCGAGTAATCAAGCGCTTTTAGGTAGCATCACTTCGCAACGGTCGATGATGGCGTTTGCCAATCTGAAACCAGTCTGGCAGACATCCTTATTTTGTATGCCGTCATAGTTCATGTAAAGATGCATCACCATATAGCCATTGTCAACGTAGTCAAGTAACTTACGATCACGTTTACCCACGGCTTCAAGGTAGTCATTGATATGGACGCGTGTTCGGCGGTCTTCCCTCACGTGAAACACAGCATCCAAAGCTATCAGCACCCCATGCCAGAGGTAGTTTCCGGCAGCACGGACATATTTGGGATCATCATACGACTCGGTTTCAGGAAGAATAATAGTATTTTCTTTTAATACCTTTCTGGCATTATCCACATACCGACGAGCTTCTTCTATTGGGTCTTTCTTTTTCATAGGTAAATAGTTTTAGTTCTGGTTCTTTAGTAATCTCGCTGCAAAGATATGGAATTTATTTTTAATCCCACAAGTGTATTTTTGAAATAATTTTCAAATTTTCATCAAATATTATCCATATTACAAATTATCATTCTTCTTCACCCCAGTAGCATTGCTGTTCGCCTGTCGATAAGTTATAAACTAAAATATTGCTGTCCGCTAAAAGTTAAAGAGTCGTAGATGACGGGTTTGGAAAGCCAATAAATAGGTGATGGGGAAGGTGTAGCAGTTGACATAGTACATGAGCATGATCCTGAACATGGTGGCCAGTCCCGAGAAGCTCCATGTACGCTTGATGCGCTTCTGTATGACCATGAGCAGCAGGTGGGCTATCAGTGTCACCCATATCTGTATCTTGATGGCGTTGGCACTCTCGCCATAGAAGTATCACAAGGGGAAGTTCTGCTTCAGCTGTTTGAAGACGTTATGAGAAGCTTTACATAAGCTGTTTTGTAGCAGAAACAAAGGTACCGAAAAAGGCCGGAACCTCCTCAGAGATTTCAGCCTGCTTTTTCTCAGCTCCCTAAACTTTTAGCGGACAACAATAGTTTCAAACTGAATCTGCCATAAGGTCTTTTCTGCCGATGAGGCTGAAAACGGTGATTTCGTTGTCCTCATTGAGGATGCGAAGTGTTCTCAAAATTTCGTTCAATGTTGAACCGCTGGTAGTCACATCGTCGATTACCAACACATTTTGCTGACGTATCTTTTTACAGAGTTCCTCGTCAGCAGGAGTGGCAAACTTCAAGAAATTGGTGATATAAGGGCGCCACCGGCTTTTCTTCACATCTTTTGCTATGGTAAAATAGTCCTTACGATGGATAAGATCCAGCATACTAAAGATGGACTGCTTCACCTCTTCTTTCTGATTCTCGGTATAGCGAGGGCGTCCGTTTTCCAATACGTCATTGAAATACTGTTTTTCAAAAGCATCCATGTCAAAGGAGATGCTTGACGGCAAAGCCTTGACCAGCTCCATTTCTCTAAGCATAGGTTGGGCAAAACGATAGATATAGCGCAACATATACTGGTTGACCTTACTCGATGACTCCGGCATAACCACTAAGTTGTAGTCATACAAGTTTATTTTCTTGTCGAGGTTGTCAACAGCCTTCTTGATGAACTGGGTCAAATCAGGACTATCCTGCAAGGCGTCGTTAAACTTCACATAATTGATGAACGCACTACGCACCTTGCTATCCACTTGATCAGAGAACTCATAGCCGTAATAGAAGCACTTTCCAAATGCCTCTACCTGATAGCCGCCACCCGTCAGGTTGACGATGTCTTCAGCGCCATCGTGACCGAAGTCGAACACGAACATCTGCTTTTCTTTGTCGTATGTTACGCCCATTGTGTGTGTATTTACAACTGCAAAGATACACAAATTCGGAACAATTGACTTTTTTCGCCAAATAATCAACTTGACGCCATCGCTCCCGTCTTTTTAAACACTGATAGACAAACAGATATAGATATTTTTAAAATTTTGTCATGTACTTAGAACAGCAACTTATAAATTCGATTTTTTCAAGTGCATTCTTTCGAGCGGTTTAGTTCGTCAGCACTACCAATTTGTAAAGACGCCTACTTGGCGTAACGATTTCTATAAAATAAAGTCCTGGACAGCAACGTTCCATGTTGATGACATGTGAATTGTTGTTACATACTTTTCTGAATATCTCTTGTCCGAAAACATTATGTACCTTGACTTCCCTTAGATTGTCACCATCAATGGTTATTGTGCCCTGGGTGGGATTGGGATAGATCTTGATACTTTCTTCGCTTTCCTCATCCAAACCAAAAAATTGGGCATTAATAAACAGAGTAGTATCTAAATTGCATGATTCGCCTTCCGTCCAGGCACGTAATTCGCCCCAACCTGCCGAAGTGCAGACCAATTCGCAGCTTGCTCCATGGGGCAAAACATACCAGTCGTCACGGTCGATGCTCCAATGAACAGCTGTTGGATTGATACTGGTAGAATCCACATAATAGGGATAAACACCTGAAATGATGTCGGTCGACGGATAGATCGTCGTCCGCCCAACAATAGATGCGGACAGATTCTCCGAGAGCTTGAGATCCAACACAAAAATACTGTCGCAGGTTCCCTGCTGTCCCTCCACCACAATGGAGTCAAGGACGCTCTCGTAGTACCACTGATGGTTCACAGGCCATAGGTAGCCCTCGCATTCCGACACCTCATCCACTTGACGATAGCTGTCGCTAATTGTCAGGTCAAGCAACTCCAACCTGTCACAGCCGTATTCGTTGGTCGTACTGAAGAAGTATTGACCCGAAGCGGAATAGGTCTGTCCATGCCAGCTATAACTCTCGCACGACACAACTGGCTCCAACTCCAAGGTGTCCCCGTAATGGATGGTCAAATCCAAAACGAAGGTGCTGTCGCAGATTCCCTGCTGCCCTTCCACCACAATGGAGTCAAGGACACTTTGGTAGTACCACTGCTGGTTGACGGGCCACAGGTATCCCTCGCATTCTTCCTCATGATATTCCTCCCGATAACTGTCGCTAATCGTCAGATTGAGTAGTTCCAACCGGTTGCATCCGTATTCGTTGGTGGTTTCATAAGTATATTGGCCGTTGGTAGAGTATGCTTGGTCATGCCATACATACTCTCCACACGAAGTGATGTTTGATATAACCGTATCACTGTGATTGATGGTCAATAAAAGCCTTTCAAGGCGGCTACAACCGAACTCATTGGTGGTCAGGAAGGTTAGCTGGCCGCTCTGGGTATACGTCATACCATGCCACTCATACATGTCGCATGCCTCAATTGGATCTAGATCAAGAGTGTCTCCATGATGGATAAGTAGATTCAGCACAAAGGTGCTGTCGCAGATTCCCGGCTGCCCTTCCACTACAATGGAGTCAATGGTACTTTGAAAGTACCACTGCTGGTTGATGGGCCATTGGTAGCTGTCGCATTCTTCTTCATAGTATTCTTCACGATAGGCATCACTAATAGTCAAATGGAGCAGTTCCAAACGATTGCAACCATTGTCATTGACAGTATCATGGGAATAAACACCTGATGCGTTATAGGTCTGTCCATGCCAGAAATAGCTTTCGCAAGAAGTGATGTTGTAGTTCACAGTGTCGCCGTGGTGAACGGTCAAGTGCAGTGTAACGAGACTGTCGCAGCCCGATTGGGATTGAAACAGCTGCGTATACTCACCAGTCGTATTATAGGTATTATCATTCCACGAGTAGCTATCGCAGGCCTGATCTGAAATGTCCTCAGAGTAACTCGTATTGACATCAATAGTTTTACTAGCTGTCGACTCACAACCAGCACCAGCCGAAACAGTAACGACATATGTTGTAGTTTGCGTTGGAAACACCGTAATATCAGGAGTAGTGGCACCCGTACTCCATTGATAAGTCAGATTGCCATTTGGAGCGGGTGTCATTGTAAAATTATGAATAGCACGAACTGCATAGATGTCGCTTTTGTTGCCTCTGGTAAAAAAACCTCCCCATGAGTTGCTGCTAATATACCATGCTTGGGAAGCACTGATCTCAGTACTTGTCCAATAATGACGATTTCTTTCAAGACTAGTCCCCCCCACTGTGCTGAATATCGATTCCAAAAATGCCAATTTGCTAACCAAAATCCTCATTTGGCCGGCTGAAGGCAAATACCATCCATGGCTAAAATCCACGGTTCCTGCCGCATAGGAGGAGCTGTTGTTTTGATACGTTCTTATAGTCTGTGTGTTAACATAACCGTCCAATTCTTCAAGAAGCATATTGGAAAGGCCAATGGATATGTCATGATTTTGCAGGTTGGGAATGTCATTTGACGTTCCCCATGGACAGCCTGTTGAAGCATCCGTCAGGGCAACCATCCAACCACCATTTTGTTCAGGATTAATGTAAAAGACAATCCCCTGACTACCATCGGCGTTGGTTACCACATCGCCCAAACTATAGCGCTGAGCATGGGTGTAACCAATCTGAAACAACATCAAAACTAAATAAACAAAGATTCTTTTATACATCCAACTTAATTTAAAATGATACTACTGGACGGACATACCAATAGTCCGCGGTTTTTTGAGTGAACCCCACATCTCCATCACTATAAACACCAATTGCATATTGATACGACCACTCTGTTGAAGAGGCATTTCTCCATCCGGAATTGGATATAGGATAGAGATCCCCACCTACAATGTTCAAACTATTGTTCACGGCAACCTGAACTCCATACAAAACATTCAATTGTCCAGCAGCGGGTAGATACCACCCATTGGCAAAATCAACAGACCATGCCGCAGGATATTCTGTGCTGTTTCCAAAATCCCTAATCTTTTGAGTATTGCCATAACCATCGAGATCCATTATGGCATCCCTCCAGTGCGTAATATTCGGCAATGTCGGGATATCGACATTTTCCGTGCTCCACTGATAGCCAGTTTGAAATGTGAGCCCCGCCGCCCAACCGTGTTCACCCGAGGAATCAACATAAAACACAATACCTTTGGCAGTTTTTCCATTGATCGGCCAATTTGTTGGTTTCACAAAGCTGCCGTCCGTACAAAGGATATCACCGACATCCAAACCTGTATTGTTTGGAGATATAGCATGAAGGACCACGCTTTCGCCTTCACAAATCTGATTATCCTCAGCCACAATATTCACTACCGGAATATCAAAAACCGTAATTTGAACTATATTACTATAAAACAATATACCATCATAAACAACAGCATATCTAAGATAGTTTCCGTTATATGAGACAGGAATGTTATTGTTGACCAAGGTATTGTATGGACCGTTCTCCGATGGTGCAATCTGCCAAAAACCTGTCCAACCACTACCACCTGACACTTGAGGCTCGGTCAGATCGAATGAGCCACCTACGCAGATAGGAGACGGGGCGACAATACTACCTACACTAAAACTCTCTCCAACAAAAACAGTCAATTGGCTAGAAGACTCACAAGACGAAAGGTTATTGAATGTTATGTCATCAAGACCGAAGTCATTACCTATTTGTTGGGTGTTTTGATTCAAAATAGTAATTGTAGCTTGGGTTGCACTTCCGCTATTCCATATTTCATAAAAGTTGTCCCAAACATTAGTATTTGAGGGGGACCTGAAAACCTCGCCTATTTGGACGTTATTAATACTAAATTGCAATTGAGCCAGGTATTGTTCTGAATATTGAGACAAAGTGCAAACCCATGTTGAGAAAGAATAATCAGTATTAGGAATCACATTAATAGTTTGGCTCCATACCACGGTATTGGGAGTACCAGCGCCATTAATAATCATAAAATTGCCACTTCCTGATGTATGGTCAACTCCATAAAAATTCGAATGATAGTTATGAGCATCGGTACCGATATAATAGGTTGCTGCTGGACCAAGATTAGACTGATATGTATAGCCAGAGAAAAAACCCGTATTCCCCGACTCAAAATCCCCGTTAACCACCAAATTATCGCCCGAACTGTATCCAGTAACAGTATAAATGGTAGTTACCTCCGGAGAGGCAATTGGATTAGCCGTATTAGTACTTGACAGTCCCTCAGCAGGGCACCATGAATAATAGTCTGCCCCCGAAGCCCATAATTGAACCGATTGGCCAGGCTGTATAGACTGATTACCACAAGTTATGATGTCACAGTCCCTATTGTTGGCCCCAAGCAAACCTGTTAACACTAAAGATAACAGTATTGTAATACGATTAATCAATATCATGAAATTAGCTTTTTATTACCTCCATTTGTTTCTTGAAAAATTATAACAAGCATCCATCTTGTCAGGCATCAAGGGGATAGTCACACCAACGGTAATCTCAATGCCTTGCGGGAAGCGCTTCCCATTGATATTGTATGCATTTACATTTTCTGGGTGCGCTACGTCGTTATGCTCCATTTCCGAGAATGTATCTAGAAATTCACGATGATAGGTCGCCTCAACTCTTAAATGCGCTCGTTGGCCGTTCACATCGTGGAAAAAGCGTATGCCAAGTCCACCAAAAGCGCCAAGATACAAAGGTTTCATATTGGCTTTCCCTAGATTGACAATAAGATCTGGATTCGGAAGTCCTGTCTGCTGCAGATGAATTTCGCCTCCCAACAAATAACCCACATTGCCACCTACTACCAGATAGGGTTGGAGCCAAGATGTAACATTTACACCTACAAGCAAAGGCAAACGGAAGTCAACATATCTTGAACTGATAGAATAATCGACATCGTAACCCGAATAATGGGTATAGACCGTTTTCATTCCTCGCTCAACGTACACCAACTCTGGAGCAATGCTGAACCAATTCGTCACAGGAAGGTCTACAAAAAGACCTCCAACCAGTCGTAAAACTTTTTTTTGCGGAAGATCGCCCAAGTGCCTATCGGTAAAGCGCATACTGGCCAGATTCACACCTCCCTTGATTCCAAACGAAATGCGTTGCTTTGGCAACTCGCCTCTTCTTTGTGAAACAGCCAAGAAAGGGAATAAAACACAAAACACAAGCATCGCCAGTCGTTTCATTTCCCTTCCTCCTTTCTCGCAAGGTTGTCACCGTCTTTATAGATGAAAAACTGACCCGGTTTCACCAAACCTTCCACCCCTTCTCCACTTACATCCATGACGATGTTGGCAAAATAAAGGCCTCGGATGCCCTCATTGCACATTTCACCTTTGATAATAATACCACGCTTCAACACAACGGCATTACCGTTGAAATCCAACTTCTTGTTCTCCTGATAATACACCGTGAACAAATTTTCATGACCGACAATAAATACCGTGTCGGAAAAAGTCTCGGTGGCTTCGGCTAAGTTAAGTTCAACCACACTGTTGTGCTGGTTGGTCAAGTTGAGGTACACATTCGGCTCCAGCACCCCCAAAGGCCAGTTGGGATCGTTCGAATAACAGCGTTGTTTGGGGGCAACCACAAAACGTCCTTCAACATTGGGTGGCACATATCCCTGCGGAATCTCACCGAACCGTTCCTCAAACACCGTTCTCAACGTGTCGGGAATAGCATCCACGATGCTCTCCATATAGTTCTCAGAGCCCAGTAAGACAACAGTTGACTCATCATTCTTGGTGCAGGAGACAAAAAACGAGATGAGCAATACATTAATATATATGAGGTACCGCCTTCTTACTATCATCTGTCAACACATAATTACCTTGGCTAATCCTTATTACACTAAGGTTCCTATTGTCTGAATAATCAACGTAGGTAATGTTTCTTTCATTACGTAAGTCCAGAGAATTCAGATTGTTTTTCTTACATATAACGCTGTCAATCTCCGTTTTCGACAAATCAAGATTGTTTAACTGATTGTTGGAACAATCGATAAACCTTAATTTGGGATTATCCGAAACCATTAATGATACCAATCTATTTTGCGAACAATTGATTTTTGACAGTTTCGGGTTTTGGTTTAATGATAGGACACTAATCCTATTGTTTCTGATATCCAAATAAGACAATTTTTCATTGTGGCTTAAATCAATATCATACAACTCATTGTTTTTACATGACAAACTCTTCAATTCCTTATTACCATTAAGAATAAGATTCGTTAAACCACACCCATTCGCTTCAAGCTTTTCCAGCGAAGGATTCTTACTCAAGTCGAGTTTGCCCAGATTGTTTCCCGAACAGACAAGTACTTTTAGGTTTTTGAATGCTTCAATGCCAGTAAAATCCGTTATTGACGGGGAATCCTCTTGGAAAATGCCTCCTATGACACTCTTTTTCTCTTTGGCACAAATAATCACATACGTATGTTCGGCATCCCAAGTTGTAATTTCGCCATCGTTATCCATGTCGCAACAACGCAGCAGATAGGCCTTGAACTGAGGGTCTTTGATGTCAAGAACGGTTTCGTTTCCAAAGCTATTCCCATACAAGCACGCATTCAAATCGGCATTCAACCTTTTGTTTTCTTCCTTCAAGCTTTTGTTCTCAGCCTGGAGTTCGTCACAATTCCCATTGGAATTCTTCTTTTGACTCTTTTTCAACTTTGTTTCCAAAGTTTGCTTCTCTTCCTCTAATTTCTTGATTCTTGCATTGAGTTTTTTAATGGTAATCTCATTATCTCCGACAGATTGTGCTTGTATAGGAGCCTGGGAAACAAGCAACATCCCACATACAATTGCAAATAATATAATCCTAATTTTCATATTAATGTAATTTATTCAATATTCATTCATCGTAATAACTTCCATCAGGTTCTCCGTCAACCACTTTCATATATTTGGTTGAATCAACTTGTTTGGTTATGACATCATACATCTTACCATTCCAAGGTTGCATGTGAGAAAAAGTGCCAACATAATATTCGTATGGAGTACGCATCCAACCCGAATCAATTTCACTCGCATGGAAGTAGCCTTCAAAGAATACCGAATCTCCTCTTATAAATGCCATCATCGTTCCAAAACCATCCAAATCACCATCTTTAAATGATCCAAAATACTCAAACGAATCAAACATAGCCTTACCTTGTCCGTTTGGTACATAAAGGCTGTCCCACTCGCCCCAATAAGTATACTGTTGGTCGAGTGAAGTGTGATAGATGACAGAATCAGGCTCTTGAATCTCAACGAATTCTTTATTCTTATCATTATTATCGTCCTGCTTATCGGGCCATAGAATGACACCTGCCACAATGGCAACTAAAATTGACGCTGCACCGATAATGATTTTTTTCTTCTTGCCGTCGTCTTGACCGCCATCGCTTGCCATCCATTCATCAATAGCCACTCTGAATTCCGCTGCGCTTTGGTATCTTTTCTTCTGGTCCTTCTCAGTGGCTTTACCGATAATGGCTCGCAATGCTTTATCGCCAATCTCCTTCAAGGGCAATTTGTCGTTCAATTGTTTCTTGCGGACTTCATCAGCAGGCCCTTCGAAAGGAAGATGCCCAGCAGCAAGCTGAAACAGCGTGATGCCCAATGCATAGATGTCGGTGGTATAGCTTTGGTGTTTCAGGTCGCCCAAAACAAGTTCAGGAGCCGCATAACACACTTTTCCAGTGAACTGGCCATCCGTTGTAAGTTGCTTGTCGGTGGTAGCAAGGTCATCAATCTTTTTAGCAATACCAAAGTCAATAAGTTTGACATCACCATTTGAGGTTATAATGATGTTTGAGGGATCGATATCACGATGGATGTATCCTTGATCGTGCAACACGCTAATGCCGGAAAGGAGGCCCCGAAACACCGTACCCACAAACGCCTTGCGATTTTGTTGGTATTGGTTAAATAGTTTTCTTGCAGTAGGATTTGGCGTGCCATCGCGATTAAACGTTTGTCCTTCTAACAAATCATCCAAGTTCACACCATCAAGAAGCTCACTGACTACATGATAATATACATTGGGACCCTTGTGAAGCTCCACAAAATCGATCATTTCGACCAAATTCAGGCTCTTAATTCGAATTGAGGCTTCACGTCGAGCTCTAATGATGACGTGTTCGGGAAGACCTTCAAACATGCATTTGACAGCCACATCCCGTTCTCTCAATACGACTCCCTGTTTATTGATTTCCACTCGCTTCCCCTTGAACACACGGCCCATGCCGCCTTCGCCTAAAGGTTTATCGGAAGAATCATACTCGTAATAAACGTTCTTTTCAGATTCGTTTTGCAGCCTAATTATTGCCATAACTTAGTAACATTCAGCATAGGGCTGTCTGGTGGCGTCCCAAACAGCCCTATTTTCACATCTTACAATTATTTCATTGAACTTCTATGACCACAGCCCTTTTAGAACTCGAGTTATAGAATACGTACACGCCTTTCGAAGTGACCTTATAAGTGGCCTTCGTGGTGTTGTTCTTGCTGGTTCCGTACTCATTAGGCTGGATACTTGACTCAATCAAATCCTTATACTTAAAATAATAAATGCCCGCACGTTTCTTGTCATTTTTAAAATCACGTGTTTTGATGAAGTAATTGTCCTTGGCCTCCTTCTCGTCCTTAAAATTGGCTTGAATACAGACCTCCATGTCGTGACCTTCCTGTTTCAAGATGACACGCTTCGCATTTTGAGGAATCGCATAACCATTCTGCTGTTCTGTAAGTCTAACCAGTTCGGCCTCATTGTCATTGACAAGGATTTGACCAGGGTTAAGTTGAACATCACGCACCTCACGATAGTCAGGATTGACGACCTTGCCGTACTCTGCCACGTCCTTCATGCGCAGGCTTACGGTAGTCTCCACCTCACCCGACATCATCGTCATGATGAAAAAGTAAGGAGTCTGCTCATAGTTCTGCTCCGTAACGATACCTGTATAAAGGGAACCGTCTTTCATCCTGATTTCGTCAAGTAGTTTGCTTTGCTCGAAGATGGACTGGTCGGGGTTGTTTTTGATGAAATTGTCCTTCACGATGTCATTCTTCTCAACAGACTCCTTCACGCCATCCTCACGAAGAATGGTGGTCGTTTCACCAGGAATTTCCATGATACACTGGCCTGACACCTGATGGCCATCCTTCATTTTCAAGAAACGATTAATACCCGAGATGAGCATCTCGTCTCGTGGAGAATACTCCACCGAAGCAATCTCACTCCAGTGAAAGACATAGTCATGCTTCAACTCAACATATCTCACCGTGCGGCCCTGCTCAAGGACAAATACATCATTGATCAAGGCGCCCGTGTCGATAGTACTCAGGCTCATTTCACTTTTCTTGTCGAGTGTTCCGTTCTCGTCGGCATAGTGTTTCCATTCCTCAGGCAGACTGTCATAGGCCACTTTCTTCCCATTGTTGGTTTTCACTTTGGCACCATCTAAAACAATGGTAGCTTCCTCAGCATGGAAAGTGCATGCACTACCTGGTTTCTGACTCTTCATGTAACCGTGCAGTACTGAGCCATTCTTAAGCTTCATGGTCTGCACAACTTGAGCCTTAGCCGGCAGTATAATGCCGATGACCAGGGCTATAATGATAATTATAAATGATTTCTTCATAGGAAACCTTACTTTTTGATAGTTTCTAAACTCTCTTTATTGATGACTCGACAACCACTTAGAGGTTCCCCCATACAAGACTCCACAGAATGGTTCATATTGGCTTTTGTGGTTCTCGAATACATTTCACAATTACCTCCAATAGTTGTCATAGCGTTTGTAGTAAGATCTTTCAGAGTCCATTCCAAGTAAGGCCAATTAAAGTAAAACTCATATACATGCATTTCCTTGATATTAGCTTGATAGGTAATTTCGTGTGCCATCTCGTCACTTCCACCTTCCTCATTATTGACAAAAAACCTCCATTGGAAAGTCGTATTACCGAAAGGCTGGACGAAATGATTTTCCCAATAAATATGGTTAGGTTGCATCCATGAAGGGTAATTATAGTGAAGCCTATAGTTAAAAAAAGCAGTGTTCTCATCAGGATTCGGGACATAAGAACCGTTGTCATTGAAAGTATACGCATGGTTCCCTTTTGTGGAATAAAGATATGATAACGATACTACACCGTTCCAATAAGTCATCTCAGCATCTTTGACAACAACAAGGGCTCCAGCAGGATTCATCTCCACATGATGGGTGGAATGGTCAGCATCAACCATGATTTTGGCACTACCAATACCTACAATCGCTTCTTCGTTAGTAATAACAGTCGAAATTCTTTCAATCATCAAGGTAGATAACTTTTCTTTTCCTTTGATAGTCCAGCAAAAGTCATTGCCATTTTCCACCACATCGGAGATAGCTACCACAGTGTATTCGTCATTGGCGAGTTCCAAAGTCGCAACCATATTCTCGTAATAATCTTTAAGTCTTCTGGTGTTAGAAGCTATTAGGTTGCCATTACGATCGTAAACCAGCAGATTAATCCGAAGTTGTTCATCTGAAGGTAACTCTGCTAGGCTTGATTCATTAAGGACATAGGGAATCCACTTATTAATGACTTCGAGGGGTGTCACTTCAAACCTCACTTCTCTCGAAATAGAGATATCTTCGTTCTTGCATGAGGAAAGCATAATGGCCATCAACGCCATGCACATAATCATATATTTTTTCATAGCTCTCTTATTTTAATTATTTGACAACATTGAACAGATATGCAATTGAGAGCATGGCAGAACTGACCTTGGTGTCGAAGTTGCCAGCCAAATTGCTCATACCCATGCTGTAACGGGCATCAATCAACAAGGCCGAGTTCTCATTGAGACGGGCTTTGTAGATCAAGCCCACTGTAGGCATTACATCATTGCCCTTGATTTGCCCCGTGCCATAAGTAGCTCCTTCGTAATAGAGTTCGTCAGGTTTAGCTTTAAGAATCACTACCGCCGTAGCACCAGCCTGAAGAGCAAAACTTGGCGTAAAATACAATTGCGCCAATACAGGCACTTCAACGCAGCTTGTAGTCAATCTCGACGAACCAAGTTTAATGCTGCGGCTGCTGTACATGGCTTCAATTTGCAAGCCGAACCAACCCGTACCACCACAGCTCATTTCAGTGCGACGTCCGAATTGGGCATTGAATGCAGCACCAATTTGATAACCGAGACCCATTCCGGGTTTAAAATTTTCTAGGCTCGAATAGCTTCCCATATCTAAGCCAACACCTATTTTAGGTCCAATCGCCATGCGGAGGGGTCTGTCATCCTCGCACTCTTCCTGGGCGAACAACCCGTTGCAGCATAATGCCGCAAACAGAAGTAACAATAAAAATTTACGCATAAGATATAAATTTAAGATTAAATGATTTATTAGATTTTCTTTAATGTCACACGCGCCGACCTGCTTCCGCAGTCGTGTCCATCAACCTCAGCACTGATCACCGCCTGGACTTGTTTATTATCCTCATCCACCTTAACCGTTGATGTCAATGTTTTCGATTGTTTGGGCGAAAGCTTTCCTTTGAAAGGGACTGTCTTTCCGCCCACCGTGAGTTTTACCGATACGGTAACGGCAACATTCGATGTATTGGTTACATCAGCCTTAACAGTCTGGTTATCGTTTTCGTCAGCATATTCCGAAGTGACCGAAGGAACACTCAAACTGATGTTGATATAGTCTATTTTGATCGGTTTGGATTCTTCCTCCCACAACAACAAATCTGGCAAATTGTTTTCGGAATAAGTGACCTTTGCATGCAAGGTGCATTCCGAGCTCTTACTACTTATTACTCGATCTGCCAATTTGAAATTGTCGCAACGCAATTCCTTACATTCAACAAAGTGTCCATCGCCCTTGTCGAACTCTAACTTGAGTTTATTGCTTTCAAGAGAAGCAGGAGCAGTTAACGCGAATTGAAGCAGTTCAACTTTTTTGGCATACTCGTAAACACGAACGCTTTCTTCCGGCCAACTTGGCTTAAACTTACCATCAAGCCATTCTATGATGCCGTAACCGTTACCCATTGAAACGATGGCACGACGGGCATAGAAATCCTTAGCATCACTAAACTGGGCAGGGACAAATACACCATCAGAAGTCTTATACCCTTTCTTTCCATCCTTGTCATAAACGGAACAGTCATTATTCTTGTCAGGTTGGGTATTATGGTCAGATTTGACTTCTTGGCTTCCCGCGGGTTTATACGAATAGTCATAGTTGTTTACAAACAACTGCTTATTCTCATTCTTATTCTCATTTACATTGTTCTGAATTCGATCGAAATTTGTGTCAATTTCAACGTATTCTCCTCCTTTTATTTTCACTAAAGCTTTTCCATCCTTGTTGAACGTAGTAGCCCATGTGATTCCTTCCCTATCTCCTTTCTTAAGTGTTGACATCCCATCCCCTGACCAATCATCAGACCGCTTGTACCTACGGGGCTTTACTTTATCCTTTCCGTTTTCAACTACCAAAGCCCAGCCTTTGTGTACCGGCATTGTTTCCATATACTTGAACTCAAGTACGGGTTTACCTTTGGCATCCAGATATCCCTGTTTGCCTTCCACACTCCCTTTCGCAACAGCAATATAGCCTTCAGAGAAAAAAGAATACTTAGTAGCATAGTAATCGCCATCCAACCGTTGGTATTGTCGATTAGCTTCGGTAAGGATTCCTAAGATCCTGTCGCCTTGAAGGACGATGGCATAGCCGTCGGAATAGTCAGTAATGGCATCCGCATCCTCGGGAATGCCAAGGGATTTACCATTCCAATCAAGGAGTTGGATCCTGCCGTTTTGGTCAATGCATTTGAAGATGTTGTCGCTGTAATGCGTGATGGAGTCGTACTGCGGCACAACCAGCCATTTGACGGTCTGGGCATAGCCAAGAACCGCGAACAGCATCAATGCGACAACAATTGTAATTCTTTTCTTCATAAATTAGCGAATTTCAATTTCATCAAACAATTCTTTGGCGTATAATATCCTTTCACAACGGCCCATGGTGCTACCGAAATTGTAAAATGAGGAAATCACACCTATTAACCTTCCGTGCTTGTCAAACACTGGTGATCCACTTGTTCCAGGAATTACCTCACCTTGAAGGTCTATGGTGTACCTCTCCGGCTGCCGTGAAACCAACACCTCATTAATCTTCGGATATAGACCGCTATCCCTCAAATTGTGCCTGATTCCTGCAGGATAACCAATGTAGTAATAGCGTTTCTTCATAGGCACAACGTGTTCCTTCTTCAAAACGGAATTGTTTAAATTAAACATTTTCGTCACTGAGGGAGGCGTTATTCCTGAATTTAATTGAAGCATTGCTATGTCAACTTCTTCATCCTTTGCCTTAGCAATAATTGAGCATCTTTCAAATTCATCAATGCTGGAATACCGTCTGTTGGGATATGCAATGGCGACATAATCCTGTTTACCAGACCAAGTGGGAAGCAAATTCGCGTATCTACTAAAGGCTTCTTCCAACTGCCTTTCGGACACTCCTTTTTTTAACAGTATTGCCGCTGCAATACTAGCATAACAAGTTGGTTCACTTCCAGAAAGAAATTCATCAAAGCTCTGATTTCTCAGATTTATCATTATTTTATTTATCTCATCTTGTTCACTCTTACTGGCGGTCTTCCATGGAGCTGCAACATGACGATTGGTTATCATCTTACCGTCTTTGCTAACGAAAAACGCCGTTGCCTCGCCCACAATAGGCCCATAATCACCTATATCGGTAAAGCCCATTTTTCCATCTGAGTCCACACCAATTCCATATTCCGATGGATAAGGGATACCGTATCGATTACAGAGGGGAATAAACGGGTCATTCTCAAATACAGCGGTATAGTGATAGAATGAGAGCACATAAACCACCGAAGGAACAAATTCACTTGGATCAACTATTCTTCCACCACAGCCAGGTTTTTCAACATCAGATGGCGTTATAATCATCATCACCAACGCCACCACAGCGGCAATTGCTGCAATGCCACCACCAATTTTCAACACCATTTGCCAGGGATTAATCGAAATGTATGGCTTCAAGTCAATCGGGACACCACCCACCACAACATCGTCGCCACGTTTCACGCGCACATTCTGGTGTGACGCAATGCGCTTGCCGTTGATGGTAGTACCATTCAGGCTATGATCTTCAATAAAGGCCCGACCATTTTTGTCAATCTTCAAAGTGGCATGGAAACGGCTCACCGTATTGCCCGTCACCTGGATATCGTTATAGCGCATGTTGCTTCCGATACCGTAGATCTTCTTGAACATGCTGTTGTTGGCTGGTTGAGGCACCGATGCCCACGACAGTTCCGTATCGCCAAAGCGGATAAGGTCGCCACGGCGCACGGGCACCGATGCTCCCTGCTTTATGAGTTGGTTATTAACGTAGGTGCCATTGGTGCTTCCCTTGTCTTCAAGTAAAATGTCGCCATTATTGAGCATGATCAGCTCAGCATGGAGGGCACTGACCCTCTTGCTATTGAGTACAATATCACATTCTTGTGAACTGCCAATTTTCAGTAATCTCATGACTTATCTGATTTTGATGGTTTACTATTCAATTAATTAAAACACCGGCCTTTCAGGTTCAACTTCTTCTTCCACTTGTTTGTCTCCACCTTGTCCCCCTTGGCCGTTTTCTGCGTTGCTATTTCCACCGCCGCCTATGGGTTCCCATTGGGCATAAAGAGTAAGGTCTTCCTTCAAGTTGACAGTGGCTTCGTTTTCGTAAGAGGTCTTTCCATCCTCTGTTTTCCAACCCACAAACTTGTAACCCTTGCTCTCGTAAGTACACTTCGGCAGCTGAGTGTCAACACCCTCTGTCACGACAAAGTCCTCCATTGGGTTAAGTACTTTTTGCTTTTTCTTGTTATTTGGATTAAAGCTTACCTTATGGGTCTTTTGTTCCCATTTTGCATAAAGAGTAACGTCATTATTGATCACCACAATTCCACGATCTTCGTATTCGACTTCATCGCCTTCCGCTTTCACTCCCCAGCCTTTGAAGTTGTAGCCTTCACGTGTGAACTCGTTGCCAACCAAGCCAAACTTTTGGCCTTTGTTAACTCTTTGTTTTTCCATTTTGCCCTGACCACCATTTGCGTCAAAAGTAATAGTGCAGGCAAGGGTATCAACAACAACTGGATTATCTAGTATCTTGTCACCATGATGAATGATTTTGGGGATGAAAATGATGCAAGCAACAGCGATAACGGCCACAACAAGACCAATGATGAGATAGGTCAGCCATTGGTTCGACTTAGGAATGATATTCCAGTCAAGGGTGCTAACATGGGCGAAGGAAACGGAATCCTTGCGCGAGACAGGGACAGGCACATTTGAAGAAATACGTTGTCCATTGATGTAAGTACCATTGGTACTCAGGTCAGTGATAGTCATCTTTCCAGATGACAATACGGTTAAAACAGCATGACGACGGCTGATGACATCCGTGTTGTCATTCAGAACGATGTCACAGCCTGCTTCTCTTCCTATTGAATAACTTTTCATGGTATGATATTTTTAATTCTTTTGCGATTTGACCAGTTTTAATAAAGCACTGCCATTGGAATAAACTACTATGGTATCCATTTCTTTTGGCGTCTCTATGGAAAGAGAGTCAACTAGAATAGAAGTAACCTCTTTTTGTGCCTCTAGTTTCTTGTTTTTTGAACATTGTGACATATTGGTGACAAGGCTTGCTAAAAGCAATGCAGCAATGCCGACAAGGATGAATTTGTTTCTTGTACTCATTTTTTCCTTCAATATTGAGTTTTGTTTCGTTTCGATGATGGCTATTGTTAGGTTATCGTGACCACCACCATTCCTTCTTCCTTCCCCATCTACTTGGGTGGCGAGGTCATCGACGGTTTGACCCACGTTTTTACTTTTGGAAGCTTTCAGTATCAATTCTTTTTCGGGCATCGTACCATGAATTCCATCTGTGCAAAGCATGAAACGATCCCCTTTTTCGTAAGCTCTTTCGGTGATGTCAATTTCTAGCTTTGCATCAAGGCCAAGTGCACGAGTAATGACATTGGACTGATCAGAGAGGCGCGCCTGTTCCTCGGTGATGACTTTTTCCTTCACCAGACCGAATACAAGAGAGTGGTCAAAAGTGCGGAACACTTTACGATGACCACGTATCTGATAGACCCGGCTGTCTCCCACATGAGCGACAACAGCCGATTCCTTATTAATTAAAAGAGCCGTGCAAGTTGTTCCCATGCCTTTCAATCTCGGGTTCTCCTCCGTTGCGGATACTATCGCAAGATTGGCACGATGTATTGCCTTTAACAGAGCATTGGATGGCGTTTCATCATCATTGGCATCCAAAACCCCGTCAATGATTTCTTTCACGGCTGTGCTTGAGGCAGTCTTGCCCCCCGGCCCGCCGCCCATACCATCGCATACAGTGACCAACAAGCCGAATTTGGTATCCGCAAAGCCAAACGAGTCTTGGTTCTCGCTTCGTCCACCTTGCCGAGATTCACCATATCCGATAAAAGGTTGTTCTGTGTCTATTTTATGTAATTCCATTTGTTCTTTGTTTTATGTCTTTTTAGAAAACACGCTCTTTATACGTTGCCAAAGGCTTGGGGGTGGTCCTATTGCGATATTGATAGCATCACGGAATTCAGCAGCCGTCTGATAACGTTTAGATTGTTCCTTTTCAGTAGCTTTACGTAACACTTGCATCAAACGCTTTGGTACCATAGTACTATTGGGTAAAGGATCACGCACCTGACGTGTAAGGGTTTCCATCTCACTATCACTATCGAAAGGATTGTAACCAGCCAGCAATTCATAGAAAGTGACACCCAATGCATAAATATCTGTCGCCGCATTGATAGGCAAGCTCTTGTTCGCATCCCGAATAACTTGTTCTGGAGCAGCATATTGCGGTGTACCGATAAAGCCAAACTGAGAGAACTTGTTCCCGCCACTCATACGGGCGATGCCCAAATCCATTAATCTGGCATTTGACTCTTCCTCAATCATTATGTTTGATGGCTTGATGTCACGGTGGATGATACCATTGGCATGTATATATTCCAAAGCGTCAAGCACTTGGCATATACATCTTGAAAGCGTCTCAACTTTCTGTGGCCCTTCGGGGAGTTGCTTGGCAAACTTATCAATATCCTGCCCTGACACAAACTTGCTCAACAGCCAAATGGGGCCTCTGTCAGGATACACCATGCAGCAGCCTATCATCTCAATAAGATTCTGATGACGAAAAGCCATCGACGACTCCAAGCGGGCCCGCTCACGGATGATGGGAATGTTGACATACTCATCCTTCACACGCTTAATGGCAATCTGCTCGCCTGTCTTAACGCGATAGCCACGCCAAACCGTTCCCATCGCGCCACTGCCCAGAGGTTCCTCCAAAGGATTGTAGCAATACCATTCCCGCTCCACAAAGAGGTAGAGATAAGGGTCGCCTTTGCGTTGGAATACCGTTTTTCGTTGGATTTGGGGCATGAAAATATGTTTTTATTTCCTTGGCTTTTCGCGATTCTTTCCTGAAACAGCTTTTAACTTCTCTTTTACTGCCAGATAATAAGGATTACTCTCGTTTACTCCAGTCAACTTCTTTATTTCATCAAAACAATAATGAGCACATTCCCATTTTTTCATGTTACATCTTTCTGTCCACATATAATCACAACCAAGCTCATACAAAAGAACGGGGTCGTCTTCTTTTATTTCGAAAGCATCCATGAGCAATTCGTGTGCTTTAACATTGTCAGTTTCTACACCGCAATTCTTGCGCATAGTTTCCCAATTTTTGTCGTAAAACTCATTTCCTTTATTACCTGGAACTGCTTTGGGGTCGAAATAAATCCTACTCATCAGGAAAATGGCTTCATAGTTGTTTTCCTCAACAAGTTGTTGAAGCATATCGAAGCCACTCTTTGCGGTGTTTGCATCCATAAGAAGTTCTTTGGCCCTGTCTACCGAAGCGGAATCAGCCACTGAGACGGGTTCTTCCACAATAACTTCTTCCTCTACAACATCAGGTACAGGTTCTTCAACAACTTCTTCCTTTGGATCAACTACAACACGCTGCTTAGGCGACCTCGTGACGAAATACACAACTATTCCGATGACCGCTAAACAAGCAGCCAAAATGCCAATCCATTTTCCAATCGGTGTAGGATCCACTGGCGTTTCTGCAATCCATCTATCAAGATCCACGCGGAATTCAGCAGCAGATTGGTAGCGCTTTTTTTGGTCTTTTTCCGTGGCTTTTTCTATGATTTTGCGTACCGTCTTATCTTCAATCTCCTTTAAAGGAAGCTTCTCGCTTTTCTGCTTTTCGCATACTTCAAGGTGTGAGCCTTCAAAAGGAAGATGACCCGTAATCAGTTGAAAAAGCATGATTCCCAATGCATACACATCGGTGGTATAGCTCTGGTGTTTCAGGTCACCAAGGATCAACTCTGGGGCTGCATATTGAGGTTTGCCGATAAACTGTCCGGGAGTAGTCAACGACTTTCCATTGGTATACAGTTCGTCCATCTTTTTGGCGATGCCAAAATCAATCAGCTTGACTTTTCCATCGGAGGTCACCATGATGTTCGATGGGTCGATGTCGCGATGTATGTAGCCTGCATCGTGCAAAGCCATGATTCCTGACAATATACAGCGGAACACTTCTCCAGCAAAAGCCTTACGGTTTTCCCTGTAGTTATGAAGCAAACGCTCGGCTGTAGGATTGGGGTTACCGTCATGGCTAGTAGTCCGCCCTTCAAGTAACTCGTCAAGATTGATTCCATCCAGCAACTCGCTGACGACATGGTAATGGGTTACATAACTATCATGGGTTTCCACAAAATCAATCATTTCGACGAGGTTGTCATTCTTGAGGCGTATGGAAGCCTCGCGCCGCGAACGCTTAATGGCATGTTCCGGAAGATCCTCTAACAGGCATTTTATGGCAACTTCACGCTCCTTTCGCGATCCATTGCTTCCTTCTTCTACCTGGACGCCACGAAACACTCGTCCCATTCCTCCCTCGCCAAGCGGTTTTTGGCTTGGGTCAAATTCATAATGAATATTTGTTTCGCCGTTTCCGTTTTGCAATCTGATTATCGGCATAGCTCAATGATCTTATTACATTGCCTCTGTCTTGTGCTTGTTACCTCCAAACATGGGCTCGCCATCCATCGCGTTGGTAGCCTTAGAGGCATGGTTCGGGTCGAAGTAAGGAGTATCTTGACGATTCGGTTTATAGGGGGAATCATTACCCTCATCCCATGGATCGTTGCTTTCCACTGCCTCAACTGAAATGAAATTTTCAGCCTTCTTAAGTCCAAGTACCCTCACATCAAACAAAATCAACATGCATTCATAGTTGCTTCCAAATCTAAGAATGTCACCGTTCTTGCACTCTTCTGTGCGTCCATAAATGACTCGCTTGCCATTGATGAAAGTGCCATTCTTCGAACCTTTGTTTTCCAAAACCGCCACGGTCTCGTTGGGATTGGTGTATTGCTCGATTACCAATGCGGCGTGTTCGCTCGACACAGAACCTTCAAGCAGGTTAATCATGTTGGCTGAATCAGCAGTATTCCTTCCTATGGTGTTTTTCCCAATATAAAGGGGCCAATACTCACCATAAGGAGTTTTAGAAACAGAAAACAGGAAACCTACTATCGGATCGTGTGGTACATCCGCCTGCTGGCCGTTTTCTACACTTTCTATTCCTGGAAAACGAGTGGCTTTGGAATCGTTTCTTTTCATTTCATCATCGCCATTGGAGACAAACATATCCCGATTGTAAGGATTGTTTGCGGCATTATCCATTCCTGGAAATCTTGTCTTGTTTTGTGACATAGTATTAAGGATTATTTAGGTTTTCTGATTTCTTGTACTTTGATGTAACTGTGTTTTCCAGTCGCATCGGTCTTTTCATTGATAATATTAATCTTTGATATAGTTTCCGAACGCGCTAATTGACGCAAATAATAGAGTGCTGACTCATTCTTAAGAATGGTAGTGCCATTCCTGCCAACCATTACCACTTTTGCATTTGAAGTGAAGTACTTGTCCGCCACATAGTTCCCTTGTTTCAACCGCCACTCTTCCGTATGAGAGGCATCCAACAGTGTGGCCATCTCACTGGCAAAATCAGGCTTGGCAGCGATGACAGGCGGTGCAGGTGGGGTTGGAGTTGGCGCGGGAGGAGTTGGCGTGGAACTCGGTTTCAGATTTATTTCATAATAGGGTTCTTGAATCTCAACAGTTTTCGTCTTGTCTTTAACTATGGAGGCAGCCGTTCCCAAAACTTTTTCCCATGTGGCTGGTATTTCACCTCTACACGCTTTATACAATGCCGTTCCGAAAAACGCATCGGAGAAAAAACCGCCTATTGCATCATTTCCCAAGGAACATTGCCCCTTTTTGCAACCCGTTGCGGCAACCAAACCCTTGTTATCAAGGAACAGCTTACGATAACAGCGCGCCATATCCTTGTCATACACGATCATTCCTCCGTTTCTACTCATCAAGCTTTTGGCTACCACTCCCGGACCGACAGCGTTACAACAGTCAGCCATCACCAAGGTGAAACGTGCTCCTTTGGCTTTTAGTTTTTCGATGACAGTATGCACGGCGACGAACTTGTCCTGTTCATAACCACTGTATTTCAGGCACATCTGAGGGAACTCGCTTTTGTCTTGGCTTGAACGGGCACCATGACCTGAATAGAAAAACAGGATAATGTCATCCTTATTACATCTCAGCGAATTCAGCGTGTTCATAAGGTTTTCGTTTGAACAATCATTTCCTTTTCCGCTATAATACTTTATCCCATAATCGAGATATGCGGCTATCAAGCCTGTCTCCTGCTTAACGCGTTCATAATCCACTTCGCAACTAATACCAATTTTTTTATCGATGGTATTGCTGAAATTGATCACATGAACTGTTTGGGCAGATCCATTGCCAAGGATAAAAAAGGAAACAACAAATGCCAGTAGTAAAACTTTTTTCATATTGATTACCGATTATTTATTCAGGTTTAACAAACAAATTGCAAAAGCGCTCTATCAATTCACAGTCGTGATAGTTGTAGCTCAGTTGACGCTCACCATCGTATATGATAGTCCACGTGTGGTCTGATAAAGAGATGAGCACATGGACAATGTTCTTCTTTTTCTGAAACTCAAATTCAAGAACAGGGATGTATGGTGCCCTTATAATAATGGAGTCATTTTTGTAATTCTCTTTATTTGCAACGAGTGCGAACTGAAGAACCCCTATCATTTGCGGTGACAACCTGCCAACGAGTTCATCACGCACCCAATGAGATTCAACTTCGAAATCGCCAGGTTCCACTTCACTCTTGCCCTTTAAGGTATAACAAGTTACTCTGTTCGGGTTGAACAGCACTTCCGACACGGTTTCACCTAAAATGGCTTGGACCGTAGAATCAGGCTGAAAGCTTCTTAAAGATGGTTTTTTGCCGAATTCTCCACCAAAAGCAAGGCAAAGCATACTTGGGAAAAGAATTGCCAACAACAACAGTTTTTTTATCATAAAATATTGGCAGTTTTTATCCTGTAGCCAGCAGTTTTGTTATTTTGTTTCAAAAATCGGTAAAAAACCAATTACTGCGAATCATATATGTATCGGGGCTGAGACATGTAGCAACTTAACTACACTCCTTTGAAACATCTTCGTTTTTCGATTTACGCCGGGTGATTTCCTCTGAATATAATCTGAAAAAGTCTTGTTCGAGAATAACAGAAAGGCGCAACAAAACGCCCGAATCTATGGTAGGAGAACAGAAAATACGATAGACGTGAGTCCTATGGCAACCTAATTCACGAGATAGCCCGACAACAGACATTTGCCGCTGACGCATTGCTTTTTTGATTTCACTGCCTATATGTATCGACATGTTCTAAAGTAGAAAAGTAACCCATCAATTACTTTTTTTCCCGCCAAATACCCAAACACGGAGTGTAACATTTCAACTTTTTTGCTACATATAAAAAGAAAGCGGGGTATCTTCTGCTGCTTATTGTTGCTTTAGGTCCTAGGAAAACCTCTTTCATAAAATGCAGCCAGGTACCCACGCTTGGTACGTGGGCATCTGCCTCTGCATTGTTTTTGATGAAAGTTGTTGAATTTCCTAGGTTCAAAGCAACCAAAAACAAGCTGGCAAACGCCTTCTTCTCAATATGTCTTCATTGCCCATAAAGGCCACAAAAGCCTGATAGGATAAATGAGATACAAAATAAAGGATTTATTTTGAAAAAAGCAAAGTTTTCTTTCTTTTTTTATGCTGGGAAAATCAAACAGCTTGTTTTTCAAGATTAAAAAGCCCTACGCCAAGTACAACCACTCTTCCATTCGGAACAGCCGTATGCGGTCTTGCCTTTGATGATATGGCCCTTGCCGCATAATGGGCAAGGCTTCCCGATGATGGAATCGGGATTCATCACCGTGGCGACAATCTCCGTCACCATCTGCTTCAACTCATCAAGAAACTGCTGGGTATCGTATTTGCGCTGCTCAATCTCCCGGAGTTTCTTCTCCCAGATGCCAGTTAGTTCAGCGCTCTTCAGCAAGTCCTCATGGATCAAACCAATGAGCTCGATGCCTGTGGGCGTCGGCTCCAAACTCTTGCGAACCTTACGGATATAGTTGCGTTTGAAAAGGGTCTCGATGATGGCGGCACGAGTGGACGGACGGCCAATGCCGTTTTCTTTCATCACCTCACGAAGCGATTCATCATCCACAAGCTTACCCGCCGTTTCCATAGCCCGGAGCAAAGTAGCCTCGGTGTAAGGCTTCGGCGGCGTGGTCCATTTTTCAATTAATTGCGGCTTGTGAGGACCCTGCTCGCCTTTCTCAAAGATAGGCAGCGTTTTTTCCTCATCCTCCTGCCCTTCCTTCTTCTCCTCGTCCCGCTTCACCGGCTTGATGACGACTCGCCAACCCGGCTCAAGGATCTGCTTGCCCGAGGTCTTGAACTCCACCTCCTCCACCTTGCCCAGAACAGTAGTCGTGGCAAACTCGCAATCAGGATAAAACACAGCGATGAAATGGCGACAAACCTCGTCATACACCTGACTCTCAGCCATGGACAAGCCTTGTGGCACCACACCCGTAGGAATAATGGCATGGTGGTCGGTGACCTTGCTATTGTCAAACACCTTCTTGCTCTTGGGCAGCTTTTTGCCAGCCAAAGGTGCCGTCAGTTCAGAATAATTTGTAAGTTTAGCTAATATATCAGGACATTTCGGATAAATATCATCACTCAAATACGTGGTATCCACACGTGGATAGGTGGTGTATTTCTTTTCGTAAAGGCTCTGGATGGTTTGTAACGTCTGCTCAGCCGACATGTTATACTTCTTGTTACACTCCACCTGAAGCGAAGTCAAGTCATACAGTTTTGGCGGCGCCTCCTTGCCTTTCTTGGTATCGATATTCGTTACCGTAAATTCCTTCCCTTCCACGCTTTGAAGGTCTTTCTGGCCATCTTCCATGGAACCGTATTTGCCCTTGGTGGCCGTAAAAGTCGTGTCGCGATACACCGTCGAAAGCACCCAGTAAGCCTCGGGCTTGAAGTTCTGGATCTCCTGATAGCGTTTCACGATCAACGCCAAAGTGGGCGTCTGCACACGGCCGATCGACAGCACTTGTCGGTTCTGGCCATACTTCAAGGTATAGAGCCTGGTGGCATTCATGCCCAACAGCCAATCGCCAATGGCTCTCGACAAGCCCGCTTCATACAAGGACTGGTATTCCGATTGATCCTTCAAAGTCTTGAAACCTTCACGGATGGATTCTTCGGTCAACGACGAGATCCAAAGGCGCTTCACGGGACACTTCACCAAAGCCTTCTGCATCACCCAACGCTGGATGAGCTCTCCCTCCTGGCCGGCATCACCGCAGTTCACAATGCTATCAGCCTTCTGAAACAACGATTCAATGACCTTAAACTGCTTCTCCACGCCCTTGTCGGCGATCAGCTTGATGCCAAACCGCTGAGGAATCATCGGCAAACGGGTCAACGCCCAAGCCTTCCACTGATCCGTGTAATCCTGCGGTTCCTTCAAGGTGCAAAGATGTCCGAACGTCCAAGTCACCTGGTAGCCATTGCCTTCCATATAGCCATCATGGGCCTGGTTGGCACCCAGCACCTTCGCGATGTCACGCGCTACACTCGGCTTTTCGGCGATACATACGATCATTGTCTCATCAATATCTCGGCTTTGTCCTTTTGGGCGACGAACCAAACGAGATCGTTAGGCTGGAAGGTGATGCGAGCCGAGGGGTTCAAGATAAACTGTCCGTCGCGCTCAATGGCAATCACCATGGTATCGAACCTGTCGGCAAGGCCAGAGTCCATCAAAGCCACATCTACAAAAGGACTATCAGGCTTCACCTCCACCTTAAAGAGATCCACCTCACTGTCCTCATGCTCTTGGATCAGCTGCTCGTCAAAGACCTCAATCTTGCCTTGAAGCAGGCGCAAATGATCCTCGTGACCCACAAAGGTAAGTTTGTCGAACGGGAACATCTGGAAATCAGACTTGGGTAGCTCAAACAACTGCTTGCCACGTTCCACACTCACCACGCTCACGTTATAGTTGTCACGGAAATCCGTGTCTTTGATCAACTTACCGGAATAAGCGCTGTCAGGGCTCAACGTCATCTTCTGCAAATGGCAGTTCTCCTGCAAGATTTCAGGAATGGCGAACACCTGCGACTGTTGACGCTTGTTGAGATTATCCATGAACCGTTCCTCAATGCGCTTGTAGAATCGCATGGCGGGACTGAGCACGCGCAGCATGATGGCATAGATCAAGCCGAAGCCGACATTGATGAAGCGGAACCATGGCGACCCTATATGCAGAATGCTCCAGAAAGGTTCGTTCAGGAAATGACGGATCACGCTGCACGCCGTCACCCAAACGATGATGAAACGGATAATGAACACGATGAGAATGAGCGTCCTGTTGAACTTGCTGGCTTCCATCAACTTCTTGGTGGTATTGGCCAACGTGTGCTTGAAACCCATTGCCCAAAGGAAAGGCGAAAGCAAAATCAGGCAAAACGCCGTGCTGATGGCCGAATTCCAAGGCACCGGCACATAACGCATGATGAAGGAGCTCAAGAAGAAACTGATCAGCATCACCGCTATGATGATGGCCAGATAGATGACGATATTCTTGAATTGTCGGGTGACAAAACTGACCATATTCACCTTCTTGCCGCTTCTGACCTTAAGACCCAAATCGCTGTTCTCCAGCTTGTTGATCCATCGTTTGGGAAAGCTACGGGTCACCCAATCGTAGGTAGGAACGGCTGCCTTGATCGCATACGGTGTGATGAAGGTGGTGATGATGGACACTGAAACGATGATCGGATACAGGAACTCGTTGATCACGCCATAGCTGAGGCCCAAGGTGGCGATGATAAAGGAAAATTCACCAATCTGGCAGAAGCAGAAACCGCCCTGCATGGCCTGTTTTAAGCCTAATCCGGCCAGAATGCGTCCGGCCACATTGCTCAAAGGCTTGAAGATGAGCAGCACGATGGTTACCACAAGGATTTGCCACCAGTAATCCACCAAGATTTGAGGATCGACCAACATACCTACCGACACGAAGAAAATGGCACCGAAGAGGTTCTTGATGGGGGCGGTAAGCTTGTGTATCATCTCGGCTTCAAGGGTCTCAGCAAGGATGGATCCCATGATGAAGGCGCCCAAAGCGGACGAGAAACCCGCCAAGTTGGCCAGCACGACCATCATGAAGCATAGACCAACGGAAAACACTGTCAGGGTCTCTTCCGACATGAATTTTCGAGCCCAACGCAACACTGTAGGTACGATGAAGATGCCGCCCAAGAACCATACCACCAAGAAGAATCCCAACTTCACCATACTGGTCACCAATTGCATGCCGTCGAAGGTCTTACTGACAGCCAGAGTAGAAAGAATCACCATCAACAGCACCGCCTCCAGATCCTCCACCACAAGCTCTCCGATGACGTTGCCGCTAAACTTCTCGCGATACAGCTTCATATCCTCGAAAGCCTTGGCGATGATGGTTGTTGACGAGATGGACAACATGGCGCCAAGGAAGATGCACTCCATTTGCGACCAGCCCAGTATCTTACCCAACAGGAATCCCACTAAACACATGGTCACCAGCTCGGTCAAGGCGGTGATGCCCACCGTCCCTCCTACTTTTTTCAGCTTCTTGAAACTGAATTCCAGCCCAATACCGAACAGCATGAACACCATGCCAATCTCGCTCCATGTCTCCACGCTGGTGTGATCCTTGACCACAGGGAACCATTCGAAGTTAGGGCCAATCAAGAAACCGGCGATGATGTAACCCAATACCACAGGCTGTTTCAGCCATTTGAAAATCACGGTGGTAACACCAGCGGTAACGAGTATTAGAGCAAGATCGGAAAATAACGCGGGTAGGGATTCCATAGTTTAAGGGGTTAAGATTTATTATTCATTTACATAGGCTTCCTTCAACAATTCTTCAGCTTTTGCCTCAGTGGCCACAAACCACACCGTATCGCCTTTCTGGAACACTACTGACGGTGGTGGATTCAGGATAAATTCGTCATTGCGCTCAACGGCAATCACCAAGGCGTTATAGCGGTTGCGGAGATCGGTGTCGTGTAACGAAACGCCAAGATAGTTGCTTCCCTCGCTCACCACTGAATAGTGGATTTCCATCTCACTTACAGGACGTTCTCTCACAAGCACTTCATCCTCCACTTCCACAAAAGGTCTCAGTTTACCCAATTCTTCCTCAGTGCCCAGGAATGTGATGATATCAGACGGGAACAGCACAAAATCGCGCCTTGGCAGGTCATAAAACTCATCAGCACGCTCCACACAAACCACGGTGATGTTGTATGCGGAATAGAAGTCGCAATGACGAATGCTCTTACCAATATAGTCGCTTTTAGGGCTCACCCTCATTTTCTCCATCGTGAAGTTGTCTTGCAGCACCGTGGGCAATATGAACGAGTGCTGAGCCTGACGCTTGTTGAAGTTATCGAGAAAACGAGCCTCGATGCGCTCATACCATTTCATGGCTGGACTGATGCCTCGCATCAAAAGCATATATGCCAATGCAGCGACAGTTGCCATGATGATCGAGTTCATTTGAATTCCGACGGACTGCCAAAATACATCGCTCAAGTAGTGACGGATCACCAAAAAAGCGAAGAACCATGCCATCAGAAAACGGAGGATATAGACAAATCTGACGATTCGACGGCTTCTTTCCTTTTTCATGATACTATCGATCGTGTCCCGTTCCAATTCGCGCTTATAGCCAAGGGCCCAGATCAGCGGCGATATCACCACCAGCGTGACGGCCAAGGAGATCAATACCGTGATGGACATTGGTATACTCGTATGACCAATCAACAAGGAGAGCAAGGAGAAACAAATGAGCATCAAGGCAAAAACAAGGAACGAATAAATGACAATGCTTTTAAAATGTCCGATAATAAACGATCTGAAAGTCACCCATTTACCGTTCTTTTTCTTGATTTTTTTATCTTTGTTCTCCAAGTATTCCACAAATCTGCCAGGGGCTTTGCTCTCGATCCAGTGATACAACGGGTCGCCGCCTTTAATCAAATAAGGAGTAAGGAAGGTGGTGATGATAGACACCGAAACGATGATGGGATACAAGAACTCGTCAATGACGCCAAAGCTGATACCCACCGTGGCGATGATGAATGAGAACTCTCCGATTTGACCGAAACACATGCCTGCACGGACCGAGTTACGCAAGTTGTCGCCCGAGAACAACATGCCAATGCCAGAGCTCAACGACTTGAGCACGACCACCACTATGGTGATGACCAAGACCTGCCACCAATATTGCACCAGGATAATCGGGTTGACCATCATACCTACTGAAACGAAGAACAGGGCTCCAAACAGGTTTTTGATGGGTGTGGTGAGTTTATGGATCATCTCAGCCTCAAGAGTCTCAGCCAAGATGGAACCCATAATGAATGCGCCAAGAGCTGAGGAGAAACCTGCTTTGTTGGCCAACCATACCATAGAGAAGCATAGGCCTACGGCAAACACGGTCAAGGTCTCTTCCGACATAAACTTACGTGTCCATTTCAAGATGGTCGGGATGATAAACACGCCACCCACATACCATACCAGCAGGAAGAACACCAGTTTGATCACGCTATACAGCAGTTCACTACCATTCAGGGTGGTACTGACCGCCAGGGTTGACAGAATCACCATCATCAAGATGGCAGCCAAATCCTCGACCACCAGCACACCGATGACGCTACCGGTGAACTTCTCCCCTTTCATCTTCAAGTCTTCGAAAGCCTTGGCGATAATGGTCGTTGACGACATGGAGAGCATGGCTCCAAGGAAGATGCAATCCATCTGCGACCAGCCTAACAGCTTACCCAACAGGAATCCGATGACGCACATGGACACCAACTCCGTCAGTGCGGTGATGCCCACCGTACCTGCTTGTTTCTTCAGCTTTTTGAAACTGAACTCCAATCCGATGGCAAACAGCAGGAACACCATACCAATCTCACTCCAGGTCTCCACGCTCTCATGATCACCGACCACAGGGAACCATGGAAAATAAGGTCCAATCAATATACCTGCGATGATATAGCCTAAAACGAGCGGTTGTTTCAACCACTTAAAAATAACCGTAGTGATACCGGCGGTAACAAGTATTAATGCGAGATCGGAGAATAATGCTGGTAACGATTCCATAAAAGGTGAGAGTTCAAAGGTGAGAGGTGATAGGTGAAAAATGAGAGGTGAAAGGAAAACCTCTCACCTCTCAATTCTAACTTCTAAACTAATTAGAGCAGGTGGCAGGTGATGGTCAAACCAGCCATCACGATGGATACCATGCTCATCAGCTTGATGAGGATGTTCAGTGAAGGACCTGACGTATCTTTGAATGGGTCACCGACGGTGTCGCCAACGACGGTTGCCTTGTGGTTGTCAGAGCCCTTGCCGCCGAAGTTGCCTTCCTCGACATACTTCTTGGCATTGTCCCAAGCACCGCCTGAGTTAGCCATGAACACAGCCATCACGAAGCCAGTGGCAAGACCACCGATCAACAGACCGAGGACGCCAGGAACACCGAGGATAACACCGGTGAGGATCGGGACAACGATAGCGAGGATGGAAGGAACCAGCATTTCTTGTTGAGCACCCTTGGTGGAGATGGCCACGCAGCGCTCGTAGTCAGGTTCAGCCTTGCCTTCAAGGATACCCTTGATGGTGCTGAACTGACGGCGAACTTCTTCAACCATCTTCTGGGCAGCGCGACCCACAGCATTCATGGTCATGCCGCAGAACACAAAGGCCATCATGGCACCGATGAACACACCGACGAGAACGACAGGATTCATCAGGTTGACGTTGTAAGCTTCCATGAAGTCGATTAACGAAGCCTTGGCGGCTTCAACGCCATTCGGCAGGTCTTGACCCACACGGACCAAAGCGATCTTGATTTCCTCAACGTATGAAGCCAACAGGGCGAGAGCGGTCAGAGCGGCAGAACCGATGGCGAAGCCCTTACCAGTGGCAGCAGTGGTGTTGCCAAGAGCATCGAGGGCATCGGTGCGTTTACGAACCTCAGGATCGAGGCCACTCATCTCAGCGTTACCGCCAGCGTTGTCGGCGATGGGGCCGTAAGCGTCGGTAGCCAAGGTGATACCCAAAGTGGAAAGCATACCCACAGCGGCGATGCCGATGCCATACAGACCCATGGAGAGGTTCTGTGCGTTGAACTGCAGGCTGAAGCCATTGGCGCAGAGGTAAGCCAGGATGATGGCGCAACCCACGGTGACCACCGGAATAGCGGTGGAGAGCATACCCAGGCCCAGACCGGAGATGATCACGGTAGCGGGACCCGTCTTGGAGCTTTCAGCCACCTTCTGGGTGGGCTTGTAGCTCTGTGAAGTGTAGTATTCAGTAGCCTTGCCGATGATAACGCCAGCCAGCAGACCGACGACGACTGACAAGGAGACTTGCCACCATTGGTTGGTGTCAGTGCCAAACAACCAGGCGAAGATGCCGAAGGTAGCAATAGCGATCAACACAGCGGCGGTGTTGGTTCCACGAGCGAGGGCACCCAGCAATTCCTTCATGCCGGCGTTCTCTTTGGTGCGAACCAAGAAGATACCTATTAAAGAAAGGAGCACACCCACGGCAGCGATGAACATCGGGGCGAGCACAGCCTTCATCTGCAAGCCTTCAACGGCTGAAGTAGCGAAAGCGGAAGCACCCAGAGCCATCGTAGCCAGGATGGAACCAGCGTAGGATTCATAAAGGTCAGCGCCCATGCCAGCCACGTCACCGACGTTGTCACCAACGTTATCAGCGATGGTAGCGGGGTTACGCGGGTCATCCTCAGGAATGTTGAACTCGGTCTTACCGACGAGGTCAGCGCCGACATCAGCGGCCTTGGTGTAGATACCGCCACCCACACGGGCAAACAAAGCCTGAGTGGAAGCACCCATACCGAAGGTCAGCATGGTGGTGGTGATCGTCACGAGGTCAGCCTCAGCGCCCACCAAAGCGAGCAACTTGGTGCCTTTCAACACGAGGAACCAAACGGAGACATCGAGCAGGGCAAGACCCACAACCACAAGACCCATCACAGCACCTGAACGGAAAGCGACCTTAAGACCGCTGTTCAGGGAACGACGAGCTGCATTGGCTGTACGAGCCGAGGCGTAAGTGGCGGTCTTCATGCCGAAGAAGCCAGCCAAGCCCGAGAAGAAACCACCCGTCAGGAACGCGAACCAAACGATACCGTTCTGCAAATGGAACAGGCTCATGACAAAAAACACGATTGCCAACACGACAAAGACGATGATGACCACCTTGTACTGTTGTTTCAGGTAGGCCATAGCGCCCTTGCGGACGTGAGCTGCAATCTTTTTCATTAAATCAGTGCCTTCATCTTCTTTCATCATCGATCTGTAGAAGAAGAAAGCGAATGCCAGCGCCAAAATGGAGGCGGCCAACACCCAATAAACGACTGAAAGACTCATAAAATAGATATTTAAAGATTTATCAAAATTTCAAAATTCTATCTATAAAAGCAGACAAAATTAGGAACAAATCGGCAAAACAAAAAACATTTTTCAAAAAAAATGTCCCCGATGGATTTTTCTTTTTGAAATGAAGATTTTTTTCTATTTTTGTCTTTTGAAGGGAAATAGGTCTTTACCACACCTATTGTTTTGACTATGAACAAGATTCAATTGGAAATCAAAGAGCTTTTGTATAGCCAGTCCTCCAGCGGGGCATACGTGCTGATTTTGGGCGACAAGCATTCCATGCGCCGTTTGCCCATCGTCATTGGCAGCAACGAGGCTCAATCCATCGCCATGGGGCTGGAAGGCGAGCCGAATTCACGGCCACTCACCCACGACCTCTTCAAGAAATTTGCCGAGCAATATGGCATTGAGCTGATCGAAGTGGTCATCACACGTTTCCTTGAAGGAGTGTTCTACGCCATGCTCATCTGCAGGCAAGGCGACGACATCACCATGATCGACTCGAGACCTTCCGACGCCATCGCGTTGGCCGTCAGGTTTCGCTGTCCCATCTCGGCATACGAGAATGTGATGAATGACGCCGGCATTGAGATGGACGACGTGAAGGATATGGATGCGACATCCGAACCGGAGATGCCAGAGGAACCCGAAGAGCCGACCGACACCCTAGACAACCTGACCGTTGAACAGCTTCAGAAGCTGCTTCAGATGGCCATCGACGAGGAGAACTATGAGAAAGCCGCTCAACTCCGTGATCTTATCAATAGCAAATCATAAAAATATTCTAGAATATGAAAGGCATTAAATTCAGACTGATTGTGATGAACTTCCTGATCTTTGCCGTTTGGGGAGCTTATCTTTGTTCTTTGGGCATCTATTTGGGCCGCATCGGCATGGGTGCCAACATCGGAAAGTTCTTCGCCATCCAAGGCATCGTATCGTTGTTCATGCCCGCCCTGATGGGCATCGTGGCCGACCGTTGGATCCCCGCGCAAAAACTGCTCGGCATCTGCCATTTCCTCGCCGCCATCTTTATGGCCTTAGCGGGTTACATGGGAATGAAATACGGCACTGACATCAAGTTCGGGCAACTGTTCCCGTATTACGCCTTGAGCGTGGCTTTCTTCATGCCGACCATCGCCCTGGGCAACTCAGTGTCATACAATGCCTTGAACCAAGCCGGTCTGGATACCGTGAAGGCCTTCCCTCCTATCCGTGTGTTCGGCACCATCGGTTTCATCCTCTCCATGTGGATCGTCAACTTCACAGGTTTCAAGGATAATTACATGCAGTTGTTCGTTTCTTCCGTTTGGGGCATCATCCTTGGCTTCTACTCGTTTACCCTGCCGAACTGCCCCGTCAACAAGAACGTGGAAAGCAAGTCGTTCATTGACACCTTCGGTCTGCGCGCCTTCGCCCTCTTCAAGGAATCCAAGATGTGCGTATTCTTCATCTTCTCCTTCCTTCTCGGCATGTGCCTGCAAGTGACCAATGGTTTCGCCACCCCATACCTCGACGCTTTCGGAGCCGATCCTCAATATGCCAACGCCTTCGCCGTGAAGAACAATGTGTTCCTCTCCTCCATCTCACAGGTATCGGAGACCCTTTGCATCCTTCTGATCCCCTTCTTCCTGAAGCGGTTCGGTATCAAGAAAGTAATGCTCATCGCCTTTGTGGCTTGGGCTTTGCGTTTCTTCTTCCTGGGTGCGGGCAGCCCCACCGGCTTCGGTCTCGTGTTGCTGATCCTCTCCATGATCGTTTATGGTGTGGCTTTCGATTTCTTCAACATCAGCGGATCGCTCTTTGTGGACCAAAACACTGACGTCAGCATCCGTTCGAGCGCGCAAGGCGTCTTCATGATGATGACCAACGGCCTCGGTGCAACCATCGGTTCACTCTGCGCCCAAGCGATCGTTAACCATTTCGTGTTCAACCCGTCCATGGCCGACCCGACCTTCGACGTGATGAACGGCTGGTCAACGGCTTGGTACGTGTTTGCAGCCTTTGCCCTTGTGGTAGGCATCTTGTTTGCGGTATTGTTTAAGTATAAACACGTACCGGAGAAGCAATGAAGCAATACTTAGAGTTATTACAGTACATCCTTGACCACGGCCATCAGAAAGGCGACCGCACCGGCACCGGCACCATCAGCGTGTTCGGCTACCAGATGCGATTCGACCTCTCCGAGGGATTTCCTTTGGTAACCACCAAAAAGGTTCACCTGAAATCCATCATCTACGAGTTGCTATGGCTTCTCAAAGGCGACACCAACATCCAGTATCTGCACGACCATAAAGTCAGCATCTGGGATGAATGGGCTGACGCCAATGGCGACCTCGGTCCCGTTTACGGTGCCCAATGGCGCAACTGGAACGGCGAAGGTATCGACCAGATCAAAGAGGTGGTGGAGAGCATCAAGACCAACCCAAACAGCCGCCGACACATCGTCACAGCTTGGAATCCGAGCGTATTGCCCGACGAGCATGAAAAGAATTTTGCCGCCAACGTCGCCGCTGGAAAAGCCGCTTTACCCCCTTGCCATGCCTTCTTCCAGTTCTACGTGGCTGATGGCAAGCTCTCATGCCAGCTCTACCAGCGAAGTGCCGACGTGTTCCTCGGCGTGCCGTTCAACATCGCCTCCTACGCCCTCCTCACCATGATGATGGCTCAGGTTTGTGGTCTGAAACCCGGTGAATTCGTCCATACCTTTGGCGATGTCCACATCTACAACAACCTCATCGAGCAGGTGAAGACCCAGTTGGCTAGAACGCCGCGACCGTTGCCCACCATGCTACTTAACCCGGAAGTCACAGACCTTTTTGATTTCAAATACGAGGATTTCAAGCTTGAGAATTACGATCCCTGGCCGGCTATCAAGGGAGAGGTGTCGGTTTAGGAGACAGAAGACAGAAGACAGAAGTAAGAATTTTGAGATATGATGCTATCTATTATCGTGGCCATGGCCAAAAACCGCGCCATCGGCAAAGACAACCAGCTAATTTGGCACAACAGCAACGACCTGAAGCATTTCAAGCAGGTGACCACAGGACATACCGTCATCATGGGCTATAACACTTGGCAATCGCTGCCTGGGCAGAAGGCCTTGCCCCATCGCCGCAACATCATCATCTCCACCCGTTTGGAACAAGCGCCGGAGGGCTTTGAGCTTGCCAGTTCCATTGCAGAAGCCATTAATATGGTTCAAGACGAGGAGGAAGTCTTCATCATGGGAGGCGGCATCATTTACGAGCAATTCCTTCCCAAAGCCGACAGGCTCTATCTCACCCGCATCGACAAGGCGTTTGAAGCCGACACCTACTTCCCTTACATCAATTTTGAAAATTGGGATTTGATTGATCTGGAAGTCATTGATGACGACCCTCAGGTGGATTATTCCTACCGGTTTGAGATTTGGGAGAAGAAGTAAGAAGACAGAATTCAGAAGACAGCATAAAAAAAGACGGAACCCGAATCGGATTCCGTCTTCTGTTTTCTGACTACAGTCTTCCGGATTCTTAACGAATCACAGAGACTTTCTCGAGGGTCTCGCCATTAGCGGTAACCACCTTCACCATGTAAAGACCGGCGTCAACACCACTCAGGTTGACCACAGCGCTATTGCCTTCGCAAGCCTGGCTATAAACCAACTGACCGATGGTGTTGTAAACCATCACATGCTGGATGCCTTCAGCCTCAATGGTAAAGCTGTCTTTAGCAGGATTGGGATAGATGCTGACATTTCCGGCGAGGTGCTCTTCAACGCCTACATGTTCGGAATCATAGTAAACCTTCACAAAATACTCATTGCCATACATTGACTTGGCAGGAGCGGCAAAGCAGTTGATAGTGTTATAGAAGGCTACCACTCTGTAGTAGTACCAATTGCCAGATTCCAGAGCTTTGGTCTCCTTAAATTCTGTAGTGGCTGCTGAGGCAAGTTTGGCGCGTTCCCACTCACCATCCTCATTCTTCCTTCTGTAAATATAATAGGCGCTCAGACCTTCGTTGTCTTCAGGATGTTCCCAAGTAATGATCGGTTTACCGTTGTTTTGGGTACGGTACCATTCGTTTCTTGCGGAATTGCAGCCTTCGCCAGCGGTTGCACACACCTCATTTGACATCGGTGATTCACCACCATCGGTAAGATAGCAGATCTGATAGCAATGGCCGCCAATAGCAGGAGCCTCGTCTACATATTCAGTTCCTTGAACCAAAGCGCAGAGCAAGCCATCACGGTATACATTGGTGCCGAAATCGGTCTTACCGGCAGCCCAAGTCAGGACGATATTGTCACCATCATTGGAAGCGAACACTTCTGCCGGAACCTGAGTAGGAGCTGCATTGCCACAGCCGTTGTTACCCATGTACAACACACCTTCCGGAATATCGTCGGAATTGCCACTGTATTCATAAACCACAGCACCTGTAGAATCCTTGATCTTGAAGGTCAGGCTAACATTCGATGAACCTTGCTTCCATGCAAATGAAACTCTGCCAAGAGTCACATTCATGTTATAAGTCGTAGGATTGTTGCTTGTCATGGTAAAGGCATCGATTTGGCGACCGGCACCGTCATAGGCGATAAGAGTGCCGCTCATCCAACCGGACATGTTCGTTGACGTTCCGATGATCTTCCATTCACAGGTGGGGCCGAACGACTCTGTAGCCACACCGGCAGCGCCTTTAACGCCTTCTTTCATGGCATACACCCTGTACTCGAAGGTGCTGAAGCAAGGAACGTTTTCGTCCACAAAGCTCATGCTTGCGCCAGGAGTTGGGTTGTCAACGGTATAGATCACCTTGCCGTCTCTGGTCACAACCATCTGATCGAGAGCCGAAACGTTCTGGTTGTTCATCGTCTTGGTGGGGTTGGTCCAAGTGATGGTAGCCTGCTGGGCAACATCGCTAGTCTTCACAGCAGTAACATTGGAAGGAGCCTGAACCGTGTTGTTATAGACATAGGTAGGAACGTAGTTGAAGATAGCAGCTGCTGATGATGAATATTCGATAGCGTCAACAGCATAAAAGTCATCGTCAGAACCACTCCAACCGAAATTGAAGCTGATGAAATCGTCCTCATCATAGCCGTCGGCAACGAAAGCGTGGCCGCCACCTTCGCCTTGGCCTGAATAGTACACCGGACGGCCAAGGTCAAACTCAGCTTTCAACATGGCAACCCAGTTGGTCAATGAATAGGAACTTCTTTGCTTTTGCTGGCAAAAGTCATAATCGAAATAGTTGGCCATGGCAGGAGGTACTTGGGCGGAATATGATCCACTACCATCCCAGTCGTAAGTCATATCCACGGACACGCCGCAGTGATACATCAACAGAGCCACAGCTTCAATCTGTTCCTGTGTTGCGCCGTTCAAAGTGTTCGGCATCAGATCCCATTGGTAAGTGGTAGCACCGAAGTTGGCTTGCTGGACACCATAGTCATAATAAGTAGGACCATAACCATAGCAGTGATAGGAATGGCTGCCCTCACCCTGAATCGGGTGATTCCAATATTTCATCACCTGGCTCATGGCTGTGGCAACGCAACCTGCATAGCAGCGGCCACCGGCACCAGCGTGTCCGCCTTGTGTGGCTGGTGCATAAAGGTTGTAAGGGCTGTTCTGATTCCACTTGGTCTGTACGAGAGGGCCAACCTTACCGCCCCTGTTGCTGCTGAGTCGGCCGCAGTTTTCCAACGAAACCCATTGAGCGGCAATTTCAGGAGTAGCTGAGATGTTCTTCTCGATGGCATAGCTGATACTGTTTTTGTAAGTCTCAAGCATGTACATGGCACCATTGTATGGATTGCTGGCGTCGAATGGACCATTGTTTGAATAGCCAAGGATTGGACGCACATTATCCGATGCGGCAACAATAACAAAGCCTTCGTTTCCCTTGTTGAAAACGTAAGCGCATGGAACGCCGTTGTCTGACGACACTGTATAATACAGCTGCAGGTCAACGCTTCTGGTCTGTTCAGTTTTCGCTTGGAGGAACTTTTGTCCCAGCGACTTAGCCGTATTCACATCGACTGGACCTGCAAAAGCGGTTCCAACGCCGATCATAGCGGCAACGGCCAAAATAAATAACTTTTTCATTTTCATTTGTATTGGTTAATAATTAAAACAATTTATTCCATTACAGTCACCTTGCGGATGATGGTACCTTCCGCGCAGTCAAACTTCACAAGATACATGCCAGAGCCAAGCGCCTTCATGTTGATCACGCTCCTCTCGCCTTCGACAAGCTCTTCATAAACCTTCTGTCCGACAAGATTATAAACAGTCACCGAGACCAATGCTTCGGCTTCAATCGTCAAGTCTCCAGAAGTGGGGTTAGGATAAATGCGGGCCTCCTTTTGGTTATCGCCAATCGTCAAAGGAACCGTCACCATCACGTAATCCACCTCATCGGGGGTAATGGCGGGATTCGATTCACAAGCGGAGCTGTATGCCGTCACCTTATAATAGAAGGTAACTTCCCTAACAGCGTCAAGGTACTCATGCACATTACCGTCAACAGAGGCTATTTCGGTATATACCTCACCATCTTCGCTTCTGTAAATCTTGAACTTGGAAGGAGTATAGTCGCATTGCCAGGTGAGCAACGCACCGCCATCCGCCACGGCACCCGTAAATTCAGTAGGTGCGGTGCAGCTTGGGCAGTCATTGTAGCCTGAATAGATGGTACCGCTCAACTGATTCGATGAGCCCGTAAAGCTATACGCCTGCTGATTTGCCGAGTTCTTCAGCGTGATGGTCAGTGATGGGACTTCTGTTGCCGGGGCCTTCCATACGAGAGTGAAGTCGCCTTCTGGGAATTGAACCTTAAGGCTCAATGGCGATGCAGAAGTCATGGTTATCTCCTCGAAAACAGTACCGTTGGCACTCACAACCTGAAGCGCACCTTCATTCCAGCCCTGGAAGTTCGTGGTCTGGCACACAAATTTCCATGTGCAACTTGGACCAACGACCACGGCTTTTGAGAATTCCTCCCATTCCAGGTTATAGTTCTCACCGACAATCGTGTACCTGTAGCTTCCATATTCGGAAACCTCATCCTGGAAAGCGATCTGCTCGCCTGGGGTTGGGTTGTTGTAGGTTTGGATCACCGTACCGTTACGTCTCAACTCAATCTTCGTAATGGATGCAAGATCGGCACCCGACACGGAGACGGATGGCACCGTAAACGACACATTGACCGTCTTGGTAAGGGCATCAGCCACACCGACTTCAAGCGTCTCGATCGCCGGAACCATGGCATCGTAGATGTAATCAGGAAGAATGTTAAACACAGCCCTTTGATACAAATTGAAGTTGCCATTACCGGTATTCAAGGCATCAATCTGGTAATAGGTATTTTGGTAGGAACCGCTCCATCCCCAGTTGAAATGGAACATGCGGTTGTTGTTGTAGCCATCGAGATTGAAAGCGTGGCCGCCATCAGTGTCAGAACCGGCATAAACAAAAGGAATGCCACGGTCCAACTGTGCGATCAGCATATCTTCCCATTGTGTTTTCGAATAGGAATCACGGGACTTCATGTTGGCGCAAGCGCCATATCTGAAATAATCGATCAATGCCGGACCGACATCTTCCGTATGAGCGCCACTGCCACCGGGTGCAAAATCCATATCCACGGCAATACCACAATGATACATCAACAGAGCCACAGCCAAAGCGGCATCATTGGCTTGTGAACCAAGCTGGTTAGGCATAATTGCCCAGTTATAAGTCGCCTCCCCGAAATTGGCCGACAAGGTGGCGCCATTGCCAGGATAGGAACTGGTATTGTAGGAATGTTCACCCACGCCGGTCTCAGGCCAATTCCAGAACTTCATCACTTGGCTCATCGAGCAAGCCACGCAGCCTGCATAGCAGTGATTGTTGGTCCAATAGCTGCTGCATGCCGGAGCGTAGTAGTTGTAAGGCCAACCCTGATCCCAAGTGGTTGTCAACAGAGGATTCACAGCCTTTTCCATTCGGGTTCTGGAAGTAACGCCCTCCTTCCCCACCAGATACCATTCTTCGGCAATCTCAGCGTCCATGGGCAGATTGTTGTCGATGGCATACTGGATCTGACGAGCATAAAAGCCAAGATAGTAACGCAATCCCTCAGGGATATTGTTCGGATCGAAAGCCTGATCCTCGGAATAGCCAAGAATGGGATGTGCACGGTCGTCGGCAGCTACCACAACATAACCGTGTTCATGATTGAAGATGTAAAGTGCGTCAACGCCAGCCTCAGTGGCTTGAGTGTAAGCCAACGAAAGATCGGCGGACTTCTGTCCCAACGTGTGCCTAACGTAGTTCTGGCCATAGTTTTTGGCCATGTTCACATCAATGGGCGCAGCAAAGGCAATGCTCGTACAGAGTGCCAATGCGAGCCAAAGTAAAGATAGTTTTTTCATTGTTATTTGTAATTTTCTTTTGGCGTTATTTTAATTTACAAGGTGACAAAAATACGATTTTTTTCACAAAAACAATGACTTTTTAGGTTTTTTGTTCCTTTTTCTTTGCTGCAGGAAACAGTATGTTATTGAGAATGAGTCGATAACCAGGGGAATTGGGATACATGTCGAGTTCCGTCGGCGGATCGCCCACCAGATGACGGTAATCCTCTGGATCGTGGCCGCCAAGGAACGTCCAGAAGCCATTGCCAAAGTTGCCGTGGATATACCTATCTTC
Source organism: uncultured Bacteroidales bacterium (assembly GCA_947302205.1). Taxonomy (GTDB): domain Bacteria; phylum Bacteroidota; class Bacteroidia; order Bacteroidales; family F082; genus Limimorpha. The sequence goes on from CAMYVD010000005.1 coordinate 46,317, forward strand.
TTCAAAAGCCGCATTGTCGCCCAGCACGACGACACTTGGTTTGACAAAGGCCTTCCTGAATGCGGTAGTCTGCCCCATAAAACCTTTGATGAGCCTCTCGTGGCATTGGGTCAGCATGGTAGGTACCGGATCCCATTTGGCCGAGAAATCAAACAGTAGGAAAAAGTCATTGCTTTCCTTGACGTTCCTAATGCGAATCTGTGGAATATCAATATTGGAAACCTCATATTCCTGAGGATTGGTGGACACGCTGAAGTCAGTGAAGGCAAAGCAGTTGTCATAGTTGAGCCGTTGCGGGTCCCCGGGACGGATGGGGTCGCCGTCAAACATATACTCGCAAATATCCAGTCCTTCAGCAGCCAAGGCAATGTCGTAACTGTCAGGTGCGGAACACATGGCGAACATATAGCCGCCACCGGCCACAAACTCCCTGATTTTCTTGGCTACGGCCAACTTCAGTTGCGACACTTTCTTGAACCCCCATCGAGCCGCAGTGGCCTCTTGCAACTTGACATCCTCCTGATACCACGGATAGTTATGGTACCTGGCCCAAAACTTGCCATACTGCCCAGTAAAATCTTCATGGTGAAGGTGCAACCAGTCATACGAAGGCAACAAGCCTTGCAGCACTTCGTCGTCATACACTATGTCGTAAGGTATTTCAGCGTAGGTCAGCACAAGGGTCACGGCATCATCCCAAGGAAGTGAATTCTTGGGGGCATACACGGCCACCTTGGGCGCCTTCTGCAGCTTCATCTCGTCCATATTGACACCAGGGTCGGCAATCTGAGCCAAGATGGCATCAGCTTGTGCATCGGCAATGACCTGATACGACACATTGCGCATCTTGCATTCCCGTTCAAACATCTCATGATACGGAATAAGGTAGCTGCCCCCCTTGTAGTTCAGCAGCCAACTGATTTCCACCTCGCGTTGGAGCACGAAAAAAGCCACGCCGTATGCTTTCAGATGGTTGGTCTGGGTGTTATCCATGGGAATAAGCAAGTACGCCGCCTTCGCCGAAAAAGCGAAAAGCAACAAGACGAGGGTCAACAGAAGGTGTTTCTTCATTGCATCAAACGATAAAACTTGCAAAGATACACTTTTTTTCAATGGACCGTTGTCGAAAATAATTCATTGAATAATCATCGAAAAAGTGCTTGTTCGAGCAGATTAACGGATATTTTTGGACCCTCATAGTCATTTTGAAATGAAACAGCGAAAAAAAAGCATCAACAAAGGCCTTATCGTGCTCAACAAAGGAGAACGCATTGCTGTCATCAGCTTGCTGACCCTCATCGCCATTCTATTGGCTTTCAGCGTTTTCAGACCCGTCATAAAGCTTACCAAAAAAGAGAGAATGGCTTTCCACAACCTGGATTCGCTGATAGCCATTCAAGAGGAAGCGCTTCGCAAAGAACGACAAGAAGCGGAGCAAAAGGCCAACACCGTTACCACGACAAAACAAGAGCCCGAAAAGCCCAAGGCAACCTATCACGACAGCAAACCGAAAACCTCGCAACATTCTGGAAGCGAGCGTAAAAGCTATCCAAAAGAAACTAAAAGCATCCCGATTTTGGACCTCAATCAAGCCGATTCAACGGCCTTGGTAGCCTTGCCTCAAATCGGCGAAGTCATGGCGAGCCGCATTCACCGCTACAGAAGCCGACTTGGGGGCTTTGTCAGCATGGAACAGCTCTACGAAATCAAAGGCATGGACACCGCTCGATTTGAAGCGATTAAACCTTATATCGTACTGGAAGCCAACGAGATCACAAAAATCAACGTCAACCAAGATGAGTTCAAGGCCTTATTGCGTCATCCCTACCTTGAGTACGAGCAGGTGAAAGCCATCGTCAACCACCGTGAACGGAAAGGATTCATCAAGGATTGGACGCAACTCGAAAGCATCATCGGCGAGGCCAATCCCCTCTTAAAGGAATACGTTGGCTACTAAAGCAATCCTGTGACAAAGATAACGGCAATGGCCAACGGAGCCAGATACCTGATAATGAAGAAGATAATACCCTTGATGGACATCTTGAGGCCTCCACCATTGGTGATTTCCTCGAAAAATGCCGATTTGCCCAAAATCCAGCCCACAAAGAGCACGATGAAGAACGCTACTATTGGCAGCAGTATCTTGGCGGAAAGGAAGTCGAGACTATTGAAGAGCGACATACCGGCAATGGTGAAACTGGATCCATCCTTGAGGCTCAAGGAAGCGAAGATGCCCAACACCGCGCAACCGGCAGCGGCAATGACCGTAGCCCAATGGCGAGACAAATGCAATTCCTCAACAAAATAGGCTACGATGACTTCAAGCAGTGAGATCGTGGAGGTCAGCGCCGCCACGGCCAGGAGCACAAAGAAGATGACGCAGAAGAAATAACCTCCGGCCATCTGATTGAAAATCATCGGCAACGTACAAAAAACCAAACCCATTCCCTCTTTTGGACTGACACCGAAAGAGAAGGCTGCCGGAAAGATGACGATACCCGCCAGCACAGCCACCAAGGTATCTGACAAGGTGACTGAAAGCGCCGTAGACACCAAGTTGTCATCCTTTTTGATATAAGATCCGTAGGTAATCAACACGCCCATACCCATGCTGAGCGAGAAAAACACCTGTCCCAGAGCACTGATCAGCACGGAGCCCGTAATCTTGGAGAAGTCGGGATGAAACAAGAAGCGTAATCCTTCTTTTGCACCAGGCAAAGTCATGGACCGGACGCCCAAAACAATGAGAATGACCAGCAACAAGGGCATCAACACCTTGGAATACTTCTCAATGCCGTTTGCGACACCTCTAAACACCACAAACGCCGTGATAAAGATAAAGATGCTCTCCCAGAGGACATTTCTCCAACCCATATTATGGAAGTCACCGAAATCCTTTTCAATAGTGGCCAGATCCTTGCCTTGAAATTGGTTTCCGACAGCTTTGACGATATACTCCAAGGTCCAACCAGCTATCGTGCAATAGAAAGCCATAATGATAAAGGCGCAAAATACGCCCATATAGCCAATGGCCGGCCATGCCGATTTGGGTTTCAACGTCCTGAACGCACCAATGGGATTCTTCTGTGTCCGTCGGCCGATAATCAACTCGCTCAACATCACAGGGACGCCCAAGCACAACACAATCAACAAATAAACCAGCAGAAACGCTCCGCCGCCATTGTTTCCCAACTCACAGGGGAACCTATAAATATTGCCCAAGCCTACAGCCGATCCCGCTGCTGCAGCAATCACGCCGAGCTTTGAACCAAATCCGTCACGATTCATATCGTAATTATTTGATTATCAACTATGTTTTTCACCAAAAGCCAAATCTCCGGCATCACCGAGCCCAGGCACCACATAGGCTCTTGCGGTCAATTCGTCGTCAACGGAGCCCACCCAAATGGTCACTGGCCAACGTGACATTTTAAGCTTCAAGTGTTCCAAACCGTCAGAAGAAGCTACCGCCACCACCACATGAATGTGCTTGGGATGCATCTCGTCCCCCAGCAATCCTTCGATGGTCTTCACCAGAGACTCGCCCGTGGCAAGCAATGGGTCACAGATCACCAGCACTCGGCCATCCATATCTGGTGCGGAGAAGTACTCCACGCGGATCTCCGAATCATCATTCATGTCGTATTTCCGATAGGCAGCGATAAACGCATTGTCAGCCTTGTCAAACATATTCAGCATGCCATTGTGGAAAGGCAGACCTGCACGCAGAATCGTAGCCAACACAGGCTGTTCGGCCAGCACCTTGACTTCCTTCACGCCGAGCGGTGTCACCACCTCCTTGGTCGTGTATTCCATAGTCTTACTGATTTCATAGGCCATAATCTCGCCAATACGTTCCAGATTGCGGCGGAAACGCATGCGATCCTGCTGAATTTCAGCGTCTCGGATCTCAGCCATAATGGGATTGAATAGGCTGTCGAGCTTTTCAAGGTTTTTTACTTCAATCATAATGCTAAGAGTTTGACACAAAATTACAACAAATATCGTATTTTGCAAACGATCATCATTGTTTTTTTATCGCAATGGATTAAAACAACGATAGGTAAAGCCGGGATACAGGATAGGTTTAGCGCCGAAACCACGATAATAACGGGCAAGGTTTTCATCGTCAGAACCCTCAAAATCAAGCACTAACGGTTGTCCTGCATATTCACGGATCACTTGGTCCATCAAAAAGGTCATTGCCTGGGATTCTTTTCCCAAGGCGTTGTTTCCCGAAAAGAGAAACGTAATTCTACGGTGACTTCTCATGAACAGTGCTCCACAAACTATCTCATGATTATTCAACAATTTAACACCATAGACAAAAGCGTTGCCGGAAGCAATGGCCACTGCGGTCAGATGACTTAATCGGGCATACTCAGCATCACCCCAATGCGAGATGGAAGCGCCTCGGTTTTCACGGAACAAACCGATGATTTCCTGGATATCAACGTCTCGAACCATCTCCAAACCATAGTTCAAGGATTTCTTTAGATTACGCTTTGTATTTTCATGATATTCATTTGATAACAAAGAATAATCTTTATTCAAATCCAAGAGATGATTACGGTGCCATTCCACCCCTTCGGCACCTTTGGGAAGAGGATTGTTTTCGTTGAGCCGAATCTCAACTAAACGGTATTTCCTTGGGATGGATTTCAGAAAAGCCATCGTGGTTTCCTCTGTGATCGGTTGCCTTGAAAAGACGCCCAATTGCTGCACGAAAAAGGGTTGGCAAAGATAGTGAATCAAGTATTTTTGCTTTTTCGTAACAGGCATAATTGTCATATAGTTACCATCGACCATTTCAACCAACGCTTCCCATCCAGGATGCACGACATTCAAATACCATGAGAAGGCGTAGACATTGCCATTAACGGTATGGGCCACGCAGTCATCCCATCGGGATTTGTCGATTTGTTCGTTGGTTAGATAATTGATCATTGGGCACATTCTATAATTTGACGGTACATTTCAGGCCATCCCACCCATCGTTTTTCACCACCGAGGGTCTCGTTATGCGTCAAATAGATAAAGGTTCCATTCACTTTCCGCACTTCATCCACTACTTTAACTATCTCATTATAAGCATCTGCATTACTTAGTTTTAAGTAATCCTTTAAAGTCCCATCCATGACAGCAAAAGGATGTATTGTCAACGAAGTGGTAACATCGCTTTCGAGGTCATAGAAACGGAATGCGGTCGCCGTACCGGCACGGAAACCAACTTGCGAGGCATAACCCATGGTGTAGTCGTCATGAATGTCAAGTTCGATCAACCGCTGGTAACTCCTCGGCATGATCATACGCAGGAAATGCTGACGACTCTTCGTCACTTCACGGTTCAGCACTGAAGAGAGCCGCTCCACCTCCGTTTGAAGCCGCACGGGATCAAGGTAAGATGAGAAAGATGGATGGATGCCCACGTCGGCATAGTCCCCTATCCTCTTGATCAACGCCCTGAAAGCGTCTTGACGGATGGATATGCTCTTGTCGTTGGTATCATAGTCGCCGCAATGGATGAAATAGATGGGCTTCAGATGATACTCCTCCTGCAATTGGAATTGGTATTCAAAGCTATCGAAAGGATCTGGCTCATGCTTGAAAATCACTCGGTTGCGATGCCGTATTTCTTCCCAATCGCCCTTTAATGCGTCCCTGACGTAAGCGCCTGCCGTTCTAAAGAAGCCCTTATGCAGGTAAGCCCATGCCGCATCCACATCGTAGGTTGGCTGGAACGAATAGCTTCTCTGCTTGACAAGATCCTCAATATTCAGCCGTTTCGCAAATTCATAGATCCAAATGTCCACCACAGGCTTAGCCAGCATCCCCATGCCATAGAGGCATGACGACTGAGGGGTGAAACGCCCATATTGGTCACGCACCTGAGGCAGGTATTCCTCGTATCTCGTAATCAGGAAAAACACGGCGGCAAACACGTCGAAAGGCATCATGGAGCGTTGGTTGTAAACGGGAAAGATTCCCTTAACATCCATGAAATCAAATGGTTTTAGCTCCTGCTCATAGATATCCCTTTCAAAGAGCATGTTCACCGATTTCTGGAAAGGCTCATCCCATAATGGGTTGGGGCCGTAGCTCATCTTCCTGCCCTCAAAGTCGCGAAAAGCCTCATTCTTGGTGGTCAGCTCGAAATCCACCCCTAACACGGTGCCGAAAACGAAGTCGAAGGTATATTGAAGCCGGTTGGTTATTTTGGGAACAAGGATCAGCATCACACTTGAATTTTGAGCAAACTTACGGAAAAAAAGCGGACAAAGTCAAGGATGCCGGAAAAAAGTGTATTTTTGTGGTTTGAAACACCCTGAGACAACTATGGAAAACTTCATCGTATCAGCGAGAAAATACAGGCCTTCAACCTTCGACACGGTGGTCGGGCAGCAGTCCATCACCACCACGTTGAAGAACGCCATTCGCAACAACACCTTAGCTCAAGCTTTCCTTTTCTGCGGTCCACGTGGCGTGGGCAAGACCACCTGTGCGCGCATCATGGCCAAGACCATCAACTGCCTCCATCCTACCGAAAACATGGAAGCCTGCAACGAATGTGAGTCGTGCCGTGCCTTCAACAACAACGCATCGTTCAACATTTATGAACTCGATGCCGCCTCCAACAACTCCGTTGAGGACATCCGTAACTTGGTGGAACAGGTGCGCATTCCCCCGCAAATCGGTCAGTACAAGGTGTATATCATCGATGAGGTCCACATGCTCAGTACAGCGGCTTTCAACGCCTTTCTGAAGACTTTGGAAGAGCCGCCGGCGTATGCCAAGTTCATCCTCGCCACTACCGAGAAGCACAAGATCATCCCCACCATCCTCTCAAGATGCCAAATCTTTGATTTTAAGCGTATTACCATCGAAGATATTGAGAAACATCTGGCCCATGTGGCCCAGATGGAAGGCATCAATGCCGAGCCTGAGGCCTTGAACATCATTGCCCAAAAGGCTGACGGAGCCTTGCGTGACGCCCTTTCGATCTTCGACCAGATGGTGAGTTTCTCGGGAAAGAACATCACCTATAAAGCCGTCATCGACAATCTCAATGTGCTCGACTACGACTATTATTTCCGCATTGTAGACGATGTGCTGCAAGGCAACACCAGCGACATCCTGCTGGTTGTCAACGACATCATCAACAAAGGTTTTGAACCGCAGCATTTCATCACCGGCATGGGCAACCACTTGAGGAGCCTGTTGGTGAGCAAAGATGCCGCCACCACGCAATTGTTGGAGGTCAGTGAGCAGCTCAGGCAACGCTACATTGAGCAATCAGCCCGCTACCCCCTGCCCCTCCTGGTTAAAGCGTTGGACATCAACAACCAATGCGACATCGACTACCGGAATGCAGGCAACAAGAGGCTTCATCTGGAGATCAACTTGATGAAAATGTGCGCTCTTGCACAAACACCCGCAGCGCCAAACCCTACGCTGGGCGGAGGTAATCCGCCCCAAGCCATTGTCAGCGCTCCCACTCCTAAACCAAACCCACAGCCACAAGCGCAACAACTACCACAGCAGCAGCCACAGCCTCAAAAGGTCGAGCCCAAACCAACTGATCAACTCCCAACTGGCCAACCCCCAACTGGCCAACCCCCAACTGATCCACTTCCAACTCGCCAACGTCAGCGTGGAAGCGGCAGCACCATCTCCATCACCAGCAGTTTGGAACAAGCCGCCAAACAAGACGAACAGGAAGAGCCCACTTGGGACACCCCTTTCACTCAGGAACAGCTCGAAGCCTCCTGGAATGACTTCGTCAACAAATACAAGAAAATCTCCCCGAACTTCGCTGCAGGCTTAGGCAAATACAAGCCTGAACTGAAAGGCGGAAAGGAAATCCACTTCCATGTCGACAACAAACTATTCGAGAGTGACGCCGATGGCATGACAGCATTGCGCAGCCACCTGAAAAACACCCTTCACAACAACCAATACGACCTGATTCCTGAGGTGATGGACAAACCCGCAGCCATCGAGGCTTATACCGACAAAGAAAAATTCGAGAAATTGGCCGAAGCCCATCCAGAACTCAGGAAGTTACAGATTGAACTTAAACTAGAAGGAGACCTTTAGAATGAAAATCAACTAATTTTATATATTAAAAAATGAAAAAAGCACTTTTAGCTATGATTGTAGCAGCAACAATGATCGCTGGATGCGCGCCGAAAGAAGACAACGGCACCGCCCCGGCCATCGACAAGAAAAACATGGATTTAAGCATCAACCCCGCTGATGACTTTTTCCGTTATTGCAACAACAACTGGTTGAAAAACAATCCAATACCAGAGGAGTACACCACTTATGGTGCCTTCACTGAGATCGACCAGCACAACGAGCAACTCATCCAAGACATCATTAAAGAGGTGTCGGCCGATGCCAACGCCGTTGAGGGTAGCGTGGCTCAGAAGATTCGCGACTTCTACAATGCCGGTATGGACACCGTGGCCATCAACGAGCGCGGTTACACCGAACTCCTTCCCTATTTCGAGATGGTTGACGGCTTGACCGACAAGGCCGACCTCGCTGAGTTGCTGGGTAAGCTTCACTACGAGGGTTTCAGCGGCTTCTTCGGTGCCGGTCCTTCAACCGACCCGAAAAACGCCGACATGGTCATCATGCACCTTTTTCAAGGTGGATTGAGCCTGCCCGATCGTGACGATTACCTCACCGAGGAATCCCAGGAGATGCGCGACAAATACGTTGAGCATGTGTCGAACATGTTCCAACTCGTCGGCGTTGATGCCGAAAGCGCTACCGCCAAGGCACAAGCCATCCTCGCCCTTGAGACCGAATTGGCCAAGAACTCGCTGAGCCGTGTGGAACGCCGCGATCCCGATCGCACTTACAACATGCGCACCGTCGTCGAGTTGCAAGAATCCACCCCCAACTTCAAATGGAGAGAATATTTCATCAACGCCGGCGTCAAACCCAACCAATTCTTCAGCGACCTCAACGTGGGTATGCCTGACTTCATCACAGCCCTCAATGGCATCATCCTCAACACCGACCTCAATACCATCAAGGACTACCTGAAATGGAAGATCATCCATGGCAGTGCCTCGATGCTCAGCAGCGAATTCGATGAGGAGAACTTCAATTTCTACAGCAACTACCTCTATGGCCAGGAAGTGCAGCAGCCCCGCTGGCGCCGCATCCTGAACGCCACTGACGGCTGCCTCGGCGAAGCCATCGGACAGATTTACGTTGAAAAACACTTCCCCGCTGCTGCCAAAGAACGCATGGAAGCCCTCGTCGCCAACCTCAAGGTCGCCCTCGGCGAACGTATCAAAGCCCTCGACTGGATGAGTGAAGAGACCAAGGACAAGGCCCTCAACAAGCTTAGCTGCATCAACGTGAAGGTGGGTTATCCCAACAAATGGAAAGACTACACCGATTATAAAGTCACCCCTGAGTCCTACTTCCAAAATGTCCATAGCGCCATCCGCTTCGAAACCGATTTCGAAATGGCCAAGCTCGGCAAACCTGTTGACAAAGAGGAATGGTTCATGACTCCTCAGACCGTCAACGCTTACTACAGCCCAGAGATGAACGAGATTGTGTTCCCTGCCGGTATCCTTCAACCTCCGTTCTTCAACCAGAATGCCGACGACGCCGTCAACTACGGTGGCATCGGCGTGGTGATCGGCCACGAGATGACCCACGGCTTCGACGATCAGGGCTGCAAATACGACGAGAAAGGCAACCTCAACAACTGGTGGACCGAAGAAGACGCTGCCCTCTTCAAGGAGCGCACCCAGCAACTCGTGAAGCTCTTCAACGAGTTTGAACTCCGTGGCAACCACATCAATGGTGAACTCACCCTTGGTGAGAACATCGCCGACCTCGGCGGCCTCAACATCGCTTGGGATGCTTACCAGATGACTGACGAAGCCAAGGCCAACAAGAGCATTGACGGCTTCACTCCTTCCCAACGCTTTTTCATCAGTTACGGCACCATCTGGCGCAACAACATCCGCGACAAGGCCCTCGAGCGCCGCATCAAGGAAGACGTTCACTCACCGGCGGAAGCCCGTGTGAACCGCACCCTCGGCTCCATGCCGCACTTCTACGAAGCCTTCGACATCCAGCCCGAGAACAAGATGTACATCGCTCCTGAAGAAAGAGCTGCCATTTGGTAATCATGGGTTTAAAGAAACAAATCGGAAAGCTGGGGCTTCGTATTGGCGGTTGGAAAACCGTCAATGAAGCCCCAGCTGATTTGGGCAACGCCGTATGCATTGTGGCGCCCCACACCGCCATCGAAGACTTCTTCGTAGGCCTTGCTTTTTATTGGTACTACGGCTACCGTTTCAAGGTGATGATGAAAAAGGAGTTCTTCGTACCCGTTGTCGGCTGGATTTTGAAGAAAATGGGCGGCATCCCAGTCAACCGTGGGCACCAAAACCATCTAGTTGAGCAAATGATTGAGATGTTCAATGAAAACCAGGACACCCATCTGGTCATCTGTCCCGAAGGAACCCGAAAAGCTGTAAAGCACTGGAAAAAAGGATTTTATATCATCGCCCAAGGAGCGAATGTGCCTATCATCCTCGGTTTCATCGACTACAAGAAACGCTATTGCGGCATCGAGAGGATCTTCTATCCTACTGGCGATTACTCCAAAGATCTCGCTGAGATTTGGGATTACTACAAGGACGTGAAGGCGAAACACCCTGAAGGATTCAACCTCGACGAGCAATACAGGGATACTCGTTTCGATTCACCCGATTTAAGATGAATCCTTTGAAAACCTACCAAGGTTTTTGACGATAAGGCCAACGGCGAGACCTTGTCGCTATAATAGAGTTGCACCACCTCGTCGCCGTCATAAGCGCCGACGTTGGTTACCGTAACGGAAACCTCGTCCTCCTTGATTTCCATATCACTGTATTCAAATTGAGTATAACTCAAGCCATAGCCGAAGGGGAACAACGGCTTGGCTGATTCCTCCACATAATCTCCAGTGACTGGCTGAGAGTAATAAACAGGAATCTGTCCCACTGAACGGGGAATGGAGATTGGCAGTTTACCCGATGGATTGTAATCACCCCAAAGGATGTCGGCCAAAGCCGAGCCCCCTTCCATACCAGGATACCACATTAACAACAAAGCATCACTTCGCTCGTTAGCCATATTCATATCCATAGGTCTGCCGCAGATGTACACAGTCACCACAGGCTTTCCAATGGCATAAACGCGTTGCATCAACTCCTCTTGCCCCCCCAATAGTTTCAAGGTGGAGCGGTCATAGCCTTCACCGCAATCCATATCGGAGACATGATCGTCAACAATAGCCGCCCCCGTCTCCTCGTAACTCGTCTTGAAATCACGAGCTGACGACCCGCCTACCACCAACACGATGGCATCCGCCTTCTGGAGGTCATCAACCACTTCTGCCCTACCCTTGTCACGAATGCCTTCAAGCATGGTCACAATGCGTTCCGGATCCTGAGGCGCAGTATAATCACCCAATTGATTGTACATTTTGTCAGCATTTTGCCCAACAACCGCCACTTTTTTGATTTGGTCGCCAAAAGGCAAAACGCCATTGTTTTTCAGCAAGATGGCCGATTCCAGAGCCACCTGTTTGGCCAGTTTGGCGCTCTCAGCCGTGCCCACCTCTGCTTCAGCCAAAGCCTCATCCACGTAGGGATTCTCAAACAATCCCAGATCGAACTTCAGTTGCAACACATGGCGCACGGCACGGTCGATGTCGGCCTCCGTAACCAAACCACGACGCAAGGCTTCCTTGAGGAAACCACCATAGTTGTACCCTCCCAAATCGATATCGACTCCGGCTTTCAAAGCCAAAGCGGCTGCTTCAGCGGGATCGGCAGCCACATGATGGGTGGCATATAGGGCGTTGACGGCATTGAGGTCTGAAAACACCACTCCTTTGAAATTCCAGGTATTGCGCAACACCTCTTGCAGCAGCCATGCATTGGCCGTGCAAGGCACCCCGTCAATCGTATTGTAGGAAGTCATCACCGAACCAGCCTGTCCTTCTTTCACCGCCATCTCAAACGAAGGCAAATAGTCGTGCATCAATCGGTTCGGACCGACTTCGGCAGTGGCAGCATTGTGCCCACCTTGTGGAATACCGTAGGCAGCCAAATGTTTCAAGGTAGCCACCACATGTCGCTGCATGCCTTTGACAACAGCGGTCCCCAACACGCCACTGAGATACGGATCTTCGCCGAAGGTTTCTTCCACCCTCGACCAGCGCGGATCACGGGCAATGTCGAGCACTGGGCCATAGCCCACATGGGCACCTTGAAACTTAATTTCACGACCCATCACCTCGCCCATGCGTTCAAGCAAGTCGGGATCCCAAGTGCTAGCCTGTCCGATGCCCGTCGGGAATACGGTAGTACCCACTGCCATGTGACCATGAGGCGTCTCTTCGCAAAACAACAATGGGACGCCCAGACGAGTGTTCTCAATGGCATGGCGCTGCATCATATTCAGCATTCGTGCCGATTCTTGGGGATGCAAACCCGTCTCCACCGTTTTCCTCGCCCATGGGTCAGCTCTCAAAACCGCCCAACAAGAGCCAAGCGGCAGGGTATCCATCATGCTAATGAAATCATTCGTCAGCCAAAGGGAATCGCCCTCCTTGCCATACAGATTAAAGCCGATGGGACAGGTCAGTTGTCCGCATTTCTCCTCAATGGTCATCTGCGATAGCAACTGGTCTATCTTGTCAGGGCTCTTGCATGAAGCAAAAGCCGTCAATAGCAATATGACTAAGTACCAACGTCTCATACCAGACGTCCAATCCATTCCTCTCTTTCACCAAGCAGCATGTCAATGACAGGAATCTCCACCATGGTATAGCAACCAGGCTGGAGTCGCATGGAAGCGCGGGCTACGTTCACCAGCACCTGACCGGTCAAAGCAGGGTTGTTGATGCTCATGTTGAACTCCATGCGCTGGTTCTGGGTCTTGCCCGAAACGCCCTTGCGCACCAGGTTGACGCCATGTCCCATGTCGCGGACGGCATCCACGCTGTCAACGGCAAACACATGGGTTTCATCATTGGCGAAATACGGGTCGGCTTTGATTTCCTTGGTAACTTGCTCTAAGGTATAGCCATCTTCCAACTCCACATACACCATGCGGCGATGGATGCCCTCACCCAACGGAATGGTCACCGACAAAGCGTTTTTCACGCCTTTCTTGGAACGTACGCAAACGCTGTGGCCCATGGACATGCCTGGACCGAAATTGGTGTATGACAAGCCTTTAGGCGCCAAACTCTGCATCAAGGTGCGCACGATGGAATCAGAACCTGGATCCCAACCTGCGGCAATCACACTCACTGTGTTTGTAGTCTTGTTGATCGGCATTAACTCGCTACGGTAATCCATGATCGAGGTATGGATGTCGAACGAATCCACCGTATTAATGCCTAAAGGCAGGATTTGCTTGGCGTATTCAGGGCAGGAACGCGTGGGGCAAGCCAAAATGGCCACATCCACCTCGCCCAATTCCTTGATATCTTTAACTACTTTATAATCCGTCAGTTCCAAAGGAAGATTGGCATTGCCATTACGGCGCACAATACCAGCCACTTCAAAGTCGGGAGCCACTTCCAAGGCCTCCAAGGCAAAACGCCCAACGTTGCCGTAACCCACTACGGCCGCTCTGATTTTTTTCATTTTAGAGTCTTTTTTGAGTTTACATTAAGCATGACAATCGAAAACAGCATCACCGATGCCGCAATCCACTGTACGATAGAATATTTGGTATGATTGACAAAGTAATCGAGCACCACCGCCGTAATCGGATACAGCAATTCCAAGAAGGTGGATAATGATGCCTTTACGTTTCTTAATCCATAGTAATACAAAAAGATGGCTCCCGAGCCTGTGGTCAAGCCAATCAGAACCACGAAAAGCCAGTTGCGAGGCGTCACCAGGGCAAAATCGCCGATATGGCCGCAGGCCAACACAATCACCAGCATGATGACGGTGGTGAAGCCATAACGGAAAAAGGTGGAACTCACAAAGGAATAGTTGCCCAAAATCTTCTTGGAGAACACCGTGGAACTGCCAAAGGAGAATGCCGCCAACAACGACAGCAAAGCCGCATAAACCGTAACGATGCCGTTGGTACTGAAATCGGGCAAATTCCACCCAAAGGTCATGAAATAGCCAGCAATCAACGCAATCACCGCCCACAAGGCGAAGCCTTTCTTGATTCTCTCCTTCAGGATCATTCGGGCAAGCAGTATGGCGAACACCGGCTGCAATTTCTGCAGCAGCACGATGACCGAAAGGTTATTGAAATTCAATAGGAACAGCGACTTCACGATGGCCAAGGTTCCCAAGGCACCGCCGAAAAGCGCGACGAGCATGAAATAGATGAAGTCCGAACGCGTCATGGTTTTCAGGAGCCGGTATTCCCTAAAAAAGAACACGTTCATCAACGCGAACGGGAACAAGTGCAGCAAAAAGACCACGAAAGCGGTGTTCAGGTTGTAGAGCTGCGGTGTGAGCAGGATGCCGTCAACACCCCAAAGCATGGCCGAGAAAGCCACCGCCAATGCTCCTTTAACCCTTATTTTCCTTGCTTGATCCGTCATAAGCGATTTTCAAAAGCGCAAAAATACATAAAAAATCCACAATTCTTCTGGAATTTTCCTAATTTTGCAACTCATTTTACACATTTATTATTTGGATAAATCTTAATCGCAATACACTATGAAAAAACTATCCTTAGCATTAATTCTGGCAATGATTTGCGGCATGCTCACTGCCCAAACCGTTGAAATGAGCTATTCTTTCAGCCAGCCTAAAGTCACCACCTTGCGTGGGTATGAGCAAATCCAGCTTGAAGGCTGCATGCAATCTGCACAGATTGGACAGCCCATCCTGCCTTGGCAAAGTGTCAGCCTCTTGCTGCCTCAAGGTGCTGAAGCTGAATCCATCGAAGTTGAATTGTACGATTTCCAGGAGATTGCCGGAAATCACAATCTCTTCCCCTATCAGCCCTCAAGGACAACCGGCGATGTGGAAAAACACGACTTGGTCATCAACGAGGCTGTTTACGCTTCAAAGAGCATCTATCCCGCTGAAAACCACGGCATCGTAACCACACAATACAAAAACGGCTATGCTTTCGCCTTTTCAGCATTCACCCCTGTGCAATACATCCCATCGGAAGGCAAGGTGATGCTGGCCCAAAACGCCAAGGTGCGTGTACACTTCAAGGCAGCCAAAACCGACCACAGCAACATGCTTTGGGGAACTCCTGAAATCAAGAACAGCGTGAAACGTCTGGCCCAAAACCCTGAAATGGTTGAGACCTATCAAACCAGAGGCCGTGACCTGAACATTTACGACATCCTGATCGTTACGAGCGCTGAATACGTTGACACCTACAGCGAATATTGCGAATATTACAACTCCATCGGCATGCGCAACAGAATCGCCTTGGTATCCGACATCTACGCCAACATGCCGGGTAATGACAACCAGGAAAAGATTCGTAACTACATCATTCAGGAATACCAGGACAATGGCATCCTGATGGCGGTTTTGGGTGGCGATGTCGCCATCGTTCCCTATCGCGGTTTCTACTGCCATGTGACCTCTGGCGGTGGCAACCAGGAAAGCAACAACCTTCCTGCCGACCTTTACTATGCAGGTCTTGACGGCACCTGGAACGACAATGGCAACGACCGCTGGGGTGAGCCCGGCGAGGATGACCTCCTCCCTGAAATCGGCATCAGCCGCATGTCTTTCGAAAACACGACCGACTTGCAGAACATGATCCATAAGACGCTGTCGTATCAGCAAAGCCCTGTGCTTGGCGAGTTCCACAAAGTGATCCTTGCCGGTGAGCATCTCTACGACAACCCCAACTCCAACGGCTCCGACTATCTCGAACTCCTCATCGGAACGCACGATGACAACGGTTACACCACCGTGGGCTATCCCGTTGATTACGATTTCACCAAGCTTTACGAAGAGGAAGGCAACTGGAGCGGCTCATTGCTGAAACAGGCCATCAACGCCGGCACAAGCTATGTACACCACGACGGTCACGCCAACACCGGTTACGTTGCCGGTTGGTACGGTATTTCCAACGGCGATTTCTCTGGCGCCAACGGCATTGACCACAACTATACTTTCTTCCATACCCAGGGCTGCGACTGCGGCGCTTTTGACGAGAGCTGCATCCTTGAGAAGATGGTGAAAATCCAGAACTTCGCCGTCGCCGTCATCGGCAACTCACGCTACGGCTGGTTCAACGAAGGCCAGACTGAAGGCCCCGGTGCCCACCTTGAGAGAGAGATGACTGACGCCCAGTGGAACGACCGCATCGGCCAACTCGGCAACGCCCTCTCCGAAAGCAAATGCATGACAGCACCTTGGGTCACCGCTCCCGGACAATGGGAAGAGGGTGCCTTGCGCTGGAACTTCTACGACATTCACGTCCTTGGCGACGGTGCCGTCAACGTTTGGCTCGACGAGCCTTTCACCGCAACGGTGGAAGTACCTTCACAGGTGGTCATCGGCACTCAATCCATCCAAGCCATTATAACCGATCCCTATGGCAACGGGCTCAAGAACTATCGCTGCCTTGTCTTCATGGACGGTGAAGCCATCGCCATGGGCTACACCGACGAAAACGGATTGGCTCAAGTGGAATTCGAAGGCGGATTGCAAAATGTAGGCCCCATGGTCATGAAAGTCTGCGGTATCAGCTCCTATCCTCAGGATGTGGAACTGATGGCCGTGCCGAGCAACACTCCATACGTGGTTTACGAGAGCTACACCTTGAACGGTGGTGACCAGATGGAATTCAACGGCAACTACTCGTTCAACATGACCTTGAACAACGTCGGCAGTGTCAACGCCAATAACGTGACCGCCACGATATCCTGCGAAAGCGAATATGTCACCTTTGACGAAACCACCGTCAACGTCGGCAATATCAGCGGCAACCAAATGGTTACGCTCGAAAATGCTTTCGCCTTCACGGTGAGCAACGCCGTACCGAACAACACTGTGGCCCGTTTCAACATTACCTGCACCGATGGCAATGAGACCTGGGAAAGCCACTTCAACACCAGAATCTACGCTCCCGAATTTGAATTGGTCAGCGCCGTGCTCGAGACTTCCTCCGGCTCGTACCTGAACCCCGGTGACAGCGGAACCGTGCATTTCACCATGAGAAACAACGGTGGTGCAACTGTGCCGTCAGCTACTTTCGTCATTTTCAACGGACACGATGTGATCAACATTGCAACAACGGAGTGGCACTACAACACCCTTGCCGCCGGTGAGGAGTTCACCGCCGACATGGATTTCACCTTGAGCAGCTCCGCCTTGGTAGGTGCCATGTACCAACTGATTTACGCAGCCTATTATGGAAACTACATCCTTGAAGACTCTTACTACATCCAAGTCGGACAGACGATGGATGGCTTTGAGAGCGGTGACTTCAGCGCCTTCGATTGGCATAGCGCAAGCCCCATCTATGCATGGGAAGTGGTGACCCAAGCTCCGTTCGAAGGACAGTATTGCGCCAAATCGTCTGGAATAAGTGACGGCGAGACCTCGGCTTTATATATCACCGTAGAAGTCAGCAACGAAAGCTCGGTCAGTTTCTATTATAAAGTGTCGTCAGAAAGCAACTATGATAAATTGTTCTTCAAGATTGACGGCACTGAGAAAAGCAACTGGTCTGGTGAAGTGGCATGGACACAGGCAGCCTACACCTTGACTCCCGGCACCCATGAACTCAGATGGGAATATACCAAAGACGTCTCTGTTTCGAGCGGCAGCGACTGCGCTTGGATCGACAATGTCATCCTTCCTGCTTCAACCGTCATCACGGAAATAAAGGAAGAGAAGGTTAGCGCTTCGGCCATCTACCCCAACCCAAGCGAAGGTGAATTCACCATCGAACTTGGCGAGGAAATCAGCACTGTCACCGTCTACAACAGCCTTGGCCAGATCGTTTGTCAGCAAAGCGGTGTTAGCGGAACCCGCACGATGAACCTCAACCTGAGCCCAGGCATGTATTTTGTCAACGTCAGTTCCGAGAAGGCTAACAGCACCCAGAAAATCATCATCAAATAAACAGTGTTTATGGAATCCGAAGCCATCATCCAATCCGTTGAGACTTCCAACACTGGATTGACCATTGCCATCATGGGCCTGCTGATTTTTGCAGCCCACCTTTTCACCGAGATCTTCAGCCGCAAGCGCATCCCCGATGTGCTGCTCCTCATGATCATCGGACTGATCATCGGCCCTGTCTTAAAATGGGTCAGCCCCGATGATTTGGGCCCAGCGGCCAGTGTCTTCACCACCATCACTTTGGTCATCATTCTCTTTGAGAGCGGCACGGAATTGAACTTCAACACATTGCTCAACTCTATCAAAGGCACGATGATGCTTACCACCATCAACTTCATCATCACGACCATCGTTGTAGCGGCATTGGCCATTCTGATTGAGAAGTTCGACATTCTGACTGGTTTGTTGTTGGGTGCCATCTTGGGAGGCACTTCTTCAGCCGTGGTGATCCCGATGGTTGCCCAGTTGAAGATCAGTAAGCAAGGCGGTATCATCCTCATTCTGGAATCAGCCTTCTCCGATGTACTCTGCATCGTCTTTGCATGGGCTTTCATGGAAGCGCTATATTCAGGCGCGTTGAATGTCGGCCAAGTGTTAGGCGATATCATTTCCTCTTTCATCCTGGCCAGCATCATTGGTCTGCTCGCCTCTATTTTCTGGTCCTACATCCTCGACAAGGTACGTCATGTGAAAAACTCCATCCTGACTACGCCTGCGTTTGTATTCATCGTATACGGTATCAACGAATGGCTGGGGTTCAGCGGTGCGATCGCCGCCTTGGCCTTTGGCATCGGCATGGCCAACATGGATTACTTCTACAATGGCGGTCTCCTGGTCAAAAGGATTTTCAAGTCGCAACCCGCCCAGCTCAACGATACGGAAAAACAGCTTTTCAGCGAGGTGGTTTTCCTTTTGAAGACCTTCTTCTTCATCTATATCGGCATTTCCATCAAGATCGAACAATTATGGCCTATCCTCATCGGATTCATCATTACGGTGGTGCTCTTCGTACTGCGCATCCTGATTGTCAGGCTGTCGTTCCCACGTAAAATCAGCGAGATTCCCATTGAGGACAAGATCTTCATGTCGGGCATTGTACCCAAGGGCTTGGCGGCAGCCGTATTGGCAACCATTCCTGCCCAGCGGGGATTCCCTGGCGGAGAGACCATCCAGAACATCGTCTTTGCGGTCATCCTGTTCAGCATCACATTCACTTCCGTGCTTGTCCCCGTGCTGGAAAAGGAGAATGCCATCAAGCGTTTTTACAGAAAATGCTTGCAGCCCAGAGAGGAACAATCCATTGAGGAACTGATTGACAACAACCAGTAAGCAACATGAATGAAGCCAGCAATATCGAAACCATAAGCCATTCGATTTACACAGGATTGTCGTCGAGCAAGATCGGCCTGATCATCGCCATCATCGGCGTGCTGATTTTTGCCGCACATCTTTTTAGCGCCATCTTCAGCAAGCGGAGGATTCCCGATGTGCTGTTCCTGATCATCATCGGCCTGATTCTCGGTCCCCTCACCCACATTGTTGATTCTGAAAAGCTCTCGCTGTTGGGTAGCATCCTGTCTGCAGTCACTTTGGTGCTGATTCTTTTCGAAAGCGGCATCCAGATGAGTTTCAACAACCTGAAGGATTCCTTCAAGCCCTCGTTGAAGCTCACTGCAGCCAACTTTGTTTTTTCCGCTATTGCGGTATGGATTGTAGGTTGGCAGGTGTTGAAGATCGACCCAGCGATCAGCCTTATGTTAGGCTTCGTTTTGGGCGGCACCGCTTCGGCAGTGGTCATCCCCACCGTACGACAGCTTAAGATGTCACAGAAAAGCTCCACCATTTTAATATTGGAAGCCGCCATCGGCAACGTGTTCAGCATTGTGTTAGCTTTGGCCTTGCTGGAAGCCATCAAGTCGAACCATCTGGAGTTCGGCATGATCTTCGGTCAGATCTTCTCCTCCTTTATCCTTGCCACACTCATTGGACTTATCGGATCCATCTTTTGGGCTTTGATTCTTGACAAGGTTAGGGAGATCAAATATTCCGTCCTCACCACTCCGGGGTTTGTGTTCATCATTTACGGTGTCAACGAATGGATGGGCTACAGCGGCGCCATTGCGGCATTGGCCTTCGGCATCGGTATGGCCAATATTGACGCCATCTACGACTTCTTGCTTAAAAAAACCGTCAAGAAACGTCCCGCCCACCTCAACGAGACCGAAAGTGCACTCTTTAGCGAGTTGGTGCTGCTGCTCAAGACATTCTTCTTCGTGTACGTCGGCATGTCGATTCAGCTTTACACCTGGCGTCCCATCGTCATCGGACTCTGCATCACCATCATGCTGTATCTACTGCGCATCCCTGTAGTCCAAATCGCCATCAACAAAAAATACGAGATTTCCAAAAAGGAAAAGAAATACATGTCGGCCATTGACCCTAAAGGGTTGACAGCAGCGGTATTAGCTACCCAAGCTGTGGCTTACATCCCCGATTTGGAAGTCGGTTTCTTCATCAGGAACATTGTTTTCTCGGTGATTTTGTTCAGCATCGTCATCAACGCCATTTTGATTCCGTTAATCTCCCGCCAAAAAGTGTTCTCAAACACCGAATCGAACAACTATGACGTGGCCGATTAAAACGCCTTCCAAAGCAAATTTACACAATTATGGAAGAAGCAAAGTATTGTTACAAGTATCCCCACCCTGCCGTTACGACTGACTGCGTGGTGTTTGGCTTTGACGGAAAGCGTCTCAATGTCCTATTAATAGAGAGAGGAGGTGAGCCGTTTAAAGGTTGTTGGGCATTCCCTGGCGGATTCATGAACATTGACGAAACGGCTGAGCAAAGCGCCATGCGCGAGTTGCGCGAGGAGACCGGCTTGGAGCTTAAACACCTAAAGCAGTTCGGAACATTTACAGCCGTAAACCGTGACCCTCGTGAGCGAGTGATCACCATTGCATTTTATGCCTTGGCCAGGAAGTCTGACGTGCAAGGAGGCGATGACGCTGCCAAGGCACAGTGGTTTCCCATCGAGAATGTCCCTCCTCTGGCCTTTGACCACGACTACATTCTGCAGAAGGCCACTGAACAGTTGAAAAAGGACATCCACTTCGAACCCATCGACTTCGGACTTCCGGATGAGCAATTTACCATTCCCGAGTTGCAACGCCTTTACGAGTCGATCTAAGGCGTACATTTCGACCCTCGGAAAAAATTATTATCATACATATAAAAGAAAAATAACATTATATTTGCAAACGATAGTTTTTCATTGAAATGCAGGAATATTTTACCAATCAGAAACTTGAGTTTGCAGAGGAACTGGTGCTTTATACCGACTCGCATATCTTCCTGACGGGAAGGGCGGGGACCGGAAAGACCACTTTTTTGAGAAACCTGCGCGCCAAGACCTATAAACGTATGGTGGTGGTCGCCCCTACCGGTGTGGCCGCCATCAATGCAGGGGGACAGACCATACACTCTTTCTTTCAGCTTCCCTTCGGGCCACAGATTCCCGAAGATGGAAACGAATCTCCCAAGCCCAATGCCCGAGCCCTGGCTTCACAATATCAAAAACTTAGGAAGAGCAAGCTTAACATCATCCGAAGCCTCGACTTGCTCGTCATCGATGAGATCAGCATGGTCCGAGCTGATGTGCTCGATGCCATCGATGCGGTGCTGCGACGTGCCAGGAGGTCACAGAAGCCCTTCGGTGGCGTGCAACTTCTAATGATTGGCGACGTGCATCAACTGGCTCCCGTGGCCAAGCCCGAGGAATGGGAAATCCTTGCCCCTTATTACAACAACGTGTATTTCTTCGGTAGTCACGTCCTGCAAAAAACGCCTTACCTCTGCGTGGAACTCGACCACGTGTATCGGCAACATGACGAGGACTTCATCACCCTGCTCAACAGGGTGCGCAACAACCGCATGGATGCCGAATGCCTGCGACTCCTCAACCAACGCTATCTCCCCGACTTCCATCCTGATGACAACGAAGGCTATATCACCCTGACCACGCACAACTTCCAAGCCGACGAGATCAACGAGTCGAAACTGGAAGCACTTCCGTCCAAATCCGTTTTCTTCGATGCAGACATCAAAGGCACTTTCCCCGAAAACACCTTCCCTACCAAGGAAGAACTGGAACTGAAAATCGGTGCCCAGGTGATGTTCGTCAAAAACGACCCCAGCCCCGAGAAGGCCTTCTTCAACGGCAAGATCGGACGTGTTGTCGGCATCGACGAAGACCAAGGCACGGTGGAAGTGCAATGCGGCGATGAAATCCTCACCGTGACGAAACTCACTTGGCAGAACATGGAATACAGCATCAACGCCGAGAACCAAAACATCGAAGAAAACGAGATCGGCAGCTTCACCCAGATCCCCCTGCGTCTGGCTTGGGCCGTCACCATCCACAAAAGCCAAGGCCTTACCTTCGACAGGCTCATCATCGATGCTGGTCAAGCCTTCGCCCACGGACAGGTCTATGTGGCCTTGAGCCGATGCACCTCATTGGAAGGACTGGTACTGAAGACCCGTATCCCGTCAAGCGCCTTGGTGAACGATTTCTCGGTAAACCAGTTTGTGGACCACATCCCCGAGCTGGAACCCACCCAAGAGAAAGTCGACCAGCTGCGCCACGAATACGAGCTGGAAGTAATGCTGGAACTCATCGACTTCTACGGTCTTTACAAGGCCTTCGGCAAGGTGATGAAAATCCTTTACGACAACAATACCTTGTTTGATGCTGACATGATCCAAGACCTCTCGAAACGTCGAAACCAGTTTTTAGAGACCCTTTGCGGCATCGGTTCCAAGTTCGAGGGACAGGTCAGAAAGCTCCATGCCCAAATGCCTTCCTGCGAGGAGAATACCATGCTTCAGGAACGCCTTACCAAAGGTGCAGTCTATTTCAAGGGACAGCTCGACAATCTCACCGAAGGCTTTTTCGAACTCCCGTTCAAAACCGACAATAAGGCCATCAACGAGCTGCTCACCGAGGCACTGGGACATTTTAAAGAGGACCTTCAAATAAAGCAAAATTGTTTGGCTGCCTGCTGCAAGGGCTTTAGCATCAAGGAATACCAGCGAGCCAAGGCGGTAGCTGTATTGGAATCAGACAAGAAGTCCAAGGGCAAAGTATCCATCAAAGACGACCTGAAAGGTAACTCTTTATATAAGCGGCTTTACGTTTGGCGGGCAGAAAGGGCTGACGAGCTGGATGTTGAGGTTTATAGGATCGTTCCCACCATGGCACTTAAGGCTATCGCCAAGGAGAAGCCCGTCACCTTGCGCGATCTCAAAGCCATCAAAGGCATGGGCGACAAGCGAGTGAAGCAGTTTGGTTCCGAGATACTAGACATCATTTTGAGATCTATAGGGCAGCAAGGGATTAATCTCGGAACGCTTGAAGACACCACAGATGAGCCCCAGAAAGAGTCCGACGAAGAGTCCTCAAAAGAGCCCAAAATGAGTACCTACGAAATCACCAAAAACATGATTGAGGAAGGACTGAGCCCTGAACAAATCGCTAAGAAGCGCGGACTGAAGATCTCTACCATTTACGGTCATTTAGCCAAATTCATCGAGCAGGACCTTTACGATGCCCAGCAATTTGTCAGCGAGGCGCATTACGACACCATCCGCGACTATTTTGAATCCACAGAAGACCCATCACTTGGTGCCGCCAAAGACGTGCTTGGCGATGAGTTCGACTTTGGCGAGATCAAAATGGTGCTGACGGAGCTGAAGCGCGACGGAATGTTTGTCACTCCTCTCCCATCGCCTGACGAATCGCCTTCGCCAACTGATCAGGACACGAGGTGGCCTTGAAGCCGCAGCGGATGCCTTCCAACCGTTGCACGACTTCTTCCGCTTTCATGCCTTCCACCAAGCGGCCCACACCCTGTGTGTTGCCGTCGCAGCCCCCATAGAACTGCACATTGTGGACGACCCCGTCGTTGATTTCAAATTCAATCACCTGGCTACAGGTGCCTTGTGGATAATAGGTGTGTTTCATTTTGAGATTGATTTGGCGGCAAAAGGTAACAATTTTTACCTAAACTCCCTGCTTCTCCGTCATATACTTCCAATACCTTCGCGGCATGTCTTTGAGCTGCTTGCGGGGATTCATGCGTTCACGGATACAGATGGCCTTGAAATAGGTGCGCCATAGCTCCTGCATCAAATGGTCGTCGCTGCTCAAGACATCGTCGCTCAGCTTGCCATCGGCAAGGTTGAAGGGCACGGTGGTTTCATCCTCGAAAGTGACTCGGATAGGTTTGTCCGCACCTTCATAATAATAACCATAATGTCGCTTGGCATCGTAGATGAGCCAGGGTTGGTCGTTGAAACGGTCACGGAAATGCTCGATGATGAGGGGCAGCACGTTATAGTCGGGCGAGACCACGGCGAAATAGGTGCCGTCTTTGGCCTTCTGGAAACGGATGAACTGTTTCATGCGGAGCTGTTCGTAAAGCACCTTTCGGGCGATGTTGGTCACGGCAAGCACATCGGGATCGGCGAAGTTGCGCTCAATGCTCTTCCCATCTGGAGGCAGACGGAAGGTCTTGCACACATAGTTGAACAAGGGATTGAACAACTCAGGCAACTCAGAGAATCCACTGACCGAAATCAGGCGCAGCGCCTCGCGCGAGAGCCTTTTTTCCAAGCCCGTCCAAACCCTTCGAGCCTTAACCTCATCGGTCATCACTTCATGGAGCTGCTCGCAAAACAACGGCAAAGCATCGCCCGTGGTCAAGAGTTGCTCCGGCTGCTCATGCCGATCAAAGGCATCAAAGACTGCCGTCAACAACCCGTCCAAAGTCCCGTCAAAAGAGTAAACCGTCATACGCCAAAGTCAAGGGTCAGTTGTTGTTCTTTTTCAGCCAGTTTGCGCTCCTGTGGTGAGACCAACAACGCGCGCAAGCGTTCGGGACGCAACTCATTGACACCGAGTATCGTCCCTGGAAGTGGAGAAGCGAGTTCGTGACAGGTGATGAAATACTTGGCTTTTTTCATCACTACACCGATCTTCTTGAGGTCGTATGAACTGAGCTTCCCGTAACGACGTGAGTTCACGATGAGCATCGCCGACTTCACCCCCAGGCCCGGCACCCTCAAAAGCATCTCATAGTCAGCGGTGTTGACATCTACGGGAAAAGCCTCGGGATGACGTAATGCCCACGATAACTTCGGGTCGATATCAAGATCCAAGTCGGGGAATTGGTCGTTCACGATCTCCTCCACCTTGAACTGATAGAAACGCAGCAGCCAGTCGGCCTGATAAAGCCGGTTCTCACGAACCAAGGGCGGCTGTTTCAGCACCGGCAGACGCGAGTCGTAGGTGTTCACGCTGACATAGCCGGAATAATACACGCGGCGCATGGTGGGCTGGCCATAGAGCATCGACGACATAGTAAGGATGTCGCGATCGGTATCTTTGGTCGCCCCGACGATCATCTGGGTGGATTGTCCGGCCGGAACAAAACGCGGTGCATGGTGGAAACGACGACGGTCCTCCTTGTTCTCCAACACCCCTTGTTGGATGAGTTTCATCGGCTGGAACACGCTCTGGTGGTCTTTCTCAGGGGCAAGCAGCTTCAGCGACTCCTCCTTGGGAATCTCAATGTTCACGCTCATGCGGTCGGCATACAGCCCCGCCTGGCTGAGAAGTTCCTGGGAGGCACCCGGAATGCTCTTCAGGTGAATATATCCATTGAAACGATGCTCTGTGCGCAGTTTCCTGACAATGGCCACCAGACGTTCCATGGTATAGTCGGGGTTGCGCACCACACCACTTGAAAGAAAGAGTCCTTCGATATAATTGCGGCGGTAAAACTCCATCGTGATGTCCACCAGCTCCGTGACGGAGAGCGTCGCCCGAGGGATGTCGTTTGAGCGACGGTTGACACAATAAGCGCAGTCGTACATGCAACTATTGGTCAGCATCACCTTGAGGAGGGATATACAGCGACCATCGTCGGCAAAGGAGTGACAGATGCCGAGCCCGCCCACGGTGTTGCCCACCATGCCTTTCTTACCACTCCGCACCGTGCCACTCGACGAGCACGACACGTCGTACTTCGCCGACTCGGTGAGAATGCGCAACCGTTCCATGGTGTTTTCCGTCAACATAAACTACTTTCTTTAATATGATCCACACCATAATAGCGGCACACCTCCCCTGTCGCCTTCTCGCCTGTAGTGGCGATGGCATGACACTGGTGCATTTGGCGAAGCAAAGCCCTCAAATCAGTGGGCTCCACAATCTCCAGGAAAGCATCGGAAGCGTTGTCCTTCAGCCTTCGGACCACTTGTGCCGTATCGTACAAGGCGATACCTTTTTCATATAAGAACTCAACAATTTTATCCTTGTTGAAACACTTCTGTTCCAAATCGACGAAATGGTTCTTGTCGTTGAACCACACCGCACCTTCGATCCTCCAGTGGTCGTTCTGGAAGTTCGGGTAATAGAAATCCATGCACCATCGCTGTCGCGGCGGCGGAAAGCTACCCAAGAAAAGCACTTTGGCGTTCTCAGGCAGAAAGGGTTCTAGAGGGTGATATTCTTCCATAATGCAAAAATAATAAACCTCTCTAAATTCTAAATTCACAATTCTAAATTATTTCTTACCTTTGCCCCCACTATGAAAGCAACCTATTCACAACGTTTGATCAAACTCGCCGACCTGAACCACCATCAGACTTTCTTCGCAGGAAGATGTTCAGAGTGGTTTTTGGAAAGCTCCTATTTCGCCGTGGCACAGTATGTCGATACTAAGGATACCGTTCTGTTGGTGCTCCACGGCATTGACTTCAAGTTTCCCATCTTCGCCGGTGACATCGTCACCTTTGAGAGCAAGGTGATCAACACAGGAAAAAGCACGCTGACCGTTTATACCAAGATGTACCGCAGCCGCGAGCCCGAAAAGATTGCCGCCGATGGATTTGCCACCTTCTCCTATTTGGATGAGAACCACCATTCCAAGCCGCATGGCATCGTATTGACGCCTGAGACGGAGGAGGAAAAATGGCTCCAGCAGCAAGCGCTCGAGGTCTTGGAAGACTCCAAAAGAAGAGCCAAAGCGATGAATCAGTTCGAAGTTGGGAATTAGAAATTTGGAGTTGAAAAAAAATTACAAAACAACAGCGGGATATCAAAAAAAGTTGTAATTTTGCAGCCCGTTTAGAAAGTTTAAAGTAAAAAGTAAAGAAGTATTAATTATGTATTTGACTGCAGAAAAGAAATCAGAGATTTTCAGCCAATACGGCAAGAGCGCTGCCGATACTGGTTCAGCAGAAGGCCAAATCGCTTTGTTCACCTACAGAATCAAGCATTTGACTGAACAAACAAAAGAGCATCACAAGGATGTGGCGGCCAAGCGCGCGTTGGTTCGTTTAGTAGGTAAGAGAAGAAAACTTCTCGATTATTTAAAGAGAACTGACATCGAAAGATACCGTACCATCATCAAGGAATTGGGCATCAGAAAGTAAAAAGCTTTCACGCTGCCTAAGCGGATTCAAGAAAGGCAATAGACCCTATTGCCTTTCTTTTGCTATTTAAAAAGTCCACATCTAAAAGAAAGAAAAACTATGGGTCCAGAAGGAATTACTCAAATCATAAAGATGCCTAACGGTCAGG
>CAMYVD010000006.1 GCA_947302205.1 uncultured Bacteroidales bacterium
GCGCCGGCGGTGATGATGACACGGTCGAAAGGCGCGTACGTGGGCAATCCCTCATAGCCGTCGCCCAAAAAAGGCTTGACACGATACGGCAACTGGTCGAGAATCTCCTTGGTCCGGAAATAGAGGTTGCGTTGCCGTTCAATGCTGAACACCTTGGCGCCCATAGCGGCCAACACACAGGCCTGGTAACCTGACCCCGTGCCGATTTCAAGCACTTTCATGCTCGGTTCCACCTGTAAGAGCGCCGTTTGGAAAGCCACCGTGGAGGGTTGCGAGATGGTCTGTCCGGAGCCGATGGCAAAGGGCTGGTCGGTGTAGGCGTATTCTACGAATGACGAGTCAAGGAAGACGTGGCGAGGCACTTCGTTGATGGCCGAAAGTACCCGCTCGTCGCCAAAGCCTTCGCTGCGCAACTGGTTCACCAGTTGCTGCCTCATGCCCTTGTGCCGATAATTGTCCTCAGTGATTTTCATTTTGCGTGGCAAAGTTACACTTTTTCCAAGAATTTACTTATCTTTGCCCAAATTTACAATCATGTTGAAAATTGGCGTTTTAGGTGCCGGACATCTCGGCAAGATCCATATCAAATGCATCAGGCAGATCGACCGTTACGAGCTGGTGGGGTTCTATGACCCTGACCAGGCTACGGCCAAGGCGGTGGAGGAGGAGCTTGGCGTGCGTTGTTTTGCCACCATCGAGGCCTTGATTGATGCCGTGGAGGTGGTCGATATCGTGACGCCTACGGTGCAGCACTTCGAGTGCGCCTCCAAGGCCTTGCAACGTCGCCGTCATGTGTTCATCGAGAAGCCTATCGTGGCTACTCCTGACGAGGCTTCCAAGTTGATGAAACTGGCGAAAGAAGCCGGTGTGAAGGTGCAGGTGGGCCATGTGGAGCGCTTCAATCCCGCTTTCATCGCCGCTGAGCCTTACATCAAGGCCCCGAAGTTTGTCGAAGCGCATCGGCTGGCCCTTTTCAATCCCCGTGGTACCGACGTGCCCGTGGTGCTCGACCTGATGGTTCACGACCTGGACATCCTTTTCACCATCATCAACTCACCGGTGAAGCATGTCAGTGCCTGTGGCGTGGCCATCGTGAGTCCTACGCCTGACATCACCAATGCCCGCATCGAGTTTGAGAACGGCTCGGTGGCCAACCTTACCGCCAGTCGCATCTCGCTCAAGAACATGCGCAAGACCCGCATCTTCCAAGACGACGCCTACATCACCGTTGACTTCCTCGACAAGAAGACGGAGATTACCCGCATCCACGACCATGAGGTGACGGGTTATCCTTATTCCCTGACCCTTGACTTGCCTGGTGGCGCCACCAAGCAGATCACCCTGGAGCGGCCTGAAATCCATCCGCTCAACGCCATCCAGACCGAGCTGGAGAGCTTCTACGACAGCATCATCCACAACACCGTTCCCGTGGTCAGCATCGAGGACGGCGTCAAGGTGCTGAACCTCGCTTATGAAATTATTAATGCAAAAGACAAAACCATATCCCTATGACCCGCAAAGCTTTTTTATCCATATTTTTCGCCGCCACAATGATGGCGCTGCTGATGCCTTCGTGCAAGAAGTTCGATGGCTCCCAGACCGTGCCCGCCTACCTCTATATCAATGACGTTGAGGTGCAATGCGATTATTTCACCTATGGCGCCAATACCCATAAAATCGTTGATGCATGGGTTTACGTTGACGACAACATCTTAGGTTGCTATGAGTTGCCGGCCACCATCCCCGTGTTGAAGGAGGGGGAACATAAGGTAGCGGTGTATGCCGGTATCGCCCGTGACGGCATCCGCAGCCTTAGGGCTCAGTATCCGTTTTATAAGCCTTGGGAAAACACGAATCTCAATTTGGTGAAAGACGAGATTGTTACGTTGAGACCAGTGTTCCAATATTATCCCGAGGGGCTGGATGAGAACATGCACGTCCGCTGGATGGAAGATTTTGACGGAGGTGCGATCACCGTCCAAGCCACTTCACAAAGTGACACTAGCATTATGGTTTACACTGGAGAATATGCTTGGCATGATCCGGATGGCATCTATTCGCAAAAATCAGGCAAGGTGGTGCTGACCTCTGAAAACGAGAAGTTCCGTATCGCCAATACCGAGGAGTTCAGTGATCTTCCCACGGGTGGCTCTGCCTGCATGCTGGAGATGGATTACAAGTGCTCCGACACCTGCTTTGTTGGGCTGATGTATTTCAAGGATTACACCCTTACCTCCGAACCGATCGTGCGCCTGAAGCCTACGGGTGCCAGTGGTCAGGAACCTGAGGCCTGGAACAAGATTTACATCAACATCGGGCCTTATCTGGTTGACAATGAAACCGCTGAGTATTTCAAGATCTACTTTGGCTCCTGGGATCCTCGCAATACGGGAACCCAATATTTCTATTTTGACAATCTGAAACTAATCTATCGCGATCGATGAAAAAGAAACGCCTATTACCCTACCTGTACGGCCTTGTTGACTGGGGGCTCTCGGCACTTGCATGGCTGTTGTTCTATTATTTCAGAAAGACTTACGAAGTCCCTGATGTCAATACGTGGCAGCGTTTTGGAATGGCGTTTCATGATGCGAGCTTCTGGCAGGCCATTGCCATCCTTCCCTTGGCTTGGGTGGTGTTCTATGGCATCACGGGTGCCTATCAGAGTGTCTATTCCAAGTCGCGTCTGAAGGAGCTCTCGCAGACGTTTTTCATCACCTTGTTGGGCGTTACGGTGCTGTTTTTCGCTGCCATCCTCGACGATCAGATTTTCACCTATAAGATGTACTATCAGTCGTTCCTCACCCTGTTCTTCCTTCAGTTCGGGCTGGTGTATCTGGGCCGAATCATCATCACCAGCTGCGTGAAGCATCAAATCCATACGGGTAAGATCTGCTTCAACACGGTGATTGTGGGCAGTAACGACAATGCGGTGGCCATCTATAAGGAGATCATGGAACAGACGAAGCCAACGGGACAGCGTTTTGTGGGATTTGTGAATGTCTACCAGCAGGAGCATTACCGCTTGAGCGAATTCATGCCTCACCTTGGCTCAGTGGGCGATTTGGTGAAGGTCATCAAGGAATACGACGTGGAAGAGGTGATCATTGCCATTGAGCGTTCGGAGAAAGAATGCATGAGCATCATCCTTCCTGTGATGAACCAGACCGATGCAGAGTTGGAGATCATTCCCAAGATGCAGGATCTGGTCTTCGGCAGCGTGAAGCAGCAGGCTATTTGGCGCGCGCCGCTGGTGCAGGTCAGCCCTGAGCTGATGCCCATTTGGCAGCAGGTCATCAAGCGCGTGTTCGACGTGGTGGTGTCGCTGTTTGTGCTGATCGTGTTCTCGCCGGTGTATCTGATTACCGCCATCATCGTCAAGGCGACTTCACCGGGGCCGATCTTCTATGTGCAGGAGCGTATCGGCAAGGGAGGCAAGCCTTTCAAGATGGCCAAGTTCCGCAGTATGCGCGTCGATGCCGAGGCCAACAGTACGCCTCAGCTGTCGAGCGACGATGACCCGCGTATCACCAAGTTCGGCAAGTTCATGCGCAAGGTGCGTCTGGATGAGATACCTCAATTCTGGACGGTACTGAAAGGCGATATGTCAATTGTGGGCTATCGTCCAGAACGTCAATATTATATTGATAAGATTATGGAGGTTGCGCCTTACTATGGCATGCTGCTTTTGGTGAAGCCTGGCATCACCAGCTGGGGTGAGGTCAAGTTCGGCTATGCTGAGAATGTGGAGGAGATGGTCGAGCGCCTGAAGTACGACATCCTCTATATCGAGAACGTGAGTCTCGGACTGGATCTTAAGATTTTGATTTACACCGTTTTGATTGTTATCCAAGGCCGAGGCAAATAACTTAGATCTGTCCCCGCTCAAGGAGTGTCACGATGGTTTCAATCTGGTCGTCTTCCGGATTGTTGTGTGGATCGTATTCGCTTTTGAGGTCATAGCCCCAGAGGCGAGCGAAGCCTTGATAGAAGAAGGCCCTGAATTTTCCACGGAGTTCCTGAACCACTTGATAGGAGGTGTCGCCGGTCTCACGGTCGATGAGACGGATCAGGATAAGTCCCTGCGAGAAGGTGAGTTTCTTCAGTTCTTCGGTGTATTGCTCGGTGAGATCGTCCTCGGCCATGCGCATGAGGTTGCTGCGCTCGGAAGGGTTGGAGACGGTGGCCAGCAACGTGTCGTAGGTCTGTAACAGCTCGCCTGCGATCTTGGCGTAAGGATACACCTTGCGCACGTTATTGACAAGTCGGCGGCCCTGGCGGGTTTCGTTGATCTGGTAATAACGGTTCATGAGGTCGATGTCGACTTCAGGAAGATAGACGATGAGGAGGGTGTCGTTGCCTTCGACCCGGCCATACACCACGTTGAGCTTGTCTTTCGAGGAGACGTTTTCTACGGGGGCTTTCTTAGACTTGACAGTGACTTTGAGGACTTTGCCACCTTGGGATACGAGCTGGCTGAATCCTGTTGTAGCTACCATCAGGAAAAGGATGGCGAGGAAGGTCTTTTTCATGGCTTCAAATAGTTTTTCATTAAACACCGAAGTGGTGAAAAGCAACTATTGTGCCAATTTGGTGTTCTTGGAAATTTTCTCCTCAGCGTAGGCGCGGTCGATGACCAATTCCTTGACATCGCTTTGCGAGGGGGTCTCAAACATGGCGTCGTTGAGGATCTCTTCCATGATGGAGCGGAGTCCACGGGCGCCGAGCTTGAATTCAATAGCTTTTTCCACCACGAAGTCGAGGGCTTCATCCTTGACGGTGAGCTTGATGCCGTCCATGGCAAACAGCTTGGTGAACTGCTTGACGAGGGCGTTCTTGGGCTCGGTGAGGATGCGCTTGAGGGCGGCTGCGTCGAGCGGGTCGAGGTGGGTGATGACGGGCATACGGCCGACAATTTCGGGAATGAGCCCGAATTTCTTGAGGTCGGCGGGTGCCAAGTATTTGAGCATGTTGCTCTTGTCAAGCACCTGATCGGAGGCGGTGCCGTAGCCGATGACGTTGGTGCTTTTGCGTGCGGCGATGATGCGCTCGATGCCGTCGAAGGCACCGCCGGCGATGAAGAGGATGTCCTTGGTGTTGACGGGGATCATCTTCTGCTCGGGGTGCTTGCGTCCGCCTTGCGGTGGGACGTTGCTGACGGAACCTTCCAGCAGTTTGAGGAGGGCTTGCTGCACGCCTTCACCCGACACGTCGCGGGTGATGCTGGGATTGTCGCTCTTGCGGGCGATCTTGTCGATCTCGTCGATGAAGACGATGCCGTGTTCAGCGGCCTTCACGTCGTAGTCGGCGGCTTGGAGCAGGCGGACGAGGATGTTCTCCACGTCTTCGCCCACGTAACCGGCTTCGGTGAGCACGGTGGCGTCGGCAATGGCGAACGGCACGTTGAGCATCTTGGCGATGGTGCGTGCCATCAGGGTCTTGCCTGTGCCAGTCTCACCCACGAGGATCATGTTGGACTTCTCGATTTCCACCTCGTCGTCGGTAACCTTTTGGCTGATGCGCTTGTAGTGGTTGTAGACGGCCACGGCCAAGGTGCGCTTGGCTTCGTCCTGGCCGATGACGTATTGGTCGAGAAAGTCCTTGATTTCCTTGGGCTTCTTCAACTCAAGGGCAGACGACCTCAAGCCGTTGTGCTTGGGGTCGTCTGCGGTTCCGAGTTCTTCCTTGATAATCTGATAGGCTTGCTCAATGCAATGCTCACAGATATGGCCTTCGATGCCTTGGAGAAGCATGAGGGTCTCGCTTGCGGGACGGCCGCAAAAGGAGCAATGCTGACCTTGGTCTTTTTTAGCCATCTTTATCTCTTTCTTGAAAGCACCTCGTCAATCATTCCGTATTCCTTGGCTTCGTCGGCGGTCATCCAGTAATCGCGGTCGGAGTCGGCCCATACCTTGTCGTAAGGTTGGCCAGAGTGGGTGGAAATGATTTCGTAAAGTTCTTTCTTGAGTTTCTGGATCTCGCGAGCGGTGATCTCAATCTCAGTGGCTTGTCCCTCGACGCCGCCCATGGGTTGGTGGATCATGATGCGGGAGTGGGGCAGGGCAGAACGCTTTCCTTTGGTGCCGGCGCACATCAACACGGCGGCCATCGAAGCGGCCATACCGGTGCAGATGGTGGCGACGTCAGGGCCGATGAACTGCATGGTGTCGTAGATGCCCAATCCGGCATATACGCTGCCGCCAGGGGAGTTCAGGTAGATCTGGATGTCGCGCTTGGGGTCGGTTGACTCCAAGAAGAGCAACTGGGCTTGAATCACGTTGGCCACGTAGTCGTCAATGGCGGTGCCGAGGAAGATGATGCGATCCATCATCAAACGGCTGAACACGTCCATCTGAGCCACGTTAAGCTGGCGTTCCTCAATGACGGTGGGGCTGATGTAGCCGCCGCTGTTGTTGATCTTCGAGATGTACTGCTCCAAGCCTAAGGTGTTCATCCCCAGGTGCTTGGTGGCGTATTTCTGGAATTCGTTCATGAGCGTTAAGAGTTAAAGTTAGGCGTTTTTCTTTTTGCGGGTGGACTTTGGAGTCTCCTGCTTGGTCTCTTTTTCAAGATCCTTGATGAATTCGTCGTAGGTCTGGTCGGCATACTTGATGTTCAGCTTGGTCTTGAGGAAGTTGGTCATCTTGACGTCGGCGAGTTGGTTCTTGACGTTGTTGGTCTGTTCCTCGTTCTTGAGGTAGCTGTCAACGATCTTGTCGAGGCGCTCCTTCATGTCGGCTTCCATGGTCTCGTAGTTGAGGCCGGGGAAGATCTGGCTGCGAAGGAAGGCGCGCACTTCCTCGTCGTTGATGGCGAGTTCCATGTTTTCCTTCACGATGCTGTCCTCGATGAGCTGCCAACGGAGGCCTTTGCTGTAGTTGGCCTCATAGTTCTTCTCGATGTCCTCAACGGAGAGCTTGCCTTGGTTGTTTTCATAGATCCAGCGCTTCAGGAACTCGTCGGGAAGGGCGAATGGGGTGTTGTCAACGAGGGCGTCGATCATCTTGGTGAAGAGGATGCGGTCGGTCTCGGCGGTGTATTGGCGTTCCATCTCTTCCTTGACGTTGGCGCGGAAGGCGTCGATGTCCTTGATTTCCTTACCGGGGAAGATCTTGTTGAAGAATTCCTCGTTGAGTTCGGGCTTCTCTTCGTGACGGATGTCGTCGATGATGATGTTATAGTCGCTGTCAGCGGGAGCGTCGTTGCCAAGGATCTTGGCAGCCTTCTCGTTGGAGCCGAGCATGACGGAGAGGTTGACGATGAACTCGTCGCCAGTGGTCTTTCCGATGAATTTCTTCTTGTTGGTCTTGGTGCGGATATCCTTGATGTCGAGGATCACGTAATCCTTCTTGAAGCCACCTTCGAGTTCCTTGCCGTCTTCGGCTTCGCGGACCTTCAGTTCGAGGACGTCGTTTTCGCCAACGGTCTCGGGATGGGTGATTTCAGGATTGCGTTCAACGAGCTCTTCGACGGTCTTGTCGATGGCGGCATCGTCAGCGATGATATGAGCGAAGTTGACCTTGGCTTTCTTGTAATCGACCTTGATTTCAGGACGGAGGGCAGCCTCGAAATAGAAGTCGAGTGCGTCCTGGGTGTCGAAATCAACGGGTTGCTGATGCTCGGGGTCGCTGAGCGGGAAGCCGATGAGGTCGAGCTTGTTCTCGAGGATGTAGTTGTTGAGGGTCTCGGAGACGAGGGTGTTGAGCACCTCGATAGTGGCTTGGGCACCGTACATCTTCTTGATCATGCCAAAGGGAGCCATGCCCGGACGGAAACCGGGAATCTGAGCTCTCTGCTTGAGCTTGTTGAGTTCTTTCTTGACTTGTGGTTCATAGTCGTCCTTGACTACGTTGATCTTGATGGAGATCAGTTGTTCTCCCTTTTGTGATTGTGTTGTGTTCATTATATAATGTATCGATTGTTTTGTTCCAAATCAGTGCGGATGAAGGGACTCGAACCCTTACTCCTCGCGGAACCAGATCCTAAGTCTGGCGCGTCTACCAATTCCGCCACACCCGCATTTTGGGGCCGCAAAGATAGTAATTTTTTGTAAATCACGCAATTTTTTTGATTTCTGAGCGTTACATTGGATATTATGAAGACGAATATCGGCAAACTGTTGGTGTTGTTGCTGTTCTTGAGTCATGGGCTTGCGATGAAAGCCCAGGTCACTCCGGGGCAGTTGGACAACTATTCGGGTTCCGCAGCCACATGGCTGAATCCGTCAAACATGCGTACGACATTCGTATACATGGACTTGGGGATTGCCAATATCGACATGGTGGTTCGCAACAGTTTCGCCTATCTTCCCCGATTCACCTTCCTGCCGTCCTTGCGAAACGTGCTCAATGGCGGCAATTGGCAGTCTTTTGAGGGCAAACAGCCTAATAAGGATTACTATTTCCAATACTTTGACCCTGATTTCGAGAAAAAACGTCCAGTCAACCTCTATGAGTCTGTAGACCTGTCGCTTCCCACTTTCATGCTGACCATCGCAGGCCGTCATGCCGTCGGTTTTTCCTTGCGGCAACGGGTCTATACGTCCATCGTGAAATCCCCTTGGGAAATCCCGGTACTGGCTACGGAGTCGCTGAAATGGGAGCCGATGCACCATCAACGCTTTACCTCCGAGGGAATGCGATTCGCGAATATGGAATGGAGTGAAGCCGACCTGAGCTATGCGCTCACCGTTTTCGAAGATGCCAGTTACAAGCTCGACGCCGGTGTGACAGCGAAGCTGATGTTGGGCGTGGCGGGCTTCACAGGTTACGTGAACACCTTGGATTATGAAGTGGCCAACAAGGATTCCTTGTATTTTTATGCGTTGGACGGCAATCTCAATTTCGTGACACCGGTGAATTATGCGGCGGATTTCAGGCAGGATGCCGACAAACTGCTCAACCTTACCGATCCTTTTTATCGTGGTTTTGGCTTAGGCGGCGAGATTGGCGTTACCCTTGCCAACAAGAAAAGCTCAATGATGCCCGGGAAGGTCCATTCGGCCTGCGACGATAATCCGGTGGATTATTACTGGCGCCTTGGCATTTCGCTTGTCGATGTGGGGAAAATCAATTTCAACACGAACACCTTGTCAAATAACCTTCAGGGAGAGGAAATGTGGTTGAACCTGAAGCTGTTCGATACCATACAGTCGGTCAATGGCCTGATGGGATTGATGGATTCCGTGATGGGAAACCAGGTCTCCAGTTGCTCTTACGGTTCCAAGGTTGGCATCGGTTTGCCTACCGCCCTGAGTTTGCAATTTGATGTCAATGTGGTGGACAAATTTTATGTCAACGCCACATGGATACACCCGGTGTCGCACCTGCTTTACCATGATGCCGTGGAGCGTGAGCCCCTGCTGAGCGTGACGCCCCGTTACGAGAATGAGTTTTTTGGGGTCGCCTTTCCCGTCTCTCTTTACAACTATTCGTATGTGACCCTCGGGACCTTCCTTAGGGCGGGACCGGTGGAGCTGGGTGTCAACGATATCCTTTCGCTGACGGGCCTTTCCAAGATGCGTGGCGTCGATTTCTATGTTGCGGTGCGGCTGAAGCTGTCACGTGGCAACTGCCTGTTCAGCCCGTTTGTCGATGCCTGTGGCGACAAATACACGCATCGGAGTAACAAGAAAAAGCAGTAATAAAAAAAGCGGGATGCCTGAACATCCCGCCTTTGCTTTTGAGGGTGGAGTGTGGGACTCGAACCCACGACCCACGGAACCACAATCCGGTACTCTAACCAACTGAGCTAAATCCACCATCTGGTTTGCGGGTGCAAAGATACACCTTTTTTTAATATTGCAAGCCTTTTTTCAAAAAAAATCTATCTTTGCAGCATGAAAGCAAAGAAGGATCAACAGTCACCGAGTGCGTTGGCATGGCAACGGTTCCGCAAGAACAAGTTGGGCATGGCGGCATCGATTTACATTGTTTTGGTGGCTTTTGTGGCCTTGTTTGCCTACTATCTCATTCCCGATCGCACCCCAAACGCCAACCGGCAGCTGTTGGAGCTGAGCACCCGAAAGCCGGGCTTTGAGGTGGACATGCTGATGCTCCGCAAGGAACATCCTCCGGTGCAGGCGGGCTTTCTCCAACACCTGTTTCAAGGCCAACCTGACGAGTTTACCTACCTTCCTTACGATAGCATCCAGACTTTTGAGAATCATACCTTGGTGTATCTCTTCAACCCTGAACCGACTGGCACGGTGCGGGTGCAGGAGGTCGCCAACGAGGAGATTGCCGGCACCAAACATCAAAAGTTCCTGTTAGGCACCGACCAGTATGGCCGTGACTTTTTGAGCCGTTTGGTGTTGGGTAGCCGCATCAGCCTTATTGTGGGCTTCATCGCTGTGGCGCTCAGCTTGTTGATAGGTATCCTCATTGGCAGTCTCGGTGGCTTTTTCCGTGGTAGGGTCGATGATGTGGTGGTGTGGCTGATCAACGTGGTGTGGTCCATCCCGACGCTGCTGCTCGTCATTGCCATTACTTTCGCCTTGGGCAAGGGCATCGGACAGGTGTTCATTGCCGTGGGCTTAACGATGTGGGTGGAGGTGGCCCGTATCGTCCGTGGACAGATCTTTTCTGTGCGTGAAATGACATACGTTGAAGCTGGAAAAGCCTTGGGATTTAAAGACATCCGTGTCATTCTTCGCCATATCCTGCCGAACATCCTGAATCCGATCATCGTGGTTTCAGCCTCCAATTTCGCCTCGGCGATCCTGTTGGAAGCGGGCTTGAGTTTCCTTGGCATCGGCGTGCAGCCTCCCATGCCTTCGTGGGGCAGCATGATCAAGGAGAACTACGCCTTCATCATCTTGGATGCGGCTTATCTGGCCATCCTTCCCGGTATCGCCATCATGTTGCTGGTGTTGGCGTTCATGTTGGTGGGCAATGCCCTGAGGTCGGCGATTGACAATAAGAATTAGGAAGACAGGAGACAGAAGACAGAATTTTTGTATCTTTGCAGCCTTATGGCAAGGATAATGGCTATCGATTTAGGACGGAAACGTTGCGGTGTGGCGGTCACCGACCCACTGCAGATTATTGCCAATGGTTTGACTACCGTGGAAAGCGGCAAGTTGGCCGATTGGGTGGTGGATTACGTGCGGCAAGAGGAGGTGGAGACCATCGTCATCGGCGAGCCGAAGGACATGCGCAACAATCCCTCGGACTGTTCCAAATACATCGAACCCATCGTGAACCGCCTGCGCAAGCTGCTTCCTGACATGAAGATCATCCGTTACGATGAGCGCTTCACCTCGGTGATGGCGCACCAGACCATGATCGACGCGGGCTTGAAAAAGAAACAGCGTCAGGACAAGGCGTTGGTGGACACCGTGGCGGCAACCATCCTTTTGCAATCCTATTTGAGTTCAATTAGATAGATTATGATATTACCTATTGTTGCATACGGTCATCCGACCTTGAAGGCAGTGGCCAAAGACATTGACAAAGACTTTCCTGAACTGGAGAAACTCATCACTGACATGTGGGAGACGCTTGCCCATTCCGAGGGCGTGGGACTTGCCGCACCTCAGGTGAACCAGTCGATTCGCCTGTTTTTGGTGGATGCCAACCCGTTTTATCCCGATTATCCTGATGCGAAGGACTTCAAGCAGGTGTTCATCAACGCTCTTCTGTTGGACACTTTCGGCGAAGACGTGCCTTTCAAGGAAGGCTGTCTCAGCCTCCCGGGCATCTATGAAGAGGTAGTCCGTCCAGACGGCATCCGCATGCGTTATCTCGATGAGAATTTCGTGGAGCACGAGGAGGAATTCACCGGCATCAAGGCCAGGATCATCCAACACGAGTACGACCATCTTGAAGGCCATGTGCATGTGGATCGCATTGCGCCGTTGCGCAAGATGTTGCTCCAAGGTAAGTTGCGTGACATCTCCGAAGGCAAGTGTGATGCCGATTACCGAATGTTGTTTCCTAAGAAAAAAAGAAGATAAATGATGAAGAAGACTTTTGTTTTATTGGCTATTGCCATGATGTTTGCCTTGGTGGGATGCCATAACCAGAACTCCAAGACTTCTACGAACGACGTCCAAAAGGCAGAGGAAGCCCTCTTTAACGAGGATCAGACGACCAATCTGGACGCCATACCCGATGCCATTGCCACTTTCAGCAAGTATGCCGAGGAAAATCCCGAAGCCGCAGATGCACCGGAATACCTCTTCAAGGCTGTCGAGATCTCCATTAATACCAAACAAGACGCTCAGCAGAGTATCGATTTGGTTCACCGTTTGGTGACCAACTATCCTGAATTCGACAAGGATCCCGTAGCGCTGTTCATGCTGGCGACTTTCGTCTATGACGAACAGCTGCACGACCTTGACCAGGCCCGTGAAACGTATCAGCAAGTGGTTGACAACTATCCTGACAGCCCCTTTGCCGATGACGCGGCTATTGCCATTACCCAACTGGGCATGACGCCGGAGGAGCTGGTCAAGATGTTTGAGGCTCAGGAATCAAATTAAGCGATTCCAAAAGCTTTTTTGAAGGAATCCACCAAATCGAGTTTTTCCCAACCGAAGAACTCCACATTCTTATAGTTTTTGCCGTTTTCCACGAAGGTGGTCTTGTCCTTGTAGAACACTTCCACCTTGCGGGTCTCGGGCTGACGTCCGAAATGGCCGTAGGAGGCAGTCTCCTCGAAAATCGGGTTGGTCAGGCCGAAGCGCTTCACGATGGCGTAGGGGCGCAGATCGACCATGTCACGGATCTTTTCGGCGATGGCAGCGTCACTGAGCACTTTTTTGTCCTTGCCTTTCACATGAGCGGTACCTTCGGTGTTGACGTAAAAGCCCACAGGCTCGGCGATGCCGATGGCGTAAGCGACCTGCACCAGGGCTTGGTCACAGATGCCGGCAGCCACCATGTTCTTGGCGATATGACGTGCGGCGTAAGCGGCGGAACGGTCCACCTTGGAGCTGTCCTTGCCTGAGAAGGCACCACCACCATGAGCACCGCGGCCACCGTAGGTGTCAACGATGATCTTACGGCCGGTGAGACCAGTGTCGCCGTGAGGGCCTCCGATGACGAACTTGCCCGTGGGGTTCACGAAGATCTTCATGTCCTGGTCGAACAGCTTGCGAAGCTTGGCCGGGAGTTTGCGCTTCACGCGAGGCAACAGGATGTTGAGCACGTCGGCTTCAATCTTGTCCACCATGCGGATGTCGGCCTCACGTTGGGCTTCCTCGCTGTTGTCAGCGGGTTTGATGAATTCATCGTGCTGTGTGCTGATGACGATGGTGTCGATGCGTTTGGGCTTCCAACCTTCCTCGTATTCCACCGTGACCTGCGACTTGGCGTCGGGACGGAGGTATTTCATCTGCTTGCCTTCGCGACGGATGGCAGCGAGTTCCCTTAAAAGAAGGTGCGACAGATCGATGGTCAAAGGCATGTAGTTGGCGGTCTCGTTGGTGGCGAAGCCGAACATCATGCCTTGGTCGCCGGCACCTTGCTCTTCGGGTTTTTCACGGCCCACACCCATGAAGATGTCGTTCGACTGGCCGTGAAGAGCCGACAAAACGCCGCAGGACTGGGCGTCGAATTGGTATTCCGATTTGTTGTAGCCGATGCGGTCGATCACACGGCGCGCGATGTCTTGGATCTCGACGTAAGCGTTGGTGCGGATTTCTCCGGCAACCACGCATAAACCGGTGGTCACCAAGGTCTCACAAGCCACTTTCGACTTGGGATCGTAACGGAGGATTTCGTCCAATACGGCATCTGATATTTGATCCGACACTTTGTCGGGATGACCTTCTGAAACAGATTCTGAAGTGAAATAATAACCCATAACAAATTGATTATTAAATTGTTAATAAATAATTTGTGTGGGAAGCTGTTGACTGAAAGGGAAGGAAAAAGCATTGGTTTAGCATTTTTTCTTGTGGTTGCAATCAAAACAAATCTTTCCACATTTGCGGCTGCAAAGATAAATAAAAGTTGGGAATTGGGAGTTGGGAGTTGAGAGTTTTTTTTTAATATCTCTCATCGATCACTTTGTCAGATTTTGGAAAGCTTGTTCCAAATTGGCGGCATCACCGAAATGCTTGAGGTTCTCGATGCGGTCGTCGGCGACCACGACACCTTTATTAATAATAATGGCGCGTTCGCAGATGGCTTCGACCTCTTGCATGATATGGGTGGAGAGCAGCACGGTCTTCTCTTTGCCGAGGCTTGAGATCAGGCCGCGAATCTCAACGAGTTGGTTGGGGTCGAGGCCGGAGGTGGGCTCATCGAGGATGAGCACCTGCGGATCATGCATCATGGCTTGGGCGAGGCCAACACGTTGGCGATAGCCTTTGGAGAGGGCGCCGATTTTCTTGTGTGCTTCCAACCCGAGGCCGGTTTCCTCAATCATCTGCTCGATGCGCTGGTTGGCTGCTGTGCCTGTAATATGGTGAATGCCAGCTACAAACGAGAGATACTCGCGGACATACATGTCGAGATACAGCGGATTGTGCTCCGGGAGATAGCCCACGATGCGCTTCACTTCCATGGGCTGGTCCATCACGTCGAAACCGTTGACGCTCACCGTGCCCGAGGTAGGCGGGATGAAGCAGGTGATGATCTTCATCAGGGTGGATTTGCCTGCGCCGTTGGGGCCGAGCAGACCCACAATGCCTTTGTCGATGCTGAGGTTAACGTTGTTCAACGCGAGTTGCTCGCCGTATTTTTTGGTGATATTTTGGATCTCAATGGACATTTTTTTTCGATTTGAGTGCAAAGGTATTAAATTTTTTCGTACTTTTGCGCCCTCGTTAGTAAAAACTGTTCTATCTATTTTTGTAAAGCGCGTGGGACTATGGGCGAAGATAATCTTACGCAAACATTAATTGGATAAACGTATTAAAAAGAAAATGAACTACTTAAGTTACAAAACAGTAAGCGTCAACAAGGAAAATGCCAACAAGCAATGGTATGTCATCGACGCTGAAGGACAGATTCTCGGTCGTTTTGCCTCCGAGGTTGCCATGATTCTCCGTGGCAAGCGCAAACCCTGCTACACTCCCCACAGCGATTGTGGCGACAATGTCATCATCATCAATGCCGACAAGATCCAACTCACCGGCAACAAGATGGCAGAGAAGTACTATGTGCATTACACCGGTTACCCGGGTGGTCAGCGTTTCCGCAATGTTAGCGAGCAGTTGAAGAGAAAGCCTGAAGCTGTTCTCGAGCACGCTATCAAGGGCATGCTTCCCAAGACCAAGTTGGGCGCCGCCATCTACAAGAACCTCTATGTCTATGCAGGTACAGAGCATCCACACGAGGCACAGAAACCTACAGAACTCAAAATTAACACTATTAAGAAATAATCATGGAAGTAATCAACGCTTTAGGTAGAAGAAAGACCGCCGTTGCACGCATCTACATGAAGGTCGGTAACGGTAACATTACGGTGAACAAGCGCGACTACAAGGAGTACTTCCCGACGAGCATCCTCCACTATGTGGTTGAACAGCCTCTGATGCTTACCGACAACCTCGGCAAGTACGACATCAAGGTGAACCTCGACGGTGGTGGCATCAACGGTCAGGCCGAGGCCCTCCGTCTCGCCATCAGCCGTGCGCTCTGCGAGATCGATCCCGAGTATCGTCCTACCCTGAAGGCCAAAGGTTTGATGCGCCGCGACCCGCGTATGGTCGAGCGTAAGAAACCCGGTCAGCCTGGTGCCCGTAAGAAGTTCCAATTCAGCAAACGTTAAGCTATTCTCAGCCGAGCGATTTTGTTTAGTATCCAAATTGTTGAGATTTTCATTTTGGAGACTACTCAGCAATTGTATTCAGTGAATGTAAACATTAAAAAGAAAACTCATGACACAAGTAACTTTTGAAGAATTATTGGATGCCGGTTGTCATTTCGGTCATCTCAAGAGAAAGTGGAATCCTGCCATGGCTCCTTATATCTTCATGGAGCGCAATGGTATCCACATCATCGACCTTTACAAGACTCAGGCCAAGGTTGACGAAGCTGCCGCTGCCGTCTGCCAACTCGCCAAGTCAGGCAAGAAGATCCTCTTCGTAGCCACCAAGAAACAAGCTAAGGACGTTGTTGCTGAGCTCGTCCAGAAAGTCAATATGCCTTACGTGACCGAGCGTTGGCCCGGCGGTATGTTGACCAACTTCGCCACCATCCGCAAGGCTGTTCGTAAGATGACCAACATCGACAAGTTGATGGTCAGCGACGCTTACAAGAGCCTTTCAAAGCGTGAAAAACTCCAGATCGAGCGTGAACGTGAAAAGCTCGAGAAGAACCTCGGTTCCATCAGCGACCTGAGCCGTCTGCCTTCAGCCGTGTTCGTCGTTGACATCATGAAGGAGCACATCGCCGTCGCCGAGGCACGCAAGCTCAATATCCCGGTCTTCGCCATCGTCGATACCAACACCAACCCGAACCT
Organism: uncultured Bacteroidales bacterium; assembly: GCA_947302205.1. Classification (GTDB taxonomy): domain Bacteria; phylum Bacteroidota; class Bacteroidia; order Bacteroidales; family F082; genus Limimorpha. The sequence goes on from CAMYVD010000006.1 coordinate 16,417, forward strand.
CGTCGATTTCCCGATCCCGGCCAACGACGATGCCAGCAAATCCATCGCCCTCATCGTAGGTAAGATGGTTGACGCTATCGAGGAAGGTCTCAACGAGCGCAAGCTCAACAAGGAAAACAACGTTGAGGAACCCGAAGAGGTTGCTGAAGACGCTGTAGTCGAAGCTGAAGAAGAGGAAAAGGAAGAAAAGCCACGTGCTGCCCGCCGTCCTCGTAAACCCGTCGCAAAAAAATAACCTTTAAAACCAGAATAAAATGAATATTACCGCTTCTCAAGTCAATGAACTGAGACAAATGACCGGCGCCGGCATGATGGACTGCAAGAAGGCCCTCGTCGAAACCGACGGTGACATCCAGGCTGCTATCGACATCCTTCGCAAGAAGGGTATGGCCAAGGCTGCCAAGCGCGCTGACCGTAACGCCAGCGAAGGCTGCGTCCTGTCAAAGGCTACCGAAGACCACAAGTACGCCGCCATCATCATGGTGAACTGCGAGACAGACTTCGTCGCCAACAACGCCGACTTCGTGAAGTTCACCAAGGACGTCCTCGACATGGCTGTTGCCAACCGTGTGAAGGATATAGAAGCCCTGAAGGCCATGAGCATCAACGGCCAGACCGTTGAGGCCCTCGTCGCCAACCAGAGCGCTGTTACCGGTGAAAAGACCGAACTTGGTGCTTTCAAAGTCCTCGAAGGTGCTTATGTGGCTAACTATAACCACCCTGGCAACCGCCTCGCCACCATCGTTGAGATGAACAAGGAATTCAACGGCATTGACGAAGTGAGCCACGAAGTGTGCATGCACGTCGCCGCCATGAACCCAATGGCCGTCAGCGAAGAATCCATCTCTCAAGAGGTGAAGGACCGCGAGCTGGCAGTCGCCATCGACAAGACCAAGGATGAACTCATCGGCAAGGAAGTTGAAAAGGCTCTCCGTAAGGCTGGTATCAACCCCAACCATGTTGACAGCGATGACCACATCGACTCCAACATCACCAAGGGTTACATCACCGCTGAGCAAGGCGCTCAGGCCCGTGAGATCAAGGCTACCGTTCCTGGTACCGTGAACCTCAACGAAGGTATGGTCCAGAACATCGCCAAGGGTCGTCTGGGCAAGTTCTTCAAGGAGAACTGCCTGCTCAACCAGGTCTCTCTGGTTGCCGATCCTAAGACCGTCGGTCAATACATCCAAGATGCCGATAAGGAAGCTACCGTTAAGGCTTTCTATCGCGTGAAATTGGGTGAATAATCCATTGACGAGAATTGATGATAAAAAGGCTGACCGTGAAGTCAGCCTTTTTTTGTTGCTATGGAATAAGCGTATCGCTTCTCTGGATTGACATGGGTCTCAACTTGCTCGTCACCTCGGAGCAAGTCGTGGAGATCGTGGGTGATCCCCGTGCCCCGTAATTTGAAAACCGCCTCTTTCTTAGTCCAGTACTCGGTGAAAGTCCTGACGGGATCGTCACTCTCTGTGATGATGCGCCGTTCTTCGTCATTCATGGTATAACGGATCAGGCTGTCGTTGGCTTCGTGGTACGATTCAATGTCCACGCCGACAGGCTCGTCGCTTACGGCTACGAGAATGCCGTTTTTGCAATGGCTGAGGTTGAAATGGACCTCAGGATAGTCTTTCAGGAAAGGCTTGCCGTGCTCGTTTTTCGTGAAGATGAAAGGGTGGGAGAGACCCATGGATTCCAACATTTCACGCAACATCACGTAGGATTTCAGACAGGCGAATTGGCCAAAAAGATGCTTGTAGCGCAAGGCTTCCTCACGCCGTTCATCCGACACCAATGGAAGGAGCCGCTGGACTTCTTCCGGCGTGCATTGTTCCATATCGTCGAAAATCCTGATCACTTGTTGAGGGCTTCGGAACCGCCGACAATGTCGATCAGTTCGGTGGTGATCACGTTTTGGCGGGCTTTGTTGTATTGCGTCCTCAGTTCTTGCAGGAGGGTGTTGGCGTTGTCGCTGGCGATGTGCATGGCGGTCATGCGCGCGCCGTGCTCGGCGGTGAAGGTGTCGAGCATCACCGAATAGAACTTGGTGCGGATTACCTTGGGCACCAAGGCGTTGATGAACTCCTCCTTGGAAGGCTCCACAAGGTAGTCAAACGTCATCTCCGAAGAGGCTTTGGTGGTTTCAAGCGGCAGCGCCGTCTCGTGGAGCGTCACCTGCACTCCGGCGTTTTTGTAATGGTTGTAGATCAGCACCACCTGGTCGGTAGTGGCTTCAAGGAATTGCTTGACCATATTGTCGCTGAGTTCCATGGCCAGTTGGAAGGAGAGGCTGTCGTTCAGGCCTTCGTAAATCTGGGTGACTTTGATGCCGTTTTTCTTGGCGTAATCGTTGATTTTTTTGCCGAACAGGATGACTTCCACCTGATCCTTGCCGAGTTGCTTGACGTAGCCGTCGTAGGTCCTCCTAAAGAGCTTGATGATGTTGGAGTTGTAGACCCCGCAAAGGCCGCTGCTGGAGGAGAAGGCGATCAAGGTCACCCGTTTCACCTCGCGCTTGGTGGCCAGCGGGATGCTGACTTCCTCTTCGAGTGAGCCGAGATAATTGCTCAGTGCCTCGCTGAGTTTATTGCGGTAAGGCAGGAAATTCAGCGTCATGCTTTCGGACTTCTTCAGCTTGGCGGCTGACACCATCTTCATGGCACTGGTAATCTTCCCCGTCGAGGCGACGGAGTTGATGCGGGCTCGGATTTCCTTTAAGTTTGGCATGATGGAGAATACAGAAGTCAGAAGTTAGAAGCCAGAAGTTGGGCTTCTTCTTTCAAAGTGTTTTTGATTTCATCGTTGACAACCCCTTGTCTCAGTTGCTCCAGGATATCTTTATGCTTGACTTCAAGGAGGTTGAGGAATTGCTTTTCAAACTCGTGAACCTTGTCGGTCGGCACTTTGCTCAGCAGTCCGTTGGTACCGCAGAAGATGATGGCGATCTGCTTTTCCACGGGCATGGGGCTGTATTGAGGCTGTTTGAGCAGCTCCACGTTCTTGTGGCCCTTGTCGAGGATGGCCAAGGTGGCGGCATCGAGCTCGGCGCCGAAGCGTGAGAAGGCCTCCATCTCGCGGAACTGGGCTTGGTCGAGTTTCAAGGTACCGGCGATCTTCTTCATGGACTTGATCTGGGCGTTACCGCCGACACGCGACACGGAGATACCCACGTTGATGGCGGGGCGGATACCGGCGTTGAAGAGGCTCGACTCCAGGAAGATCTGTCCGTCGGTGATGGAGATCACGTTGGTGGGGATGTAGGCGGATACGTCACCCGCTTGGGTTTCGATGATGGGCAGTGCCGTCATGGAACCGCCGCCCTTCACGATGTCTTTCATCGAGTCGGGGAGGTCGTTCATCTGGCGTGCCACGTCGTCGTTCTTGATGATCTTGGCGGCGCGTTCAAGCAGGCGGCTGTGAAGGTAGAAGATGTCGCCGGGGTAGGCCTCACGTCCCGGGGGACGGCGGAGGATGAGCGACACTTCGCGGTAGGCCACAGCCTGCTTCGACAGGTCATCGTAGATGACCAGGGCATGACGGCCTGAATCGCGGAAATACTCGGCGATGGCGGCGCCAGCGTAGGGGGCGTAGAACTGCATGGCGGCGGGATCGGAGGCGGGTGCCGACACCACGATGGTGTAGTCCATGGCGCCTTGGTCCTGCAATATCTTCACCAAGTTGGCCACGGTGGAGCCTTTCTGGCCTATGGCCACATAGATGCAGTACACCGGGTTGCCGTTCTTGAAGCTCTCCTTCTGGTTGATGATGGTATCGATGGCGATGGCGGTCTTGCCTGTCTGGCGGTCGCCGATGATGAGCTCACGCTGGCCGCGGCCGATGGGGATCATGGCGTCGATGGCCTTGATGCCGGTCTGCAACGGCTCGTTGACGGGCTGACGGAAGATGACGCCCGGGGCCTTGCGCTCCAACGGCATCTCGTAAATCTGGCCTTGGATGGGGCCCTTCCCGTCGATGGGCATGCCCAAGATGTTGACCACACGGCCCAACATGCCTTCACCGGCCAACACCGAGGCGATGCGCTGGGTGCGCCTCACCGTCTCGCCTTCCTTGATGCCCTCGGTGGGACCGAGCAGCACCACGCCGACGTTGTCTTCCTCGAGGTTGAGCACCACGCCCATGGTGCCGTTCTCAAATTGCACCAGCTCGTTCGACTGCACGCGGTCCAAGCCGTAGACGTGCGCCACGCCGTCACTCACCTGAAGCACCTTTCCGATCTCCTCAAACTGAGCTCGGTTGTTCAGGTTTTGAAGCTGCATCTGAAGGATGCTCGATATTTCGCTTGCTTTGATATCGCTCATAATTGCAATTCTTTTTTCAATTTGTTCAGTTGTCCGGCGATGCTGGCATCCATCCGGTTGTGCTCGATGTCAAGGGTGAAACCGCCGATGAGCTCAGGATTGATGCGCACATGCATCTCCACCTGCCGTTTGAACGTCTGTTCCACAAACTCACGAATCCTTTCAAGGGCGTTGTTGCTGAGTTCAGTGGCTGTGGTGACGTCGGCCCGAAGCAGGTTTTTCTCTTGGCGGTACATCTCCTGATACTTGAGTGCGATGATGAAGATCTTGTTCTCGCGTTTTTTCTCCGTCAGGAACTCGAAGAAACGGATCAGACAGGGGTGGACAGGCTCGCCGATGGCGGTCTGGAGCAGCTCGATCTTCTTGGCGCTTTCCACCATGGGGTTGGAGAGCACCTCGTTGAACGGGTTGATGGCCTGGCTGTAGCTGGCGGTCAGCTTGGCCAGGTTGCCATATACCACTGCCTCGCAATGCTGTTCGTTGGCATAGCTCAGCAGGGCTCTTGCGTATCTCACCGATATCTTTCCGTTATCCATGTCTTAGGCTTCGATGCTGGGTTTGTTGTCTTTCAGGAGTTCCTCGATGTAGCGGCTCTGGGCGTCCTTGTCGCTGAGTTCGCGTTGCAGCAGTTTCTCAGCGATATCGACGGAGAGGGTGATGGCCTCGGCCTTGATCTTGTTCATGGCCTCGGTCTGTTCCTTCTCGATCTTCATGCGGGCCTCGGCCACAATCTTCTCGGCTTCGGCACGGGCTTCGTTGCGGGCTTCCTCGATGAGCTGCTTCTTCAGTTCCTGACTCTCGTTCATGATGCGGATCTGCTCGGCGTGCGACTCGGCGATGGCCTTTTCCTTGGCGGCTTCAATGCCCGCTAGGGCGTCGTGGGCCTCCTGAGCCTCCTTCAACGAGTCGCTGATGTGCTGGTTGCGTTTCTCGACCGACCCCATGATCATGGGCCAGCCTACCTTCGCCAGAATCAACAGGACGATGAGGAAGCCAATCAGCATCCAAAACATCAAACCGCTTTCAGGAAGAAATAGTTCCATCGGTCGGATTATTTAACAACGGCAAGGATACACACGACGACGGCGAACAGGGTAGCGCCTTCGACGAGAGCGCCAGCGATGATCATGCTGGAACGCACGTTGCCGGCAGCTTCGGGCTGGCGGGCGATGGCTTCCATGGCCGATTTACCAATGCCTCCAATACCCCAAGCGGCTCCGATAACGGCGATGGCAGCAGCGATGGCGGCGATACCTGGCACGTATGCGCCGATTTCAAGTAAGGTTGTTAAGATGACGTTTAACATAGCTTATGAATTTAAGGTTTTAATATTTAATGATTGATCTTTTTCTTCTTCAGGTTCCTCCTGGGCCATGCCGATGAAGATGGAGCTCAGCATCGTGAACACGTAGGCTTGGATGTAGGCCACCAAGCATTCCAAAGCAGTCATGAATACCATCATGAAGATGGAGATGACCGAAGTGGCGGCACCCATGCCCGCGCCGTACATGCCTCCGATGATGAAAATCAGGGCCATGAGCACCATGATGATGATGTGGCCAGCCAAGATGTTGGCGAACAGACGGATCATCAAGGCGAAGGGCTTGGTGAGGGTGGAGATGAGCTCTATGATGGGCATCAGGGGGATGGGGAACTTCAGGAACATGGGCACGTCAGGCCAGAGGATGTCCTTCCAGTAATGACGGTTGCCGAAGATGTTGACCGCCACGTAGGTGCAGAGCGCCAACACCAAGGTGATTGAAAGGTTGCCCGTGACGTTGGCACCGAACGGGAAGAAGGGAATCAGCCCGAAGAGGTTGCAGAAGAAGATGAAGAAGAACACCGTCAGCAGGTACGGCGCGAACTTCGGCACCTTGCTCTTCGGGATGGAAGGGCTGATGATGCCGTCAAGCACCATGTAGGTGAGCCATTCCACCAGGCCTTGGTATTTGGTGGGGGTGCCCATCGGGTCTTTCTTGTATTTCCGGGACGCAGGCAGGAAGAAAGCCAGCATGAAGCCGCACACCAGGAAGATGCCGAAGGCGTTTCTGGTGAACGACAGGTCAAAGGGCCGCTTGATCTCGCCTTGTGCGTTGACTTCCACCAGTTTTCCCGGGTATTTCGGGTCGGTCATCGGGGCGATGTAGAAGCCCTGATAGGTCTCGCCTTTCTTGAGCTCGCACACGTGTTTCGAGGAGAATGCATGCCATCCCGTCTCCTTGCTGTGGACGATGACGGGCAGCCACACGCACACAGGCTCGCCTTTGATCTCGGTGAGGTGGAAGCAGTAGCCGTCGCTGGTGTGGCCGAAGATGAACGACTTCACGTCGAGCGACTCTTGCTCCTCGGCTTTCAGGCCGACCGAAAGCATCAGCATCAACAAAAGGATGATATGTTTGAGTGCTGTTCTCATTGGGCGTGACGTTTCAGATAATCCGTGAAACTATAAGTCTCCACAATCAAACCGAGCAGGTAGGTGATGGCGGTGATCAGCACAAAGGCCCTGGCGCCTTGCTCCACGAAGAGGACGTAAAGCACCAGCATGAGGATGGTGAGTGCCATCTTGATGCCTTTGTAAATATACAGCCAAGCCATCTTGCTGACTTGCTTGTCAAGGTTTTTCTGCATCAGCGGGCAGTAGAGCGCCCCTAAGACCATATAGAGGTTCGGTGCCATCACCATCCAGTTGTTCCACCACTCCTTTTGGCTGAAGAAGCACAGCAGCACGCCCACCATCACCACGTCGATGATGAGGAACAAGGCTAAGTATTTGGTGGTTACATTCTTTTTCATAGTTCCGCGCAGATGATGATTTCATTCTGATGTTGCTCGCAGAAGCCGCCTTCGATGACGAATTCCCGCTGATTATGGTCGTTGTCGATGATAACCACCTTGCCTTTTTCGAGGATGGCCACGATGGCGGCATGATGCTCCAGCATGGTAAAAGGCCCCTGTAGACTGGGAACGGTTACCGACTGGGCTTCACCTTGATAAAGGCTCTTTTCCGGTGTGATGATCGAAACTTTCATTTAGTTCTTGTTTTGTATCTCATGAAGCATCGCTTCGCCCTTGTCGATGGCTTCTTCGATGGTGCCCACCAGGTTGAAGGCCGCTTCGGGATACTGGTCCACTTCGCCGTCCATGATCATGTTGAATCCCTTGATGGTGTCCTCGATGGGGACCATGACACCTTTCATGCCGGTAAACTGTTCGGCCACGTGGAAGGGTTGCGACAGGAAACGCTGCACACGGCGGGCGCGGTGCACCACGATCTTATCCTCTTCGGAAAGCTCTTCCATGCCGAGGATGGCGATGATGTCCTGCAGCTCCTTGTTGCGTTGCAGCAGTTGGATGACGCGTTGGGCGGTATTGTAGTGCTCCTGGCCGATGATGTTGGGATCCATGATGCGAGAGGTGGAATCCAACGGATCGACGGCAGGGTAGATGCCTAACTCGGCGATCTTTCTGGAAAGCACCGTAGTGGCGTCCAAGTGTGAGAAGGTGGTGGCCGGTGCCGGGTCCGTGAGGTCGTCGGCAGGCACGTAGATGGCTTGCACTGAGGTGATGGAGCCGTCCTTGGTGGAGGTGATGCGTTCCTGCATCTGGCCCATCTCGGTGGCCAAGGTAGGCTGGTAACCCACGGCCGATGGCATACGGCCCAACAGGGCGGACACCTCCGAACCGGCTTGGGTGAAACGGAAGATGTTGTCGATGAAGAGCAGGATGTCACTCTGGCCGCTGTTGGTGTCGTCGCGGAACGACTCAGCCACGGTGAGGCCTGAGAGGGCCACGCTCACACGGGCTCCCGGAGGCTCGTTCATCTGGCCGAAGACCAGGGTGGCTTGTGAGGTGGCGAGGGCATTCTTGTCGATCTTCGACAGGTCCCAGTCGCCTTGCTCCATCGATTTCATGAACTCGTCGCCATATTTGATGATGCCTGACTCCAGCATCTCACGCAGCAGGTCGTTGCCCTCACGGGTACGCTCGCCCACGCCGGTGAACACCGAGAAGCCGTTGTGGCCTTTGGCGATGTTGTTGATGAGTTCCATGATGAGCACCGTCTTGCCCACGCCGGCGCCGCCGAAGAGGCCGATCTTGCCGCCCTTCAGGTAAGGCTCCAGCAGGTCGATGACCTTGATGCCGGTGAAAAGCACCTCTTTGGAGGTGGCGAGGTCCTCGTATTTCGGAGGTTCGCGGTGTATGGGGTATTCCTTGCTGCGGTCGAGGGTTCCGATGCCGTCGATGGCGTCGCCTGTCACGTTGAGCAGGCGGCCCTTGATCTGGTTGCCGACGGGGATGGAGATGGGTTTCCCGGTGAGGGTCACCTCCATGCCGCGCATGAGTCCGTCAGTCGAGTCCATGGCGATGGTGCGTACGGAGTCTTCGCCGATATGTTGCTGGCATTCGAGCACCACGCGTTTGCCGTTGGGGCGGAGCACCTCAAGGGCGTCGTGGATCTTGGGCATGTCGTGCTCACCGCCGTCAAAGAAGACGTCAACCACGGGGCCGATGATCTGAGTGATGTGTCCTTTGATTTCTTTTGACATTTCAGGTTTTCCGATTTGGATCAAATCGCAAAGGTAATAAAAAAATGAGACGATGAACCATCGTCTCATTTTTTATTCATATTTCCCGATCAATTACTTCTTCACGAAGCGCTGGGTCTGGACCATGCCTTCGGAAGTCATCTTGAGGAGGTAGGTGCCGGTAGGCAGTTCGCTCACGTTGACGCTGAAGCTCTTCTCGTCGACGGGCTTGCTCATGACCATGGCGCCGGTGATGGTGTAAACCTCATAGTGGTTCACGGTGTTGCCGCTGTTCACCATGATGACCTCGGTAGCGGGGTTCGGGTAAACGGAGCACATCACGGAGGCGTTCTCGCTCACGCCGACGGTAGGATCGTACACTCTGTGCAGGGTGATGTCATCGATGTTGATGGAGAACTGGTCGGAGCAGTTGTAGTGAACGATGGCGACGTAGATGTCCTGGCCCTGATAGGCTCTGAGGTCCACGTTGAAGTCGTACCAATCGCCCGTGGGCTTGGCAGTCAGTTCAGCCTCCCAAACAATCTCGAAGTCCTCTGCAGAATCACCGTTGGTGGTGGAGATGGCCACGCCGAAGTGCTCGTTGGGATTCAGCTCATCCTGAGCCTGAGCCTTGAAGGTGACCTGTTCGCAGTCGAGCTTATAAGGAGTGACGAGGTAGTTTTCAGGATACAAAATGGTTTGTGTAAAGTCGTCGAATGAAGCTGAGGTGACGCAATGGGTGTTACCGGGAACGCCCCAGATGGCTCTCATTTCCCAGTTGAAACCGTCGCCGTCAGCGTCGATGGTGTTCCAATGCATGATGCCGTCTTCGAAATCGAAGAAGATGTCGCCTTCGGGAGCCACAGGGGTAGGAGGAGTGTACTCGCCCAAAGCGTAGATGCCAATGAGGTTGGGGCTCTTATCGACGTCGCCAAAGAAATACTGGATACCGTTGACGTTGCCTACGTAAGCACCACCAGCTGAACAGGCATATCCCCAGCCAGGGCATGCGCTGTAGTCGAAGATATAGTTCGGATTCATGACGTCGGTGTCGATGTTGTAGTCGAACACGTGAGCGGTGAATCCTTCAACAGCGAACAGAAGGAGGTGTTGACCACCGTTGTCATCGGTGAAATAACCTGTTCCGTGAATGGTGTGACCGCCGAGGTTGGCTGATGATGCTGTTTGAAGCACCTGTCCGCTGCGGCTCACGAGCTTGAGGTCGAGGTGGAGGTTAGGGCTACTGCCTGTGGCTCTCTCGCCAACCCAGAAAGCGTCGTTTGCTGGGTCGTAGGTGCAGGTGCCGAGTTCATTCAGGCCCGTTTCGATGGAGCCGACCAGGTTTTTGTTGTGGAGGTCATAGCACCAGATCTTGCCGGAGTGGGCGTCGCAGCCGTAGAAGTATTGACCGTCGTAGGTCATGTCACGCATGTAGTTGTCGGAGTTGCCGCTGCCTGAGAAGTCCACGTCGAACTGATCCAGGAGGTTGCCTTCCAAGTCGTATTTATAGAACATGTAGAGGACGGTTGAGGACTTGCCCCAAGCGGCGGTGTAGATGTTCTCACCGTCATAAACGACAGCGTGTTGGCGACCTGTGGAGGTGGTGAATGAGTTTACAAAGTTCCAGTCTTGGGCGTATGCTGCTACAGTAACAAACAGCATCGCAATGATAAATAGTGATTTCTTCATGAGGTTTGTATTGTTCAAAACAATTTGCAAAGTTACAACTTTTTTTGACAACACGTTAGCTTAAGGCGGATTTTTACGAGCCTGTATACACTAAAAACACCGCCGGCTTTTTGTTCAGGTCGCCTCTGAACTTTTTCCACTCGGAGATGTCCTGGCTGATGATCAGTTCGTCGTCGCAGGTGAGGTTGCAAGCCACGCAGAGCCTGGTGCGGGGATGCAGGTTCTTGCACAAGTCGGCGAGCATGGCGTTGTTGCGGAAAGGCGTCTCGATAAACAACTCGGTCTCGTTGTTGCTCATGGAGCGGCGCTCCAAGTTCTTGATGGCATTCTGCCGTTCGGGGCTCTTGATGGGCAGGTAGCCGTGGAAGGCGAAGGCCTGTCCGTTGAAGCCAGAGGCCATCAAGGCCAAGATCATGGCGTTGGGGCCCGTCAAGGGGACCACCTTAATACCAGCACTATGGGCCAAATCGACCACCAAAGCGCCTGGGTCGGCCACACAGGGGGTGCCGGCTTCCGACATCAAGCCCATGTCCTCGCCGTTGAGGCAGGCACCGAGGTGCTCCATCAGGTCGAGGTTGCGGGCGTTGTGCTTGTCGAGCTCGATGAATTCAATCTCATCGATAGGGCAGTCCATGCCGATGCGGCTCAGCACACGGCGTGAGGTGCGGGTGTTTTCCACCACGAAATGCCTGAGCTTCTTCACGATGCTTAGCGTGCCCGCGGGCAACACCTGCTCGGGTTGGGTCGCTCCTAAGAGGTTGGGAACCAAGTAAAGTTTGCCGAAAGCCATTTAGATGAGGATTTTCTTTTCGATTTCAGCCATCATCGCCTTGAACTGCTTGTCGGTGTCGAGATGGTCGGAGACGGTCTTGCAGGCGTGGTGCACGGTGGCGTGGTCCTTGCCTCCGCATTGCTGTCCGATGGAGGCCAAGCTGGCGTTGGAGTACTTCTTGGCGAAGTACATGACGATTTGCCGGGCCTGCACCACTTGATGCTTGCGGGTGTTCTGCGAGAGGGTCTCGATGGGGATGGAGAAGAAGTCGCAAACCACGTTGATGATGTATTCGACCGACACTTCCTTCACGGAGCTGCGGATGAAGCGCTCGATGATCTGCTGCGCCAAGTCGATGGTGATGGCTTTCTTGTTCAAGGAGGATTGCGCCACCAACGAGATGAGGACGCCCTCGAGCTCGCGGATGTTGGTGCGGACGCTCGTGGCGATGTACTCGATGATGTCGTCAGGCAACACGATGCCGTTGGTGTAGAGCTTGTTCTTCAGGATGGAGGTGCGTGTGCTGGCATCGGGCATCTGGAGGTCGGCGGTGAGGCCCCACTTGAAACGTGAGAGCAGCCGAGGCTCCATGTCCTGCAGGTCGATGGGCAGCTTGTCGCTGGTCAGCACCAGCTGCTTGCCGTTCTGGTGCAGGTAATTAAAGATGTGGAAGAACGTCTCCTGGGTCTTGGTCTTCTTGGCCAAAAACTGGATGTCGTCGATGAGCAGCACGTCGATCATCTGGTAGAAGTGGACGAAGTCGTTCAGGTTGTTGTTCTTCGAAGCGTTCACAAACTGGTTGATGAACTGCTCGGTCTGCACATACAGCACGGTCTTGTCGGGGAACTTGTGCTTCACGTGCAAGCCGATGGCGTGGCAGAGGTGGGTCTTGCCCAACCCGGTCTGGCTGTAGATGAGCAGCGGGTTGAAGGCGGTCTTGCCGGGGTTCTCGGCGATGGCCAAGCCTGCGGAGCGTGCCAAGCGGTTGCAGTCGCCCTCGATGAAGTTGTCGAACGAATAGTTCTCGTTGAGCTGCGAGTCGATCTCCATCTTCTTCAGACCGGGGAAGATGAAGGGGTTGACGGGGTTTTCCGAGAGTCGCTCCGGAGCCGGACGGCCCAGGGTGCTGTTTTTCACGTCGTCGCGGTTGGTGCCGGGAACCACCATGCGGTAGGTCTGGTCGCTGCTGTCCATGATGATGCTGTACTCCAGCTTGCCCTCGGTACCCAACACCTTCTTGATGGTCTTTTTCAGCAGGTCGAGGTAATGCTCCTCAAGCCACTCGTAAAAGAACTGGCTGGGAACCTGGATGGTGAGCACGTTGTTCGCGAATCCGATGGGAATGATGGGCAGGAACCACGTGGCATAGCTCTGCTCAGAGGTGTTGTCCTTGATGATTTCAAGGCATCTTCTCCATATTTCTTTGTGGTTGCTGACCATTTTCGGATGACGTGTTCGTTCGGAATATTTGAGGCTGCAAATATCCAATGAAAAAAGTTAATAAAATATTTTTTTTGCTATTGACTTTATACTTTTTTCGGCGTATATTACGAGGAAAGACTGTTGTAAAAAATTGCTCAAACGATAAATTACTGATTTATATCGTTTTAAGATATTTTACGTTTACCCCGAAAATGCTTTTGAATTTGCTTACAATCCGGTCGGCTTCGTTTTTTCTTGTTGAAAACTCCAAATAACAATCCATTTCGAAGCGAGGGTTAAGTTGCTCAATGCCTTCTTCTTTCATCACGCGCATCACGTCGTTCATCAGGGGGTAGGGGAATTCGAGACTGTAGACCTCGTCCACGGTTTTCTCGATGATGGTGGCGTTGTCGAGGGCGTCGCGGGCGGCGGTCTTATAGGCGTTGATCAATCCGCTGACGCCCAGCTTGATGCCTCCGAAATAACGCACCACGATGACACAGACATTGGTGACGTCTTTGGAAAGGATCTGGTTGAGGATGGGCTTGCCGGCCGTGCCAGAGGGCTCACCGTCGTCGGAGGAACGGAAGCAGGCCTTGTCGGGTCCGATCATGTAGGCATAGCAGTGGTGACGGGCATCGTAATATTTCTTTTTTACCTCGGCGAGCGCCTTTTTCACGTCGTCTTCGCCCATTACGGTGAAAGCCGTGGCGATGAACTTGCTGCCTTTCTCCTTGTAAAGGCCCTCGCCAGGTGCCGAGAGCATCTTGTAGGTGTCGTCGAACATCATGGCTAAAGCGTTATTAATAAGACTGCGATGATGGCGATGACCAAGCCGAGATAGTTCTTCCAGGTGAGTTTTTCCTTGAACAGAAGCCAGCCTGACAAAGCTGAGAGACAGACCACGCCGATGTTGTAAATCGGGAATAGGACCACGTTGTCGAACACCCGCATGGCTTGATAAATGCAACAGGTGGAGAAGAAGTTAACCGTGCCCAGCGCCAGTCCGCCGAGAGCGCTTTTCCACTGCCATTTCGATTTGCCTTTGATCAGGTCGTAGGCCACCATGAGGACGCCGAACAGGAAGGAGACGAAATAGATGAAGGCAATCATCGGAATCATGTCGTCGGAGGTGTTGGCCCTCTCGGTCTTCTTCATCATGACATCACCGATGCCGGTGCTGAAGAAAATTAATATGGGCAACAGGACAATGAGGGTCGATTTTTCAACCTTGACTTGGCTCTTGTCCTTTCCCCCTACCACCAAAAACAAGGCGATCAGGGCCAGGATGATGCCGATGATGGCGGTCAATCCCAAGGATTCCTGTAGGAAAATCACGCCAAACAGGGTGGGGATGACTACGGAAAGTTTGCTGGACAGTGAAGTGACGGTGACCCCTGAACGTTGGCTGGATTCCACGACCAGCACGTAGGTGAGGATGAACCAAAAGCCCAAGAGCAACGACAGCTTGAACCAGGGTTGTTCCATTGGCGGAACCAACGTGCCGCTGGAGGCGCCCATGGCAAAGCCGATGCATGCCGACGTGGCATAGTTCCAGGTCAAAGCCTGATGGTTGTCAAGGTTGAACCGGCCGTACAATCGCATGACTACGAAAACGGCGGTGGAGAGAATGATGGCGAGTATCAAATAGATCATAATCGGCAAAATTAAGAATTTTAAAGGAGACAGAATGCAGAAGTCGGAAGAAAGAAGTATTTTTGTGGCGATGATTGGGTTTGACTTGCATAAAACGAAACGGCATTTCACCGAGGAACTCTGCAAGGGGTTCACTCCCCGTGAGGCGGAACAGTTGATGCGGATCCTGTTGGAGGATCTTTTTGGCATTGACCAAAAACGCCAGTTGATGGAACCGGAGTTGCGCATCGACGAGCTCCAGCATGCCCAATTGGAGGAGGCCGTGAAGCGGCTGCTGGAGGGCGTTCCCGTGCAGTACGTCACGGGCAAGGCGTGGTTCGACGGACTGCTTTTCCAGGTGGATGAGTCGGTGCTGATTCCCCGTCCGGAGACGGAGGATCTGGTGCAAAAGACGGCCTCGATGTTGCCTTTGGACAGGCCTATGCGCATCTGGGATGTGGGCACGGGCTCGGGATGCATCGCCATTGCCTTGGCCAAACGGTTCCCGCAGGCCGAAGTCACGGCGTTTGACGTGTCGGAAAAGGCGCTGGAGACGGCACGACGCAATGCCATTAATAATAAGGTGAAGGTCGAGTTTATCTGTGACGATGTGCTCCGGCCGCAGTCGCTGGCATGGCATCAGCCGGTGGATTTGGTGATCAGCAATCCTCCGTATGTTTGTGAGCGCGAGAAAGTTGGCATGGAGCGTAATGTGTTGGACTACGAGCCTCACACGGCGCTTTTCGTTCCCGATGACGATCCTTTGTTGTTTTATCGGCAGATTCTAAACCTCGCCATGCCTCAACTGACACCTCGTGGTGCTGTTTGGTTTGAGATCAATGAGGCCATGGGTGAGGAGATGTCGCAGCTCTGTAAAGAAAAAGGGCTTGCCGTCGAGATCCTGGATGACCTCTATGACAAGCCCCGTTTTTGCAAGGCAATGCTTAATTCTTGATTTTCTTTGTCACAATACCGTTGGCTGTCATCATTTTGACCACATAGATTCCTTTGGAGCAGTGCTCCAAAATGGAGGTGGTGTTGTCAGTCGTGGTTTCGGCATCATAAACCACCTGGCCCAGGGCATTGACGATGGTGATGTGACGGATGCCGGTGATTTCTGTGGTCTCGTCAACGGCCATGGTGGTCTTGTTGAGGCAGTCGGACCAATAGATGGTGTTACCACCGTCGATGCTCACGCCGTATTTGTATTGGCCGATGGGCAAGGAACCCCAGCTGTAGTCAACGTATTCGGCGTTGGCCACTTCCGAGGCGATCAAGGTTTCGTTGCTGCCGTCGCAATGGGCGCGGTAGATGTCGTAGGCGTTACCCACGGTGATGTCGTCCACGTAAAAAGCGTTTTCATAGTCGCCTTCGGTGAGCTGGTTGCCATATTTCCATTCCAAGAGGTGGTTGCCGGGGCTTAGTGCCACTGAGTACTTGGTCCACGGCACCTTGTCTTTCAAGGTCTCGCCTTGCTGCACATTGTCAATGAAGAAGCCGCCGCCGTTGAGCGGGAAGCAGTCCACCATGGCCCAGTAGGTGACCACGCAAGTGACGGGGACGTTCACGCCTAAGCTGAGCTTGCTGGTGGAGAACATGGTCTTGTTGGTGGACCTTACGCAATAGTTGCCGCTGTTGGGCCCTTGCGTGGTCACCTCCCATGGATTGGTGCCGTCGTTGATCCACATGTTCTGGTACAAGTCGCCGGATTCGAAGCCATCGAAGGTGCAGTCGGGCATGTCCCATTGCAAAGCCACCCTGACGTCATTGATCACTTCCGCCTGAACGTCAACCAGCCGTTCCACGAAGACGTAGTTCGAAGGCAGTGTGGTCATGTCGTTGTTCAGATGGGCCTTGACATAATAGGTGTAATTGCCGGCATAGTTCAGATGGTCGGTATAGTTCGTCGCGGTCAGGTTGTTGGCGATGCGCAAGCCGTCGCGATAGACTTCGTAGTAGTCGGCATCGGCGGCAGCGTTCCAGTTCAGGTCCACATAGTCGCCGTAGAGGCTGGCGGTGAGGTTGGAGGGGCCGTGGTGGTACAAGGCGTTGATGGCGGCGAGTGCGTCAATGCGGCCTGAGCCCGTGATGTTGTTCTTGACCACGTTGCCTGCCGGAGCGGCTGTCAGCTCAATGATGGAATCAAGCTCGGCAGGGGTCAGCTCGGGATCGGCCTGGAGCAGCAGCGCCAAGACCGCTGAAACGCATGGCGTTGCCATGGAAGTGCCGTCGTAGGCCACATAACCGGATCCAGTCTGATAGTTCAACGAAGTGACGTTGGCGCCTGGAGCGGAGATATCGGGGCGGATCAAGCCGGGTTGGGTTGCGTCGCCGTTTTGGTAGGGATAGTCGTTGTAGTCACCCACGTTTGGGCCGTCAGCCCAAGTCACAGGGCCGACCGACGAGAAGCTGCAATGGGCGTCGTTCGAGTCGGTCGCGCCCACGCAGATCACGCCTGAAGTGCCGCCTGATATCAAGTTTTTCTGGTCAGGATGCAGCCATGGCGGAGGGCAGTTGCCCGGGCATTCCACGTTGAAAGGCACGGGATAGGAATATTGGGTGTCGCCGACGTTGCCAGCGGCCACGGAGGCCACCATGCCGGCGTCTTTCACGGTGTTGAAAAGGTCGCGGTATATACCGGAAGGCCCCATTTCTGGGTCGCCCAGCGACAAGTTGATGATGTCGGCGCCATGATCCATGGCAAAATGAATGCCGGAGATCAGGTCGGCGTCGGTGCCGTATCCTGTGTCGTCAAGCACTTTGACAGCCATGATCTTGGCCCCTGGGGCGATGCCTGTCTGGGTGCCGGCATTGCCTTGGCCTGCGATGATGCCTGCCACATGAGTGCCATGGCAGTAGTCGTCCATGGGGTCATTGTCGTTGTTGCACACGTCGAATCCGTGATGGGGGTAACTCGATCCGCCATCCCACATGCTGCCTGCAATGTCAATGTGGGTGTAATCGACACCGGAGTCAACGACAGCCACGATGACGCCGTTGCCATTGTAGCCCGTTGAGCCGTTGTAGTTCCACACGGCTGGAGCGTTGACCTTGTCCACATGCCATGCGATGTCTTTGGAATCGACGGGTTTGGCCTCGGCCATTTCGGGAAGCATGGGGCGGCGTTCGTCATGGTAGAGATAGGCTACGTCGCGGCGAGCCTCAAGTTGCTTGATGGCTTCGTCGGTTGCCTTGCAGGCAAAGCCGTTGAAAGCCCAGAAGGGCTTCACGGCCTGCACCTCGTCGCCGAGGGTGCCGACGAAATCAAGCACTTCGGCTTGGGAGGCCTGGCAAAAAGCCTTATGGTCGTTGATGACGAACTCGCGGCGCTGGGCCTTGTTCATGAACTGTGTCTTGCGGTTCAGCTCCACATGGTCGTACTGCTTTTCCATCACCACAATGACGTGACGGAGATCCTTGGTCTGTGCGAAGGATGCGCTGAAGCTTAGCGCCAAAAGCAAAAGGATGGCTGTTTTTCTCATGGTACATGTGTGTGTTTTACTGTGCAAAAATACATTCTTTCTTCTTACTTCTGTCTTCTGTCTTCTAAAAAATTCCTACTTTTGCGGCGGCGATGAGAGATGACTGTCGCGGGTCGGGAAAGCCGACGCGAGGAAAGTCGGGACAGCGCAGAGCACCGTACTTCCCAACAGGAAGGTATCCGAAAGGGTAACAGCAAGTGCCACAGAAAATTACCGCCTCGCAAGAGGTAAGGGTGAAAACGTGAGGCAAGAGCTCACGCGGCGGGTGGCGACATGCCGCCGGGGTAAACCTTACGGGCTGCAAGTCCAAGTATAGAGGCAAGGGCTTCCTCGGAAGCCGAACGGGCTGCTCGTCCGTCGCCTCAGGGTAGGGCGCTTGAGCCTGCGGGCGACCGCAGGCCTAGAGAAATGACAGTCGCCCCGCAAGGGGAACAGAATCCCGCTTATGTCTCTCATCGCTTTTTATAATAAATAATGTATTTGTACGTTATTTTTCAGTAATTTTGAGCCATGAGAAACCATTTCACCATCATCGCCATAACGCTGTTGCTTTGCCTAGCCACCTCGGCGGTCAAAGCGCAGAAAAACATCACGCATTACGAACCCCAGTCGCTCTACGAACAGGGCCTGACGCTCTTCCAACACGGAGAATACGGCGCCGCTTTGGAGACGTTTTCAACGTACCTGAACGCCATTGAGGACAGGATAGTCCAGCAGGCCGTCGATGCGCAGTATTACATCGCCGTCAGCGCCCTTTATACGGGTCAGAGTGACGCCGAGTCGAAGATTACGGCTTTCGTGAACGACAATCCGGGCAGTACCTGGGCCAGCCACGCCAACTTCCTCTATGCCAACGTGCTGTTTGGGAAAAAGAAGTATGCCGAGGCCCTGACCGTGTATGAAAAAGTGCCTTCGGAATCGCTATCTAAGGATGAAGCGCAACAGAAGCAGTTCAACATGGCTTACGCCTACGAGCAGCTGGGTTCCATCGACAAGGCGCTACCTTTCTTCCAGGGATTGGCGGTGAATGAAGGCAAGTATCAGCAGGATGCGCAGTATTACTACGCTCACATTCAATACCTGAAAGACAACGACCAAGAGGCGCTCCGCTATTTTGGCCCCTTGCGTTCGCATCCAAAATACGGCAAGACCGCCGCTTTCTGCATCATGCAAATCAATTACCGTCATGGCAACTATGAGGCGGTGCTGAAGGATTGCTCCGAGACGGTTCAGAATGCCGAAAACAAGAAGCAGCAAAGCGAGATGGCGCTGATGGTCGCCGACGCCTATTTCCAGCAGAAAAACTATGAGAAAGCGCTGGTTTACTATGGGGCTTTCAGTCGTATCGCTTTGAGTAAGTCCATGAGCCGCCCGGTCTATTACCAGATGGGTGTCAGCAAAATGAAGACTGGCAAGTTGCAAGAGGCCATCGCCGACTTGCAGAAGGCTGCCAGCGACCGCGACACCATAGGCCAGTATGCTTCCTATTACTTGGCTTCGTGCTATGCCGATACCGACCAGCCCAAGTTCGCCCGCATCGCCTTCTTTACCGCTTATTCAGCGAGATTCGACCAAGCCATCAGCGAGGATGCCCTGTTCAACTACGCCCACCTGAGCCTGATTCCCGGTACCGATCCGTTTGGCGAAGCCGTGTCGCACCTCGATGCCTTTGTGGCCGAAAATCCTCAATCGATGCGTCGTGCCGAAGCGGAGGAACTGGCCGTTTACCTGCTGCTGAACACCAAAAACAACGACGAGGCTTTGGCCCGATTGGAGAAGATGCGCAAGAAGAGCCCCGAACTGACGAACGCTTACGACGAGTTGCTTTACGGCACAGGCGTGGACCATTACCAAAACCGCCGTTACGACAAGGCACAGTCATGCTTCTCGAAGATTCTCAACAGCAATCCCAACGGCAAAAGAAAGTCCGAAGCCGCTTTCTGGTTGGCTGAATCGGCCTACGCCGCCGGGGATTTCGCAACCGCCGAGCGCTATTTCAAAATGGCGAAAAACGCCTCCGACCGCACCTTGGCCGCCAAGGCCGATTACGGGTTGGGCTACATCTATTACCAAAAGCCCAATTACGACGAGGCCGTCAGGTGTTTCAGGAGCTTCGTGCAACGCTGCGACGATCGCGACAAGGACCTGAAGAGCGACGCCTACATCCGTCTGGGGGATTGCTTCTTTGTGGATCGCAGCTACGACCAGGCCATCAACTATTACGATCTGGCCACCCGCATCGGAAAGCGCAACGCCGACTACGCCATCTATCAGCAGGGCCTCTGCTATGGCGCCAAGGGCAACGCCAACCAGAAGATCAACATGCTGGACGAGATGCTGAGATCGTATCCCAGCACCAACTACTACGACAAGGCGCTGTTTGAGATCGGCAACACGCATCTGGTGTATGGCGACAAGCGCGCTGCCATCACCGCCTTCAACCGTTTGATCAAGGAAAGGCCACGCTCTTCCTACACCCGTCAGGCGCTGATGAAAGTAGGCATGATCTATTATAACAACAACCAGTACGACCAAGCCCTGACCAACCTCAAGACCTTGGTGCAGACCTATCCCAACACCGACGAGTCGCGCGAGGCGCAGACCATCATCCGTAATATCTACATGGAGCAGAACAACCTGAACGAATACTTCAGCTATGTGGAATCCAACGGGTTGGGCCAGGTGCAGGTGACCCAGCAGGATTCGCTGGCCTTCGCCAACGCCGAGAACTTCTTCCTCGACTGTCGCTACCCAGAGGCGGAGACGGCCTTGAACTACTATTTCGAGCATTTCCCGAAGGGGGCCTACGTGCTGAAAGCCCACCATTACGCTGTGGAATGTGCCGAGAAGGTGGGCACCGACGAAGAAGCGAAGACCCATTTGACCTATATCGTGAGCCAACCTGACAACGACTATACCGACAATGCCTTGATGAAACTGGCTCGCATGGAATACGAACAGGCCCATTACGAGAAGGCGGGGCAGTACTACACGCGGTTGGCCAACATCACCGAGGAGCCTATGCTCAGGCTTGAGGCCCTTGAAGGCAGCATGAAGAGCTGTTACTTCATGGAGAACTACAACCAAGCCATCGAGATGGGCGAAAACCTGAGCCGTTCCAAGGACTTGACTCCTGAGCAGACGAACCAGGTCAACCATATCGTGGGTAAGTCGTACGTCATGAAAGGCAACTATGGCGCCGCCATTCCGTGGCTCGACCGTAGCGCCAAGGCCGATCCTTCGGTGTATGGCGCCGAGAGTGCCTATTATGCGGCATTCGCCACGTTCAAGCTGAATAACCTCGACGATGCCGAGAACCGTGTGTTCGACATCTCCGACCATTTTGGATCGCACGAGTATTGGGTGGCCAAGTCGTTCATCCTGCTCGCCGATGTCTATGTCGCCAAGGATAACCTCTTCCAGGCCCGTGAAACCCTCCGGAGCATCGTTGACAACTGCTCCATTGTGGCCCTGCGTAATGAAGCCCAAAACCGTTTACAACAAATCCAAGAACAATGAAGACCAAGTATATAGCTTTAGTTGCATCGCTTTTCCTAAGCGTCGGCGCCTTTGCTCAGCACAACGAGGAAGTTACCATTGAAGGCACGTATCGCCCTAAAGTCAACAAGGTGGACAAGATTGTGCTGAAGCCTGAAACGCCTGAACAGTCCTTCACCATGCCTGACAGCGAGGTGAAGGTGCTTGACGTGGATCGCCGTTTCCGCCTCAACATCGAAAAACTCGGTCCTTTGGCGTACAACACCAAGAAAGGGGCTGGCGACGACCTTGCGAAGAACTTCCTGATGGCGGGTTTCGGCACACGTATCTCGCCCCTGTTTCTCTTCAACCACAACTCCAGCCTTTCCAAGAGTCTGGACCTGAGCATCGGCCTCAAGCATTATTCCTCATGGCACAACATCAAGCAATACGCTCCTTCGGGATTCATGAACAACGCCATTGAAGTAGGCCTGGCCAAACGTGACTTCATGGACATGCAGCTTCGGGGAAAGGTCTATTACAGGAATGATGCCTATCATTATTATGGGGTCAAACTCATCGAAGTGCCAGCGGGAGTGACACCCGAAAAAGCCGCCCCGCAGCAGCAATACAACACCATCGGTACCCAATGGGACCTGACCTCAACGACCACCCGCCTGGGCGAGTTCAAGCACAACGTGGCGCTGGGCTACCATTACCTGTTCGGCCAAGTCGGCGGAGGCATCGAGCATTTGGCCAAGGCGAAGTACGATCTTGCTTATGTTGACAGCTGGTGGGGCAAGAAGAGCCATCCCCAGAAACTCGGCGTGATCGTGGATGCCCAATATGGCCATAACGGCTTCGTCGGCCAGGCGACGGTCAGCAGGGGGCTGATCAGGCTGAATCCCTATTTCGAGATGGGCGGCGATTTCTATCGCTTGCATCTTGGCGCAGGGGTGGACGCCGCCTCGTATTTCAATGCCACTTTTGGCGGAATCGGGGTCTATCCTGATGTGAAGGGAAGCCTTTTCGTGTTGAACAATTCCTTGGAGTTCTATGCCGGCTTGAACGGCGGTCGCCAATGGAGATCGTACAGCGAGCTGATAGGGGAGAACCCGTTCGTCCACGTCCTTTCCGACTTCGAGATCTCCAAGGTGAAGTTGGGCTTTGAGGGCGGCGTCCGTACCAACATCCTGAATACGGTTGACGTGCATGTCGGCGTCCGCTACCGCAATACGGACCGTGATTATTTCTTCCGCCAGTGCATCGACCTATCGGGAAACCATCCTTACAATAGTTTCGATGTCATTTATGACGATACCAAATTGGTCAGCGTGCTAGGCAACATCCGTTGGCTTGCCATGGACAAACTGACGGTGAATGCCGGTTTCACCTACAATAAGTGCGATCCTGCGAATGAGGCTCATGCCTGGTACCGTCCAACCACGGAGGGCGAACTGAACCTCACTTATCAGTTGAACGACGCGCTGTCGTTTGATGCCTCGTTCCTGTACCAAGGTGGCCGTTGGGGTCAGCGGTCGATGGGCAATGTGTACCAAAGCGTCAAGTTGGAAGACGTGTATGATCTTGGCTTGGGTGCCAATTACAAAATCAAGGACCAGTTCACGGTGTTTGTCAAGGCGGATAATTTACTCAATCGGAAGTATCAACTCTTTGTAAATTACCCAGTTGCAGGGATTGAGGCGTTTGCGGGCATAAAAATGGCCTTTTAAGGGATTTCATTTTCATTTTTCCGAGGGCGGATTTTTATGCCGAAATTCGATTTAAGCCCCTTTTTAGGCTTTTTAAGCCACTTTTGCCCAAAAACAAATTTTTTAACTTTTTTGGCCTTCTTTAGGTAAAAATACATTATCTTTGCCTTTTAAAAATCTATTTATTAAGGTAATAACAATGACAGAAGAAGAAAAAAGAGAATTAGCAAGCGAAGAATACGGTGCCAATAAGATTCAAGTTTTGGAAGGCCTTGAGGCGGTGCGCAAACGCCCGGCCATGTACATCGGCGACGTTCATTTCAGAGGTTTGCATCACCTGGTTTATGAAGTAGTGGACAACTCTATCGACGAGGCCATGGCAGGCTATTGCGACAGGGTTACAGTGGATATCCTGGAAGGCAATGCCATCAGCGTGCTCGACAATGGCCGTGGTATCCCCACGGGCATGCACGAGAAGGAGAAGCGTTCGGCATTGGAAGTGGTTCTGACGGTGCTTCACGCCGGAGGTAAGTTCGACAAGGGCTCCTACAAGGTTTCTGGCGGTTTGCACGGCGTTGGCGTAAGCTGCGTTAATGCTTTGTCAACCCACTTGACCGCCGAAGTCTACCGTGAGGGCAAGGTGTTCCGCCAGGAATACGAGTGCGGCAAGCCGCTGTACCCCGTGAAGGTGGTGGGCGAGTCGAACCAGAACGGCACCCGCATCACGTTCCAGCCTGACAGCAGCATCTTCCTGCATACCGAATATGACTATGATACCTTGGCCAACCGCATGCGTGAGCTGGCTTACCTCAACCACGGCATCACCATCGTGCTGACCGACAAGCGCACGCCTTTGGAAGACGGCTCGTTCCGTTCGGAAACCTTCTATTCGGAAAACGGCTTGACCGACTTTATCGGTTACCTCGATGCCAACCGCGTGAAGCTGCTTCCTGAACCGATCTACATCTCCGGCGAACGCAACAACGTGCCCGTGGAGATCGCTCTTGAATACAACGCTGAATACTCTGAAAACCTTCATTCCTACGTCAACAACATCAATACCATTGAAGGTGGTACCCACCTCCAGGGCTTCCGCTCTGGCTTGACCCGTTCGTTCAACACCTACGCCGAGAAGAACGGCCTGCTGGAGAAGTTCGAGAAGCAAAAGGTGAAAATCACTCCCGACGATTTCCGTGAGGGCTTGACGGCGGTGATCTCCGTGAAAGTGCCGGAGCCTCAGTTCGAAGGCCAGACCAAGACCAAGCTCGGCAACGACGAAGTCATGGGTATCGTCAACTCCATCGTGGGCCAGCAGCTTTCGGATTACCTTGAAGAGCATCCCAAGGAGGCCAAGCAGATCTTTGATAAGGTTGTGCTGGCCGCCCAGGCCCGTCAGGCTGCCCGTAGCGCCCGTGAGAAAGTGCAGCGCAAGGGTGTGCTCTCCAGCTTCAGCATGCCGGGCAAGCTTGCCGACTGCTCCGAACGCGATCCTGCCAAGACCGAGCTTTACCTCGTGGAGGGTGACTCCGCAGGCGGCTCCGCCAAGCAAGGCCGCGACCGTGCCTTCCAGGCCATCCTGCCGCTCCGTGGTAAGATCCTGAACGTCGAGAAAGCCATGCAGCACCGTGCCTTCGAGAGCGAAGAGATCCGTAACATCTACACCGCCCTTGGCGTTACCATCGGCACTGAAGAGGACTCCAAGGCCCTGAATCTCGATAAGTTGCGTTACCATAAAGTCATCATCATGACCGATGCCGATGTCGATGGTAGCCATATCACCACCCTGATCCTGACCTTCTTCTTCCGTTACATGCGAGAGCTCATCGAAAACGGCTACGTGTATTGCGCCACTCCGCCCTTGTATCTCATCAAGAAAGGCGTGAAGCCCATTCGCTACTGCTGGACTGACGAAGAGCGGATCAAGGCTTGGAGCGAATTGACCAAGAACGGTACCGTGGGCGGCTACGACGTGCAGCGTTACAAAGGTCTTGGTGAAATGAACCCAGAACAGCTTTGGGAGACCACCATGGATCCGGCCAACCGTACGCTCCGTCAGGTGACTATCGAAAACGCCATGGAAGCCGACCACATCTTCTCCATGCTGATGGGTGACGATGTGGCCCCACGCCGTGAATTCATCGAACAAAACGCTACCTACGCCAACATTGACGCTTAATCCAAAATAAAAACAATATGAAAACAATGAAAATCACTCGCGTTCTTGCACTCGTCCTGGGTGTGCTTTTGGTAGGAGCCTTCTCCTCCTGTGACAAGGGAGGGCAGAAGCAAGCGCAGCAGCAGACACAGAACTTCTGCCTTGTTGATGTCGATCCTAGCTACTCAGCCGAGGAAGTCCAGTTTGACGTGAAAGTCTTCTTCACCCAACCCGTTGAGGAAGAGGATGCACTGAAAATCTTCAATTCGGCTTTCGTTGAGAAATACGGCGTGACCTCCAGCTATCTTGGTGACCGAAAGTACAATTTCCAAATCAATGGCGTTCAGCGTCAGCAGTCGGACAGCTACCTTGATCTGGTGCTGGACGGCAAACCGCTGAAGTCGAAATCGAAAGTGGAAAAAGAGCTGTTGGTCAGCGCAAAGGACTCCTTCAGCGCCATTGACATGAAGGTTGACAAGGAGAACAGTGCCGTTACCCTGGTTTTCTCACAGCCGCTGAAACACATCAATCTTGACGGCTTCATCGGGGTCAGTCCCAATATGGGTTACCGCACCGAGATTGTCGGCAACAAGATTGTGATCTATTTCGACAAGTCGAACCTCTACAGCTATCAGATGGAGGATATCACCCTCACCATCGGCGCTGGCATCAAGGATGCCGAAGGCAACTCTTTGGGTAAGGAACAGTCCTTTAACTTCGACCTTACCGACCTGGCTCCGAAAGTGAGATGGACCGAGAATGGCGTGATCGTTCCCGAGGTGAATGACGCCACCGTGTATTTCGATGCCATCTGCCTGAATTCAGTGGTGCTTCGCATCGCGCGTGTTTTCGATGACAACATCCTTTCCTATTATCAGGACAATGACCTCGACGATTCCTACGACATCCGCAAGTCGGGCCGTTTGGTGAAAAAGGTCACCATCGCTTTGGAGACCCCCGATCCCAAGCAGTGGAAGACCTTCCCGATCGTGCTTTCCGACTATGTGGACGTGAAGGCTGGCGAGATGTACCAACTCATCCTTGACTTCGGTCCCGCCGACTATGCTTTCGCAACCGAGGAGTCGAAAAAGCTCTCTCTGGAGAACGAGGCTCTTGAAGCCAAATATTGGGATGGACAGGCTTATGAATTCAAGAACACTGATTACGAAGGGGATTGGGACGATCCGTTGACCACTACCTATTATAATTATGTGCAGATAAGGAAAAACATCATGGTTACCGACCTTGCCGTTACTGCCAAGATGGGTGCCGACGACGCCATCGACGTGTATGTGTTCCGGATTTCCGATGCCAATCCTGTTGCAGGTACTGAAGTCTTTGCCTATAACTTCCAGCGTCAGGAAATCGCCTCCGCCAAGACCGACAGTCAAGGCCATGCCCATCTGACCTGTGCCAATCGCCCGGCTTTCGTGGTGGCAAAAGACAAGAAAGGCGGCCAGTCGTTGATCAAGACCACGAACGGCGATGCCCTTTCGTACAGCAAGTTTGACGTTGGCGGCGAGACCATCGTGAAAGGCGTGGCTGCATTTGCCTATTCCAACCGTGGCGTGTGGCGTCCCGGTGACGAGCTCCAGCTCAACCTCATGCTTTCTGACGTAGATGCCAAGCTTCCGGCCGATTATCCGGTGGTGATGGAAGTCTACGACGCCTCAAGCCGTTTGTATGTCCGCCAATCCAACAACAGCCCTGTGGGTGGCATCTATACCTTCACTGTGCAGACCAGCCCGAACGATGAGACGGGTCTTTGGAGAGCCGCTTTCAAGATTGGCAACAGCGTGATCAACAAGTATTTAAGAGTTGAAACGGTGAAGCCCAACCGTTTAGAGATCAAGTTTGAAACCCCTGAGGTCATCAGCCTCAGCAATCCCCGTAACGCGAAACTCAACGCCAAATGGCTCAACGGCCTTACCGCTTCTGGCCTGAAGGCTGAGATTGAAGTCAAGGTGCGTCAAGGAAAGACTGCTTTCGAGACCTTCCCGACCTATACTTTCGGCAACGACTCAGAGGAGTTCTATCCCGATGAGATCTACCTCTTCAGCGGTCCGCTCGACGGCAAGGGTGACGCCTCCGTGAGCTTTGAGCCTTTGAAGGATCTTTCTTCGGAACAGATGATCAACGCCACTTTCGTCACCACGGTGTTTGAGGCTGGCGGCGACTTCAGCATCGCTTCGTCAACTGGCAAACTTTCCCCTCGCGAGAGATACGTGGGTGTGGAGCTGCCTGCCACCGAGTCGAAATACGGTGAGTACTACTTCACCAACCGCAACTGGAAATTCCCCATCGCTGTGGTCAAGGAGAACGGCGAACTCGATAAGTCAACCATCGCCCTCGATTACCAACTCTACAAGCTTGACGGCTACTGGTGGTGGTCGAGTGAGGATGCCTATTCGCTGAAGAAATACGTGAGGGGCACCTACAAACGTCCTGAGATGAGCGGAACCATGACCTGCAACAACGGCAAGACCGAACTGCAAATCAATGTGCCTAACGAAAAGTGGGGCCTGTACCTGCTCGTGATCGACGACAAGCAGGGAGGCAACACCTTCGCCAAGGTGATGCGCTTCGACTGGGATTACGTCACCATCCACTCCACTGGCGATGCTGAAGGCCCGGCCCAGTTGTCATTGAACAACGGCAAAGGCTCCTATAAGGTTGGTGAAAACATCGTGGTCAACTTCCCGGCCAACGAAAAGGCCAAGGCATTGGTGACCATCGAAGCGAACGACAAGGTCATCAAGACCATGGTGCTCGACAAGTTGGGTACCGAGGGCGCTGTGGAGTTCAAAGCCACGGAGGAGATGATTCCGAACGTCTACGTGTACGTCTCCCTGATTCAGCCTCGTGACGCTGGCAACGACATGCCGCTGCGCATGTATGGCGTGGTGCCGGTGAGGGTAGAGGACGGCAACTTGCAGCTGAAGCCTGTGCTCGACGTTCCCGAGACCTCCAACACCAACAAGAAAGTTCAGGTCACGGTGAAGGAAGAGCACGCCAAGGCCATGACCTATACCTTGGCCATCGTGGATGAAGGCATTCTCGGCCTGACCAACTTCGCCACTCCGGATCCCTACAAATACTTCAACGCCAAACAGTCGCTCAAGGTGCGTACTTGGGACAACTACGACTACATCATCGACGCCTTCTCGGGCGAACTTGGAACGCTCTACGCCATCGGCGGTGACGGCTTCATCAACCAAGAGGTGACCCTCGACAAGCGTTTCAAGGCTTTTGCCGTGACTTACGGACCGTTCGAGCTGAAGGCCAAGGGCCAGAACACCCATGAGATCGAGGTGCCGCAATGCTCTGGCGCCCTCCGTTTCATGGTGGTGGCCAAGGGCGAAGGCAAGTCGTTCGGCGTTGCCGAAAAGCGCATGAATGTGGTGGATCCCATCATCCTTTATCCTGCTGCCCCGCGCGTCACCGCTCCTAACGACGAGATGACCCTCAAGGTTCAGGTGCTGGCTCCAACCATGAAAGGCCAGAACCTCAACGTCGTGGTGAACAACAAGAACCTGACCGCCATCGGTGAAACTCCGTCATCAGTGAAGGTGGACGCCAACGGCGAAGCCATGGTCGTGATGAAAGTGAAAGTCCCGGAGACCCTCGGTATCGCCACGATGGACGTGAAGGTGTCGGGCGGCGGCTACGAAGCCCAGACCAAGACGGAGATCCCGATCCGTATGCCTTACGCTGAAAAGCGCCAGACCTATACCAAGGAAATTGAAGCCGGAGCTACGGAGACCATGGACTTCGACGTACAGGGCCTTGCCGGTACCCAAGAGGGCAATGTCATGGTGTCATCGCTCATCCCCGTGGATCTCTATAGCCGTCTGAACTACCTCACCACCTATCCTTACGGTTGCCTTGAGCAGGTGGTTTCGGCAGCCTTCCCGCAGCTCTACCTGAATTACTTCATCCAGCAGAGCGAGGAAGAACAGGGTAAGATCCGCGACGCCATTCAGGAGGGTATCGCCAGCCTGAAGTCCTACCAGCAATCCGATTTCTCACTCACCAACTGGGTCGGTGGACGTTACGTGGATCCCTGGACTGAGCTTTATGCCTTGCATTTCCTCGTGGAGGCGAAGAATCAAGGTTTCGACGTGCCTGCCTACCTGTTTGACGGCATGATGGGCCACCAGGCCGATATCGCCAAGGCATGGAAGATGAACCCCGACTTCAAGCAGGGTGAGACCATCCAAGCCTACCGTCTCTTTGTGCTGGCTCTCGGTGGCGCACCCGAGATGGGCGCACTCAACCGCTTCAAGGAACTTCAGTTCAACTACACCTTGAGTGCCATTTTGACTGCCGCCACCTACGCCCAAGTGGGTAAGAAGAACATGGTGGCTCAATTCTGGCCTATCGTTGAGAAGATCGAAAACATGTCCGACTATTACACCTCGTTTGGCTCGCCTGTACGCGACTATGCCTTTATGACCTATGCCGAACTGTTGTGCGACAGGGATCAGGAAGCCATCCAGAGCCATGTCAATGACCTCTGTGAGGTCCTGAACAGTGATTATTGGCTCGACACCCAGTCTACCGCATTTGCCCTGTTTTCCTTGGGTAAATACGCTGAGAAGGTGGGAACCACCAACGCCCCGATCTCCGCTACGGTGAATGTCAACGGTGAGGATCATACCCTGAGTACCAATATGGGCTCGACAGGCTTTGCCATCGTTCCGAAGGTTGGTGCCAACAAGGTGCAGGTCAAAAACAATTCCGACCAAAAGCTGACGGCTAAAGTCTATGCCAAGACCGCTGTGGCCGAATATGAGACTGAGGAGAACGGCAACTTCATCACCATGAAGGTGAACTACCTCGACAAGAACGGCGCTGCTCTCAATCCGGCTTCACTGCCGATGGGCACCGACTTCAAGGTGGAGATCACGGTGGAGAACCCGAGCCAGTACAGGGTGACTGAGTTGGCTTTGTCGTATTACCTCGCCTCCGGTTGGGAGATCATCAACGACCGTTTGCTGGGTACCGATGAAGGCGACAAGGGTGCCAAGCATGTCGATATCCGTGACGACCGCGCTTACTTCTTCTTTGACCTCTCAGCCAAGCAGAAGAAGACCTTCACCCTCAAGCTGAACGCCACTTACGAAGGTTCGTACATGTTGCCCGCCGTCCGTTGCGAGGACATGTACAACAACGAGATTTACTATCTGGTGCCGGCTCGCCCGGTCGTTGTCAAATGACGAAACGCCGTCGTGCGATCTATAGAACAGGCCTGTTTCTTGCAGGCCTGTTTCTTCTTTTTTTGTGCATTCCCGTTCCCAAGTTCGACGATCCCTATTCCACGGTTCTTGTCGCCAAAAACGGGGAGTTGCTGGGTGCCCACATCGCCGATGACGGACAGTGGCGCTTCCCGGCCACCGACACCTATTCTGAGAAATACCTCGCTTGTGTCGTCGAGTATGAGGACCAGCAATACTTTCGCCATTGGGGCTTCAACCCGGTGGCCTTCGTCCAGGCACTGATCGAGAACACGAGAGCCGGCAAGGTGGTTAGGGGAGGGAGCACCATCTCCATGCAAGTGGTCCGCTTGGCCCGAAAAAACAAGCCTAGGACGTATCGGGAGAAGTTCCTTGAAGTGATTCTGGCACTCCGCCTGGAATTGCGCTATTCCAAAAAGCAGATCTTCGATCTCTACGCAGCTCATGCGCCTTTCGGAGGCAATGTGGTGGGCATTGACGCAGCCGCATGGCGCTATTTTCACACCAAACCTGACCAGCTGACCTGGAGCGAGGCGGCCACCCTGGCGGTACTTCCCAATTCTCCCGCCATGATACACCCCGGACGTTCAAGGGATAAGCTGCTCGACAAACGCGATGCCTTGCTGCAAAGAATGGTCACCCCGAAGGCGCATATTCCCCGAAAATACCATGTTCCTGCATTGAGCTTCGACGACTGCGAACTGGCCATGATGGAACGGCTGCCCAACAAACCATACGACATCCCGCAACTGGCCTATCATTACCTGATGGAGCAGGCAAAACGCCATAAAGGCGAACAGATCCAATCCGACTTGGACTACACACTTCAGAAATCCGTGACGGAAGTCATGGAGCGGCATTATCAGGACAACGTGCAGAACCAGATCGAGAATGCAGCAGTGTTTGTGGTGGATTATCTCACCGATGAAGTGGTGGCCTATGTGGGCAACAACGCCAAGGCGAAAGAAGCCGCCATGGTGGACATGGTGAAGGCACAACGCTCCACGGGAAGCATCATGAAGCCTTTCCTTTTCGCCGCCATGCTCGACGAAGGCACCTTGCTGCCGACCATGCTGCTGCCCGACGTGCCGATGAGCCTCTCTGGATTTACCCCAAAGAACTACTCGGGGCAGTATTGGGGCGTGGTCCCCGCCAACGAAGCCTTGCAGCACTCGTTGAACGCGCCGTTCGTATATCTGTTGAAGCAATACGGCCATCAGCGTTTCCATTCCTTGCTGAAACGGCTTGACCTGTCGGGCATCGTGTTTGACAGTGACCATTACGGGCTGTCGCTGATTGTGGGGGGTGCCGAAGCTTCGCTTTTCGATTTGGTGAACGCCTACGCCGCCATGGGCAAAAAACTGGCCTCTGCGGTGAGTGAAAACTACAAAGAACAGGTGCCTGGGGATAGTTCGCCGTTCTCAGCCGATGCCATCGCCATCACTTTCGATGTGATGAAAGGGCTGACCAGGCCGACCAACCAAACGGGATGGAGCGGCTTCTCCTCCGCGAAACAGGTGGCATGGAAAACAGGCACCAGCTTCGGCTTCAAGGATGCCTGGACCATCGGCTTGACCGATCATTACGTCATCGGAGTGTGGGTGGGTAACGCCGATGGTGAGGGTCGGCCTGGCCTGACGGGAGTGGGGGTGGCCGCACCCTTGATGTTTGACGTGGCGGCCTTGCTCAAGGATAGCTACACGTACCCGCCGGCGACGGCATCGGCCATCGAAGTGGATGTGTGTGCCGAGTCAGGATACCCCAATACGGAGATCTGCAAGAAGACCCGCAAGGTGCTGATGCCTGATGTGGAGATCAAAACGGGCGTATGCCCTTATCACAAGAAAGTATTTCTCGATTCCACCCGGCAATACCAGGTGCTGCCCGACTGCTATCCCGTTGACCAGCGTTGTTACGAGACCTATTTCGTGTTGCCGCCCGTCATGGAATGGTTCTATAAGAAACACTCCGCCTTTTACCGCCCGTTGCCGATGCTCTATCCTAGCTGTGCCACGGCGCATCCCGATGACGTGATGGCTTTCGTGTATCCCAAATCGGATGCCCGAGTCACCATTCCCATCGGTATCAAAGGCGACCGTCAGCAAATTGTCTTCGAGATCGCCCACCGCAATCCTAAGAAAACCATCTACTGGACCCTGAACGACGTGTTTATCGGGCAAACCCGCCTGAACCACCAAATGCCCATCGATGTGGAAAAAGGCACCTACAATTTGCGTTGTGTGGATGAAGATGGGGTGGAACTATACAGAAAGATCATTGTGAATTGATTTTTTTTCGTATTTTTGCGGATTAATACAAACTATATCCGATTATGACACTTGATAGCGATAAATTTGTTGGTGAAGGCTTGACCTACGACGATGTGCTTTTGGTCCCTTCCTATAGTGACGTTCTCCCTCGTGAGACCAGTTTGAAGACCCGCTTTACCCGTCATATCCAGCTGAACGTGCCTATCGTTTCGGCGGGCATGGACACGGTGACGGAGTCGCGCATGGCCATTGCCATTGCCCAGGAAGGCGGCATCGGCGTGCTGCACAAGAACATGTCCATTGGCAAGCAGGCTGCTGAAGTACGCAAGGTGAAACGTGCCGAAAACGGCATGATCACCGATCCCATCACCATCCATGTGGATGCTACCGTTAAGGATGCCCTCAACTTGATGAGCGAATACCATATCGGCGGCATTCCGGTGGTTGACAGCCACAATTGCCTGAAAGGTATCGTCACCAACCGTGACCTCCGCTTCGAACGCGGTCTGGACCGTCCCATCAGCGAAGTGATGACGAGCGAGAACCTGATTACAACCATGGAGGTTTCCTTTGAAAAAGCCGCTGACATCTTGCAGCAATACAAGATCGAAAAGCTCCCGGTCGTCGATAAGGACAACCATCTGCTTGGCTTGATCACCTACAAGGACATCATCAAGGTGAAAGCCCGCCCGAACGCCTGCAAGGACGACAAAGGTCGTCTCCGTGTGGCCGCCGCAGTGGGTATCACCGCCAACACCATCGAACGTGCCGATGCCCTTGTTGAAGCCGGTGTGGACGCTCTGGTGATCGATACCGCTCATGGCCATTCCCAAGGCGTGATCAACATGGTGAAATCGATCCGTTCCAGATATAAGGATATTGACATCGTGGCAGGCAACATCGCCACAGGTGAGGCTGCTTTGGCACTGGTGGAAGCCGGCGCTGACGCGGTGAAGGTGGGCATTGGCCCCGGTTCCATCTGCACCACCCGTGTAGTGGCAGGCATCGGCGTGCCTCAACTCACTGCCGTCCTTGACGTGTCAAAGGCACTCAAGGGTACGGACGTTCCGATCATCGCCGACGGCGGCATCCGCTACACTGGCGACATCGTGAAGGCCTTGGCGGCAGGCGCCTCGTCCATCATGGCCGGATCGCTCTTCGCAGGCGTGGATGAATCACCAGGCGACACCATCATCTTCGAAGGCCGTAAATACAAGACCTATCGCGGCATGGGCTCACTTGAGGCTATGCAGGCCGGATCGAAGGACCGTTACTTTCAGGATATGGAGGACGACATCAAGAAGCTGGTGCCGGAAGGCATCGCAGGTCGTGTTCCTTATAAAGGCTCCCTCTCGGAAGTGGTTTATCAGATGGTTGGCGGACTTCGCGCAGGCATGGGCTACACGGGCTCGCACACCATTGATGAGCTGAAGAATGCCAAGTTCATCAGAATCACCAACTCCGGCATCCTCGAAAGCCATCCGCATGATGTCACCATCACCCAGGAAGCCCCCAACTATAGCAAGAGATCGTAAGAATTAAAGAGAATCAATACCATGAAAAGAATGCAATTCTTGAGAGTCGCTGTATTATCGTTGCTGATCGTATCATCCATCAGCGTGTTGGCCCAATCAAAGCTCGATAAGCAGGTGCTGATGACCATCGGTGACCAGAAAGTCACAGTGAAAGAGTTTACCGATGTTTATGCCAAGAATAACCTGAAAAGCGACGTCATCG
This sequence comes from uncultured Bacteroidales bacterium, assembly GCA_947302205.1. Taxonomy (GTDB): domain Bacteria; phylum Bacteroidota; class Bacteroidia; order Bacteroidales; family F082; genus Limimorpha. Next base: position 50,850 of record CAMYVD010000006.1, read on the forward strand.
AAAAGAAATCGGTGGATGAATACCTCGATTTGTTCATCAACTTCCGTATGAAAGTCATGGAAGCCTATGCCATGGGCCTCGACACGAACGCCAAGTTCAAGAAAGAGTTGGAGGGCTATCGCAAACAACTGGCCAAGCCGTATTTCACGAACGATGAAATCAGCGAAGAACTTGTTGAGGAGGCTTACCAGCGCAAGTTGAAGGACATCAGGGCTTGCCATATCCTGATTGAATGTGACCGTCACGCCCTTCCTGCCGATACCTTGAAGGCTTACAACAAGATCATGGATATCCGGAAGAAGGCAATGAATGGCGAAGACTTCAACGAACTGGCCGTGACCTATTCGCAAGACCGCTCGGCTCGCGATACCAAAGCTACGGCAACGGCTCCCGCTCGCAAGGGCAATCACGGTGATTTGGGCTATTTCACTGTGTTTGACATGGTTTATCCATTTGAATGCGGTGCCTACAACACCAAGCCCGGAGAGATTTCCATGCCAGTCAGAAGCGATTTTGGCTATCATCTCATCAAGGTTATCAGCGTTACGGATGCATTGGGCACCACCCAGGCTTCCCATATTTTCCTGCGCCTTGATCCCGAGGCTTCAGAAGCCGATATCCAAGCCGCCAAGGTCAAGGCTGACAACATCTATGTGGAGTTGGAGGCCCAGAACGGCAAAAACTGGACTGATGCCGTCAACAGGTATTCCGACGACAGGGGATCGGTTTCGCGCAATGGCGCTCTGATGCCGTTCACTGTCAATCGCATTGTGCCAGAACTTATCGATGCGATCAAGCAAATGAATCCTGGCGATATTTCCAAACCTGTTCGCACCAATTACGGTTTCCATATCATCAAACTGAACAGCACTTCGGGTGTCGGCAGCTTCGAGAAGGAACGTACCGGCATCGCTGAAATTGTGCAGAAAGACAAGCGCTCAAAGAAGTCGGAAGAAGTGGTGCTCCAGCAAATCAAGAAGGAATACGGCTTCAAGACGAGCGAAAAGAATCTCTCTAATTTCATGGCAACGGTCGATAGCACCATCCTGACCGGGAAATTCGTCCCCGCTTTGGATGCCAAGCTTAACGCCATGCTTTTCACGATTGGCAAGAGAACCGTTACCGTCGGCGATTTTGTGGAATACATCAAGACCAAGCAAAAACCAGTGAGAGCGGGCATCCCCGTTTCGGTGTACGCCTATCAGCTTTACGACGCTTTCGAGAGCAAGGAGGTCCTCGCTTACGCTGATGAGCATCTCGAAGAGAAATATCCTGAGTTCAAGGCTTTGGTACAGGAATATAACGATGGCATCTTGCTTTTCGACCTGATGGACAAGGAAGTTTGGAACAAAGCCGTTGAAGACACCGCCGGACTTCAGGCTTTCCATGCAAGAAACGTTTCAAGATACATGTGGGACGAGCGTGTGAAAGCATGTGTCATCACCGTCATGAAGCCGGAATCACTGCCTAAGGTCAGGGAATATCTCGCTCAGGGCGTGCCGTTTGACAGCTTGAGGAAAGTGATGGTCCGCGACACGGTCAGTCACGTGACGGTGCGCAATGCCTTCTATCAGCATGGCGACAACCATTTCGTCGATGAGACGGAATGGGTGGCCGGCACGAGGAAAGAGTTCCCCTCAACGGTGGATCAGTCAACGGTGATTGTCAACATTATCGAAAAACGCCAACCTGAACCGAAGACCTTGCGTGAGGCTAAAGGCCTTGTCACTTCGGACTATCAGGTCGAGTTGGAGGAGCAATGGATGGAAAAGCTTCGCAAGAAGTATGCCGTAAAGATTGACGAGAATGTGCTTGAAAAAGTCAGAAATCTCTATCAATGAGAAATTTAGCTATTGTTTTTTGCATTGCGTTGACGCTCACGGTTGTCGGCTGTCGTGATTATTTCATGAAATCAGACCGCATCGTGGTGGCAGAGTGCTATGGCAACAAGCTGTATCCTGAGGATCTGGAAGGCGTCGTTCCCGCTGATGCCAACAAGATGGACAGCCTGTCAAGGGTGAACGACTTCATCGATTCATGGATTCGCCGTCAGCTGTTGATCCATCAGGCTGAAATCAACTTGACTGCCGAACAACGCGATTTCTCAAAACAATTGCAGGATTATAACCAATCCCTGCTCATTTATGCCTACGAGACACAAATGATCGAGCAGTATCTCGACACCGTGGTCAGTGAGGATGAGATTGCGGCGTATTATGAAGAGCACAAACAAAACTTCCAGCTGCGCTCGACCATGGTAAAGGTAGCCTATGTGATTCTGAACGATGACTGTAAGCATCAAAAGGATTTCAAGCAGATCATGAGTGACCGCGATACGCTCATGCTGCCTCAATTGGATGTCCTGGCAAGCCAGCATGCGGTTTCGAGCAGCCTCGACGTGGATAACTGGATCCGACTTGACGACCTGCTGAGGATTATTCCTTTGGAAATCTACAACACGGAGAGTTTCCTGAAGAAAAACCGCTTTGTGTCGTTCGGGAAGGACAAATACATCTATATGGTTCGCTTTGAGGATCACCTGTTGGAAGAGAGTCTCTCGCCCATTGAACTCGAAAGCGACAATATAAGGAATATTATTTTGCTGAAAAGGAAGAAGGAGCTGCTTTCCCAGTTGAATGTGGATCTCTACGAGAAGGCAGTGAAGGAAAAAGTGTTTGAAATCTATTAAACTTAGTATCATGTTGAAAAGACTTTCTTTGTTTGTGGTAGTGATGTTGATGGCCGCCGTAGCCGTTGCCCAGGAAGGCAAGACGCAAGTGGTTGACAAGGTTGTGGCTGTGGTTGGCAAGAACATCATTCTTCAATCGGATATTGAGAATCAATACATACAGTACCGCATGTCTGGAAGCATTGAGGGAAGCGCTTCGTCGATCCGTTGCGCCATTCTTGAAGAGCTGCTGTTCCAGAAGCTGATGCTCTATCAGGCGGAGTTGGATAGTTTGACGCTGACGGATGCTGAGGTTGACATGGAACTGAACCGCCGTATCTCCGACCTGGTCGGTCGTGCGGGCTCTCAGGAAAAGCTGGAGTCGATATTCAACAGAAGCATGGCTGAAATCAAGGAAGAATTGCGTCGCCTGGTGGGGGAAAAGAGCTTGCAGGATAAGGTTAGGGCCAATATCCTTCAGGGTGTGACGGTGGCTCCTGCTGAGGTGAAGGCGTTTTATAACAGCCTGCCTCAAGACAGCATCCCGATGGTTGATACTGAATACGAGGTCGTGCAGATCGTTAAACGTCCTCCCATCAGCATTGACGAGAAACTTGCGGTAAAGGACCAGTTGTATCAAATCCGCAAGCGCATCCTTGATGGAGAGAGCAGCTTCTCGACCATGGCAGTGCTGTATTCTGAGGATCCAGGATCGGCAAGAAAGGGAGGAGAACTTGGATTCACGGGCCGTGGCGAATTTGCTCCTGAGTTTGAGGCCGTGGCGTTCAACCTCAGGGATGGAGAAATTTCGGAGGTCGTTGAAACCCAGTTCGGTTTCCATATCATCCAGTTGATTGAGCGCCGTGACGATTACGTCAACTGCCGCCATATCCTGATGACCGCCAAGGTGCCTGTAGAGGCTTTGGAGAAGGCTCAAAACGAGTTGGATTCCGTGGCCATGCTGATTCGAAATGGTGACATGACCTTTGAGGAAGCATGCCTGAAGTTCAGCGACGATGACTCAAAGACCAATGGGGGCTATATCGTCAATCCAATGGCTGGAGGCTATAGGCTCGGGCTGAAAGACATGCAGGAATTAGGGGAATATCCCAATTTCGGTGAATTCAAGAATTTGGCTTTCGTCACCGCCAAACTGAAGGTCGGAGAGGTGAGTTCACCGCTGCCGATGACCACCAATGACGGCAATGACGCTTTCCGTTTGGTCATGGTGAAAAGGAAAATTGATGCGCATAAGGCCACTCTTGAGGATGACTATGCGCTCATCCAAAACTGGGCTGTGAATCATAAGAACCAGGAAGTGATCAAGACTTGGATCCGTGCCAAGGCAAAGAAAGCATTTATCCGTATTGATGAGGATTTTGAGGATTGCGACTTCCAGTTCGAGTGGAAATAAAAAAAGACTGAGCAATGTATTATTCAGATGTTGATGGCGCCAAGGCTCTGGTGGAGAAGTATGCCAGGCTGCGTGCGGAGATAGGCAAAGTGATCGTTGGACAGGAAGAGATCATCCATCAGACCATACTATCCATATTTTGTCAGGGCCATGTGCTGTTGGTGGGTGTGCCCGGCCTTGCGAAGACCTTGTTGGTCAATACGATTGGTCAGGCGTTGGGGCTGAACTTTAGCCGTATTCAGTTTACCCCTGACCTGATGCCTTCGGATATCGTCGGAACCGAGATCCTGGACGAGTCAAGGCAGTTCCGTTTCATCAAGGGTCCGGTCTTTGCCAACATCATTTTGGCGGATGAAATCAACCGTACGCCACCCAAAACCCAGGCTGCCTTGTTGGAGGCGATGCAGGAGCGCAGTGTGACGGTTTCGGGAAAGACCTACCGTTTGCAGGAGCCTTTCTTCGTTTTGGCCACCCAAAACCCGATAGAGCAGGAAGGGACCTATCCTTTGCCAGAGGCTCAGTTGGACCGCTTTATGTTCAACTTACTGCTGGATTATCCTACGTATGAGGACGAGGTCGCGATTGTGAAGAATACCACTGTCGGCCGTGAAGTGAAGGTGGAGCCGGTGCTGTCACCAGTGGAAATCGTTTATTTCCAGCAGTTGGTGCGCCGTGTGCCAGTTTCGGATCATGTGTATGAGTATGCGGTCTCGTTGTCGGCAAAGACGCGTCCCAACACCTCGTCGGCCCATGATTGGGCAAACCGTTTCCTTAGCTGGGGTGCTGGCCCGAGAGCCTCACAATACCTGATCATTGGTGCCAAGGCCAACGCGCTTCTTTCAGGTAAATATTCTCCAGATGTGGAAGATGTCATGAAAGTGGCCGTGCCAATATTGCGACACAGAATTATCAGGAATTATACCGCTGAGGCGGAAGGAGTCAGTGTTGAGGACATCATTCACGAACTCACCAAATAAAAAAAAACAGCCTGAAGCAATTCAGGCTGTTTTCATATTAATGAATCTTGTTCAAGTCTTAGATGCCGGGGGTGGCTGAAATTTTTCTCTTAGCTTCCTTTGAGAAAATGGCGAAGAAATCGCGGTGCAGGATCACAGAAATGCGCATCAACAGTTCGGTGTCAATGTCTTGACGACGGAAGATGTTGTACACATTGGTGCGGTCGCAGTCCAATTTGCGAGCCAGCCATGACACAGTGCGTTCCTGGTTCTTCAGTTCTTGTTGAATGAGAGTGCCGATGAAGATGGCGTTTTCATCACCTTCAGCTGCTGTTGCTCTTTTGGCCCTTGGCTTTCTTGTGCCTCTCTTGGTCTCTTTGATCTCGTTTGTGTTTTCCATGTTTTTTGTTTGTTTTTAGGCATCTCCCAAAAAATGTGGGATCACTACTTACGCTCGCAGAAAACCTAGAAAAAACCTGCTTAACTCATAGTGTATCCCACATCCATACGAATGGAAGACCACTAGTGTTATTGAGTTGGTTTTGTCCATGTAGGGTTTATTGAACATGGTTGGAAAAGAAATGTTTTCTAGGCTTTTCTTTTTGAGCGTAAAATAATCACTAATGCCGTTGGTTATGTTAAATTAAAATTGTGTTCTCTCTTATTCCTATTTCTTTTTTTAAGTTATAAAACGTTTCTAATTCTTTTTGCAATGCAAATATAGTAATTTGTAATTCAAATTGTCAACAAAATGAAAATAAAAATGTAATTTAGACCCATTCTAAACTAGTCTTCGATCAAAAACACAGCGATTTGCCGTGGCCCAAATACGCCTTGTACGATCTCTTGCTCGATGTCGTAGGATCGGGTTGTGCCCGTGATGATGACAGACTGTGTGATCGCATGGGAATTCAACCGTCCTTTTTGGTTTCTCATCGCCTCTTTCAGTCCTCCCACAATCTGGTTGGTGTGCGCCATGACCAACAAAATGTCAGGCTCGGTATAGGCCTTGCGGTTGTGGGTGTTTTGGTCAGAGATGATGATGCTTCCCGTATGAGCGACCAGATAATCGCAGTCGGTGATGCTCACAATATGCTTGAGGTCCTTGTCGGGGGTGTCGCAATACTTCACCCCGTATTTCATCAACAGCTCCTGCATCTTGTGGCTCGTGCACCAAAGAGGCTCCCAGTTGTTTTGCGGTGCCAATTGCTTGATGCATTCTCCGAATTCAGCTTCGTTTTCCAAATAGATGAAGATGCCTCCCAGGTCTTTGAAATTCTGGACAAATGTGATGGCGTTTCCGTCTTCCTCCTTGATAGGTTTCCAGGTGTCTGTCCGGAGGTCGATGTCCTCGAATTGCGCCTCAGGCTTTTCGATGAGGGCGTTTCTCAACTTGGCAAGGATTTGCTCCTTGTTGGTGGTTCCTTGGTCTGATCCGTTACGATTCCACATGGCTTTCCTCCTTTGCTGCGTCCCATGGACGTTTTCCGAAAATTTGTTCGAGATCCTCACCGAAAATGACTTCCTTTTCGATGAGTTTGTTGGCTAATTGTGTCAAGCCGTCCTTGTGCTCGCTCAGGATGGCTACGGCTTCCTGATAGGCTTGTTCGGCTAGCTTGCTGACCTGTTTGTCGATAATCTCGGCGGTCTTTTCGCTGTAAGGCTTGGTAAGGCTGAAGTCCTGCTGGCCTGTTGAGTCGTAATAACTCAGGTTGCCGATGGCTTCGTCAAGGCCGTAGTAGGTTACCATGGCATAGGCTTGCTTGGTCACTTTCTCCAAGTCGGAGAGGGCACCGGTGGAGATCTGCCCGAAGATGACCTGCTCGGCGGCACGTCCACCCATGGTGGCGATCATCTCGTGGTATAATTGTTCTTTGGTGGTGATTTGACGCTCCTCCGGGAGGTACCAAGCAGCGCCCAACGATTTTCCGCGTGGCACGATGGTCACTTTCACCAAAGGATGCGCATATTGCAACAGCCAGCTGGTAGTGGCGTGTCCGGCCTCGTGGAAAGCGATGACCTTCTTTTCGTCGGCGGTGATGATCTTGTTCTTCTTTTCCAAGCCGCCGATGATACGGTCAATGGCGTCAAGGAAGTCTTGTTTCTCAATCACTTCCTTGGCTTTGCGAGCTGCCATCAGGGCGGCTTCGTTGCACACATTGGCGATGTCGGCACCGGAGAATCCTGGGGTTTGCTTGGCCAGGAAGTCCTTGTCAACGTCATTGCCAAGTTTCAGGTTGCGCATGTGAACCTCGAAGATTTCCTTTCTGCCGATCAGGTCAGGCAGTTCGACATAAATCTGGCGGTCGAAACGGCCAGCGCGCATCAAAGCCTTGTCAAGGATGTCTGCACGGTTCGTGGCTGCCAACACAATTACTCCTGAATTGGTGCCAAAGCCGTCCATCTCGGTAAGCAGTTGGTTCAGTGTGCTCTCGCGCTCGTCGTTGCCTCCGTTCATCGGGTTCTTGCCACGGGCGCGACCGATGGCGTCGATTTCGTCGATGAAGATGATGCAGGGCGATTTTTGCTTGGCGTTGTTGAACAGGTCACGTACGCGTGAAGCGCCTACGCCGACGAACATTTCCACGAAATCGGATCCGGAAATGCTGAAGAACGGCACGTTGGCTTCTCCTGCCACCGACTTGGCCAACAGGGTCTTACCTGTGCCGGGAGGGCCTACTAACAGCACGCCCTTGGGAATCTTGCCGCCCAACTTGGTGTATTTCTCGGGATTCTTCAGGAAATCCACAATCTCCATGATTTCCACCTTCGCCTCTTCCAATCCGGCCACATCCTTAAAGGTTACATTCACCGGTACATTGTCCTTGTCGAAAAGCTGTGCTTTCGACTTTCCAATGTTGAAGATCTGCCCTCCGCCGATTCCTCCGCCGCGACCGGCCATATTGCGCATGATGACAATATAGATCAAGACCAGTACAATCAACGGCAGCCATCCGATCAAAAACTCCATGCCCCAGCTCTTGCGCTGCACATTGGTGATGTAGATGGGATTGGCAATGCCATTCTCTTTCTGTACCTGTTCCACGGTCTCCTCAAAGCGTTCCAGCGATCCGATGCGGTAGGTGTATTTGGCCGTTTTGGGATCATCCTTCAAGTAGATCTCGGCGTTTTCCTTGTTAATCAACACAATCTTTTCAACCTCGCCGTCCTTCAGCATCCCGATGAGCTGTCCCATGTCGATCTCCTCTTGCGAGGCTTCGTCCTTGCCGGTGAAGTACAAGCCGAACAGAACGGCTGTCAAAATGACGTAAATCCAGTAAAAGTTGAATTTTTTCTTGCCCGTCGGTTTTTTGGGCGTTTTGTTCTCTTCCATATCACTCCTCCCCATTCACAATCTTTTCGGCATCGGCCCAAAGTTCTTCGAGTTGATAGAACTTGCGCATCGATTGCAGGAAAACATGTACCACAACATCCACAAAGTCAATCAAGATCCATTCGGTGTTGTCCCTTCCTTCGATATGGTAAGGCTTCACGCCGTTTTTGTCGCGAACCTCGTCGATAATCTTGTCGGCGAGAGCGTCCACCTGGGTCTTTGAGTTGGCATGGCAAATCACAAAATAATCCGTTACGGCGGTCCCCGTTTCCCTAAGGTCGAGGGTCACAATTTCTTTCCCTTTGACGGAGTCCATGGCTTCAACAACGGTTGCCACTATTTCTTCGGCATTTTCAGCCTGATGTCTGATTCTCATTTCGGTTAATCGTTTAAACTTATTAATAAAATACAAAAGTAAGTAAAATAGTTGAATTGTTACCTTTTTTTGTCTCGATTTGGATAAAAATTACTATTTTCGTGCATTGAAACAAAACAAAGCATGAATGATCTAAAAAGCTTATTGTCAGGAGTCACCACTTTCATCTTCGATTATGACGGTGTGATGACCGATGGCACGGTGTACATGGATAGCAATGGCGACCCACTCCGGACCTCCAATGTAAAGGACGGTTACGCCATTCAGCTGGCAAGCAAACTGGGCTATCATCTTGCCGTGATCTCAGGTGCGGTGGTCACCAATATCACCAAAAGGCTGAACATGTTGGGGGTGAAGGATGTGTTTACAGGCGTTCCCGACAAGGTGGTGAAACTAGATGAATACATGAAGCAATACCAACTGACACCGAATCAGATCGTTTACATGGGCGACGACATTCCGGATCTTCGCGTGATGCATAGGGTAGGAGTCCCGGCATGCCCTGCCGATGCAGCCGAAGAGGTGAAAAGCATCAGCGCTTTTGTAAGCGACCGTCCCGGAGGCCGTGGCTGTGTGCGTGACATTATTGAACAAACCCTTAAGGCACAAGGGAAATGGATGACTGCTGAAGCCTATTCATGGTAATATATATTAAGGTATGATCTTGGAACATCTGAATCGGTTTACCGTAGTGCTTGCGTCGAAATCGCCACGCCGGCAGGAACTTTTGAAAGGCATGGGCGTGAAGTTTGTCACCCTTACCAAGGAGACCCGTGAGGACTATCCTGAGATGCCTTTCGATAAGGTGCCGGAGTACTTGAGCAGGCAAAAGTCATTGGCTTTCGCTGATGAGGAACTGCCTGAGGATTATCTGCTGATCACCGCCGACACTGTGGTGATTGCTGGAAATGAGATCTTGGGCAAGCCCAAGGATCGTGTCGATGCCCTGAGGATGATGCATGTCCTTTCAGGCAAGTCGCATCACGTGGTCACGGGGGTCACGGTGCGGTCAAAAGACAAGATGGAGACGTTTTCCGCCAACTCCGAAGTGGTATTTGCGCCGCTCGACGAAGAAGAGATGGCCTATTATGTCGATCAATACAAACCCTACGACAAAGCCGGTGCTTATGGCATCCAGGAATGGATCGGTTATGTGGGCATCTCCGGATTGCAAGGCTCTTTCTACAATGTGATGGGCTTGCCTACAAGGATGCTTTACCAGACTTTAAAGAATTTTTGAAAACACATGGAAATGGAACAAAAACCTTTGATACTTGTTACGAACGACGATGGATACCAGGCCAAGGGGCTTGGAAAGTTGGTTGAATTGATGCGATCCATCGGTGAGGTGTTAGTGGTCTCAACGGAAGAAGTGATGTCTGCCAAAGGCCATTCGGTCACCACGGCCCCCTCCATGAAGGTCTCGCTGATGGAAATCTCCCCCGGTTACAAAAAGTTTGTGTGTAACGGCACACCGGTGGATTGTGTGAAAATCGGCTACCAATGGCTTTCGGACCGCAAGCCCGACATCGTGGTTTCGGGAATCAACCATGGCACCAACGCGTCAACCAACGTGATCTACTCGGGTACCATGGCGGCGGCCATTGAGGCCTGTATGGATGGCATCAACGCTGTAGGATTCAGCCTCGACAGCTATGAATCCGACGCTGATTTCGACCATCTTGACGATTATATCATTGCCATCACCAAAGACGTGTTGGAGAACGGACTCCCTGAGGGAATCTGTCTGAATGTGAATTTCCCGCAGCGGAGCGAGGAACCGATCAAGGGAATCAAGATCTGCCGACAGGCGAAAGGCAAGTGGATTGAGAAGTTCACTGGGTGCCAAAGCGAACAGGGGGGTACTTGCTTGTGGCAGGGCGCTGAGTTTGTTTATGAAGATGAGGGTGACGACACCGACTTCAGTGCGATGAAAAACAATTACATCTCGATCGTCCCAACGCAATTTGACTTGACGGCAAGGCAATATTTTGGCGAAATAGGCCGTTTTGAACACATAATGAAGAAAAAATGAGAATCAAGGATAACTTTTGGCTTGGAATGTTGGTTGGCGCGGCAGTGTTTGCGCTGTGCTTTTTGCTGCTTTCGCTGTTTCCGTGGGGTGCGGCTTATACAAGAGCTCCCTACCTGTTGGCTTTTGTTCCGGGGATCATCCTGTTCAGGATGTCACTGGTAAAATGGGATTTGGAAAAATGCGGCAAGGGTATTTTGTTGGTGACTTTTGTGGGGATGCTGTTGGTGTTTTTCCTGATTTGAATGAATATTAAAGTATGAAGTATTATATCATAGCAGGTGAGGCGTCTGGTGATCTGCATGCCTCCAACCTGATGGCGGAAATCAAGAAGAAAGATCCTCAGGCGGAGTTTCGGGCTTGGGGAGGCGATTTGATGCGGAAACAAGGCGCTACCTTGGTCAAGCACTATCGTCACATGGCTTTCATGGGCTTTGTGGAAGTGGCCGCCAACTTGCGCACGATCCTTGGCAATATCAAGGAATGTAAGAAGGATTTGCTTGACTATCAGCCTGATGTGGTGATATTGGTGGATTATCCAGGCTTTAACCTGCGTATCGCGAAGTTCGCCCATGAGCATCGCATGAAGGTGTGCTACTACATCTCCCCACAGGTCTGGGCTTGGAAAAGGCATCGTGTCCATAAAATCAAGCAATATGTCGATCAGATGCTGGTGATCCTTCCGTTCGAGGAGCAATTCTATAAAGAGTATGGCGTCAATGCCACTTTTGTGGGTCATCCATTGCTGGACGAGCTGTCAAAACTCAATGTCACCCCTCGCTTGAGTTTCGTTCACCGTAACAACCTTTCCGAAAAGAGGGAGATTATCGCGTTGCTTCCCGGTAGTCGCAAACAGGAGGTCGAACGTATGCTGGAGACCATGCTGAAAGTCATCCCGCATTTCCCACAATATCAGTTTGTGATTGCAGGCGCGCCGTCGCTTGATAAGAAACTCTATCTGCGCATGATGGGTGATAAAGATGTGCATTTGGTTGAGAATCAGACGTATGAATTGCTCCAAAACTCCAGCGCCGCTTTGGTGACCTCGGGCACGGCAACCCTTGAAACGGCATTGCTTTCCGTTCCGGAAGTGGTATGCTACAAGGCGAACCGCCTCTCGTACTGGATTGCCAAAAGATTGGTCAAGGTAAACTTTATCAGTTTGGTCAATCTGGTGATGGAAAAAGAAGTGGTCAAGGAGTTGATCCAAGATGATTTCACCGAGGAAAACCTTGTGAAAGAACTGGAACGGCTGCTTACCGATGCCAAGCGGCAGCGCCAGTTGCTGGATGATCTCGATAGCTTGAAGGAGCGTTTGGGGAATTCCGGAGCCTCGGAAAAAGCCGCTGCGGTGGTCGTTGAGATGAAAAAATAATAATTTATTAATTATTAGTATTGACTTTTTTATTTAAAATTCGTAACTTGCGCCATTATTGGAACATGTTATGAATTGGAACAAGTACCCGTTTATTCGATTCCTCCTTGCGCTGGCTCTAGGCATTATTGCGCATGAGGTTTTCAAACCGGCTGCAATGGGCTTGACATGGCTTTATCTCGTATTGGCGCTTGGCATAGGGGTGCTTTTCCTGTTGTTTCGTACGCTGAAAACCTATCGTGTCCAATGGATTTTTGGAGTGGCGACGATCGTTGTGTTTGCCTATCTAGGCTATTTTGTGGCCTGCATGCATGAAAGGGTAGGGGAGGCTTCTTTAATGGCAAGGGTATATGAACCGCCCTCCGAAAAGGAAAACACGGTGAAGGTGCTGCTTGATATGCGGGGATTCAAAGTGTTGGCCTATTTTGAGAAATCAGAGGAGGCTTTACAGCTGGAATACGGTGACTTGTTGGCCATAAAAGTCCCTTTGGAAGAGATTCCTCCGCCGTTGAATCCTGAAGAGTTTGACTACCGGCAATATCTGAAACGTCAAGGCGTAACGGGAAGGGTTTATCTGAAAGCGGATGACTGGCTCAATACCGGTGTTACCCAAGGCAATCCCGTGTATGGGTTCGCCTATCGGTTCCGTGACAAGCTGCTCGGTGCATTGCGGCGATGCGGTGTGACGGATGACGAGTTTGGCGTGGGTGCAGCGATCCTCCTGGGTTATGACGAGAGTCTCCCCGCTCAAGTCAGGCAGAACTATGTGGCGGCTGGTTCCATGCATATCCTGTGTGTTTCGGGGATGCATGTGGGTATCATCTATCTGCTGGCCTCATTCATTCTTGGCCTTTTCGGAAAAGGAAAAACGATCGCCATGATCCGAAAGGTCATCCTGTTGGCGCTGATATGGTTTTATGCCTTGTTGACGGGATTGTCGCCTTCCATCATGCGCGCCTCGTTGATGATTACCTTCGTGCTTCTCGGTGAATTGATCCATCGAAAGGGTTTTGCCTTGAATTCCATCGCAGCCTCGGCTTTTATGCTGTTGCTGATGGATCCGAATCACCTTTTCGCCATCGGATTTCAGCTTTCGTATGTGGCCGTAGTTGGCATTGTTTTGCTCCAAAAGCCCATCTATAATAGGTTTTATATCAAGAACAAATGGTTGGATAAGTTGTGGGAGATTACGTCGGTTTCGCTGTCAGCCCAGATAGCAACCATGCCTTTCGCGATCTATTATTTCAACCAGTTTACGTCGTATTTCTGGCTTAGCAATCTATTGATGACCCCGCTGTCGTTTGTGGTGATTATGTCAGGGATGTTGTTGCTGATGCTTTCATGGGTGCCATGGTTGAATATGGCATTGGGCAAAGTGGTTTGGATTAGCATTCGTATGATGAATGGAGCGGTGTCATGGATTGAAGGATTGCCTTTGTCATTGGTTAAAGGGTTGTATATGAACGATTTCCAGTTCGCGCTAAGTCTGATACTTCTGCTGCTGCTTTTGCTGTTTGTCAATTTGAGGAAAAAGCGGATGATGATGGAATTGCTAGTGGTTTCGGCGGTTTTCGCCTTCTCTATGGCTTGGCGAAGCCAACGCTTGTCGCAACAGTCCCAGTTCTTGGTGTATACTGTGCGAAATCATACGGCTATCAATGTCGTTGACGGTTTTGACAATGTGCTGTTGTGTGATGAAGGACTGCTTGCTGAAACTTCCTCGATCGATTATAGTTTGAGAGGCCATTGGGCGAGACATCAGCAGAGCATCAATCCCGTTTGTTATACGTTAGGGGAAACTATTAATAATGAGTTGGTCATCAAGCAAAAACACCTAATCTCAGCGCACGGGGTCTTGTTGGCACTCTGGGATCCGGAAATGGCGCTGCAAGAGAGTCGCCGCCGAATTGCAGTGGATTATCTGATGGTTCGCGAGAAGCAAAGGCCGGATCTTCAACAAATCCTAAGGAATTATCAAGTCGGGACACTCTTAGTGGACGGTTCAGTACCAGTTTATCTGTCAAAAGAATGGGCTCGGCAGGCGGAAACCATGGGAATTCGTTGTTATGAGCTCCGGAACGGTTCTTTGGATCTACTTGCAAATCTTTGATTTTCAATGATCAAAGAAAATTTTTTAAAAAAATGTAAAAAAATGCTTGTGCATTTCAAAAATGGTAGTACCTTTGCATCCGCAAAGCAAAGCAATAAAAGTTCTTTTCAAGGTTGGTCCGGTAGTTCAGTTTGGTTAGAATGCCTGCCTGTCACGCAGGAGGTCGCGAGTTCGAGCCTCGTCCGGACCGCTGAAGCGCAAGTCACCGAAGACCTGCGCTTTTTTTGTAAATATTTTGTCATGACATTCATTGAAGAGATCAATAGACGCAGGACTTTTGCGATTGTAAGTCACCCTGATGCCGGTAAGACCACGTTAACCGAAAAACTGTTGCTGTACGGTGGCGCCATTCAGGTGGCCGGTGCGGTGAAATCCAACAAGATTCGTAAGACTGCTACCTCCGACTGGATGGAAATCGAACGCCAAAGAGGCATTTCGGTGGCTACCTCCGTCATGGGATTCGACTATAATGGCATCAAGATCAATATCCTGGATACCCCTGGCCACAAGGACTTTGCCGAAGATACCTTCCGTACACTGACGGCTGTGGATAGCGTGATCGTGGTGATCGACGCGGCCAAAGGTGTGGAGTCGCAAACCGAGAAGCTTGTGGAGGTTTGCCGCATGCGCAACACACCTATCATCGTGTTCATCAATAAGATGGACCGTCCTGGTAAGGATGCCTTTGAACTATTGGACGAAATCGAGCAAAAGTTGAACCTTCGCTTGACGCCGTTGAGTTGGCCCATCAACATGGGTCCTAAGTTCAAGGGCGTTTACAGCATTTACGACAAGAGCCTGTATCTTTTCAATTCTGACAAACAGCATATCACGGCGGGTATCGCTTTCGATGATCTCAACAATCCTGAACTCGACAAGATGCTTGGCGAGGATGCCGAGATGCTTAGAACTGAGACGGATTTGGTGCAAGGCGTTTATGACGAGTTCTCCCGTGAGGCCTACCTGAATGGCGATATCTGTCCGGTGTTCTTTGGTTCGGCGTTGAATAACTTCGGCGTCAAGGAGTTGCTGGATTGTTTTATCCAGATTGCGCCTACGCCCATCGGTCGCGACACTGAAGAACGCCATATTGAGCCAACAGAGGAGAAGTTTACCGGCTTTGTCTTCAAGATCCACGCCAACATGGATCCCAATCACCGTGACCGCATCGCTTTTGTGAGGGTGGTTTCAGGCCGTTTTGAACGTAACAAGAACTATTTCCACGTGCGTCAACGCCGTGAGTTGAAGTTTTCAAATCCTACGGCGTTTATGGCCCAGAAAAAGTCGGTGCTTGACGAGGCTTTCCCGGGTGATATTGTGGGTTTGTACGATGCTGGCAATTTCAAGATCGGCGACACGTTGACAGAAGGAGAGATCCTTAATTATAAAGGTATCCCGAGTTTCTCACCCGAGCAGTTCCGTTATGTGGAGAATGCCGATCCGATGAAGTCCAAGCAGCTTGCCAAGGGATTGGAACAGTTGACCGATGAAGGCGTCGCCCAGCTTTTTACGGGTAAAATGACGGGTAGGAAGATTATTGGCACCGTGGGAGAGCTCCAATTTGAAGTCATCCAATACCGTTTGCTGCATGAGTACAACGCCTCTTGCCGTTACGAGCCCATCTCCTTATACAAGACCGCCTGGATTACTAGCCAAAATGAGGAACAACTGAAGGATTTCAAGAATCGCAAGGCTTTGAATCTGGCTGAAGACAAGGAGGGTAGGGATGTCTTCTTGGCGGAATCGCCTTATGCGTTGCAGATCGCCATGGAAAAATATCCTGACATCGAATTTCATTTTACTTCGGAATTTTAGGTTCGTACCGGATTATTTCTTATGTTTGCAGTCGTATAATTAATAAGGTATCATAACTTTTAAATTACAAACTATGGGTTTTTTTAAAGAATTCAAGGAATTTGCCATGAAGGGCAACGTGATGGACATGGCTATCGGCGTGGTCATCGGCGGTGCTTTTGGCAAGATTGTCACCTCATTGGTGTCTGACATCATTATGCCATTGATTGGCGCAGTAACAGGTGGTCTCAACTTTACCGAATGGAAATGGGTCATCCGTGAAGCAGTCATGGAGGGTGAGACAGTGGTGAAGCCTGAACTGACGCTTACTTGGGGTAACTTCCTCCAGGTGGTCTTCGACTTCATTATCATTGCTTTCTGCATCTTCTTGGTGGTGAAAGGAATGAACAAACTGAAGAAGAAAGAAGAGCCCGCTCCGGAGCCTGCAGCCCCTGCTGAGCCGTCAGAAGACATCAAATTGTTGACTGAAATCCGTGATTTGCTCAAAAAAGATTGAGTTTTTCGGTGAAATGAAAGGCTGATTGGTGACAATCAGCCTTTTTTTTGTTTTTATAAAATACTGATAATCAATACTAAGAAAAATTTTTGAAAAAAAAGTAAAAAAAGGCTTGCGGGAATGAAAAAAGGTTGTACCTTTGCAGCCGTTTTCGACCCCACGGAAGAGGGGCAGCAAGAAGGGGAGGTCGAACAGTTCTTTGAAAGCTTGAGGCCAGCATAAGTCCGAGGCGGTGAGCCGGGAGGCTC
>CAMYVD010000007.1 GCA_947302205.1 uncultured Bacteroidales bacterium
GCTGGTGTGCTTCGTCATCGCCGTGCCCGTGAGCATCGTCATCATGCGGCGCTATTTGGAGGGCTTCGCCTATCAGGTGCCGCTGCATGTCTGGGTGTTCGTGCTGTCGTTTATAGCCGTCTTGAGTGTCACCGTTGCCGTCGTCACTTTGCGGAGTTTGCGGGCGGCAACCGTTAACCCAGTAAAATCATTACGAAATGAATAATTAAATCACAAAACCTACAAAACAATGCAAAACCTTTTGAATATCGATGGGAACACAGTCAACGGCTCGCAACTGCTTGCCGTTGCAACACCGGAAAGGAGCCGGTTGGCGACTTTCCTTGCAAGCAATTGTTTTGTGGGTTTTGCTAGTTTTGTGACAAAAAACAACCCCTACAAGTTATGAGCAGTTACCTAAAATTCCTCTCCCGCAATAAACTATACAGCATCATCGAAGCCATCGGCCTTTCCGTCAGCCTCGCCTTCGTGGTCATCATCTTCTGCTATGTGGCACAACAAATCGCCGTCACGCGCGAAAACCCGCACCGCAAGGAGATTTACGGCGTGGCCATCCAAGACAAGATGCTGTATCAATATGGGATGAAAGAGATTATCGGGGAGAGCATTCCCGAGATACAAGCCGTCAGTGAGTTCGGATGGATTTATGGTACGGAGATGAAATGCGGCGACCAAACGCGTCTGGCACAAGTGCTAGGCTGCGACCGCGACTTTTTCGACTTCATTCCCGTGCAGTTTTCAGAGGGAAATCCCGACAGAATCGACGAGGTGCTGACGGCGTTCGTCTCGCAAGAAATAGCCCTGACCCTTTCGCAATCGGGAGAGGTGGTAGGTCAGACCATCCATCTGATGAAGCACGACTTCACCATTGCGGGTGTGTTCAACGAAATAGGCATCTCGCTTTTCTACAACCCACCCGATGTGATTATCAACGTGGACATTACCGATGGTGTGACCTACTATGGCGGATTCGACAGCCCTGCTGTTCCTGCCTACATGTTCGAGAATGTATGGCTCTTCATCAAGTCATATCCTGATGTCGACCGCGAGGCATTGAGCGGGAAGCTAGCCACGGCCACAGAGGTCTTGTTTCGTAAGATTTTAGGAATAGAATACCCCGTCGATCCTTCGCAAGTCAAACTGGTGCGCCTGGATGAGATGTTTAACACCGACGTGCAAACCAGCCTGAAAAAAGGCGACAAGGTGCTGATGCACAGTCTGTTGGCTGTAGGCTTGTTGCTGCTGATATCCGCGATGTTCAACTATATCAACCTGAACGTGGCCCTGACAAGCAAGCGCGCCAAGGAGATGGCTTCGAGGCGACTGCTGGGGGCGACGAAGGGCGAAATCATCGGGAAATACCTGTGGGAGTCGTTGGCCTTTACCACGGTGTGCATGGTATTGGGCATCTTGCTGGCCGAAGCACTTGTGCCTTTGGTCAACAGACTGTTGGCGAGCGATATCGGCATCAGGATCCTGTACTCGCCGTTTTATGTAGCGTCCTACCTGCTGATTGTGGTTGTGGTGGCCTTGTTAGCGGGTTTGATTCCGGCCATCGTGGTGTCGCGTGCCAAGCCCATCGATGTGGTGAAGGGAGCCTTCCGCTTCCGCAACAAGATGGTGCTGTCGAAGGTGTTCATCGTCTTGCAGAACGTCATCGCTATCGTGCTGATTGCCTTGGTGATCACTATGGAGGTGCAGATGCGCCACATGCAGCGAAGGCCCGTGGGATGTCGCACGGAGAACTTGTTTTATGCGGAGACTCTCCTGTCTGGCGACGAGGCCTTTGAGAACGACTTGATGGCCTTGCCCTGTGTGAAACGAATGGGACACTCCTATGGCTATCCTGGCGGTGCCTTAATGGGCACAAGATGGATGCCTCTCGACGATCGTGACAATACTGACAATTGGGTTAATGTAAGATACCTGCTGTGCGATACCACGGCTTTCGACATGTTTGAATTCGACGTCAAGGCACTGTATGGCCAGTTGGGCGAAGACCAATGGCTGCTGACGCAGGGCTTGTTGGAGGCCCAGACGGGGACGCCTTTGGACCAGTTCGACATCGACTCATTAGGCGTGTGGTACAAACGTAATTTGCGTTCTGACATATGTGGCGTATTGAGTGATTTCGTCATCACCGACGCGGCGCATGTGGTGGACGAGACCTTCGGCGCGGTGCAGATTGTGGGGAGTGAGCCAAAATTCAAATGGGTGAGTTACCATCCCGTGCTGGAAATCGTCGGCGACCATGCCGAGGCGCGCAAGGCCATCAAAGACTTGTACGACAAGCACATGAACAAAAAGGAAGTCTATTGGGAACCCTGGACCATGGACTTTATCGACAACCTGATGCTAAAACATTTGCAGGGCACCAAAAACAAGATGGGCCTCGTCGACCTCTTCATGGCTGTGGCAGTGATGCTCTCGCTGCTCGGCCTCGTGGCCATGAGCACGCATTTCGCCTCCGAGCGTGAGAAGACCATCGCCGTCCGCAAGGTGTTTGGCGGCACCATGCAGAGCGAGATCCGTCGTAACTTGAAAGAATACATCATCATGATTCTGATTGCCAACATCATCGCCATCCCCATTGCAGTGTATGTGTGCGGGCGCTATTTGGAGGATTTCGTTTATCGCATCGACCTATATCCGTGGATCTTCGTGGTCACGGTGGCGCTGTCGTTTGCCATCGCCATCGGCTCGGTGCTGTGGCAGATCGTCTCCGTGGCGCGGGTGAATCCGGTGTGGGCGTTGAAGAAGGAATAACTTTCGTTCAGAAAAATGGGTTAGATAGTTGTTTTTTCGTTTGGAAAAGTGTGTCGTTTTAGGAAAAGTTCCCTTGAAAAATAACGGTGAAATAGAAAAACTCGCTAGAAAAACAACGGTGAAATTGTAAAAAGTGACTAGAAAAATAACAGAAAAGTATTGAAGAATCGTTGGAAAATTGTATTTTTGCTGCCTGAAACAAGGTATATAACAATATGTTAAAGAGAAGGATTTCAGATACTTTAAAAGTTTGGAAGGACGCCCCAAGCCACAAGCCACTTGTGATCACGGGTATCCGCCAATGTGGAAAGACCTTTATTTCGCAGCAATTTGCCGATGAGAATTACAAGCATGTCGCTTATATCAACTTCATCAAACAAGAGGAACGAAAGACTGCCTTTTATGGATCTAAAGACGTGGACACCATCATCCTTAACTTGTCGGCCCAAATGCGAAACACCCAGTTCGTTCCACATGAGACTTGCATCATATTGGATGAAATCCAAGACTGTCCTGAGGCTCGTACCTCTCTGAAGTTCTTTTATGAAGACGGACGCTATGATGTCATTGCCACAGGCTCGTTGCTTGGTGTTCAAGGTTACGGACAGGACAAGAAGAGAAGACGTATCAGAAATTCTGTCCATCAAGAAAAAGGCAGCAATTCCGTTCCTGTGGGTTATGAGGAGATAGTGGAGATGTATCCACTCGATTTTGAAGAGTTCCTGTGGGCAAACAACATGAGCGAGGAAGTCATAGAAGCTTTGAAACGTTGTCTGAAGGAGAAAAAACCCGTACCGGAAGGCATCCATGCGGCCATGAAAACACTGCTGAACCGCTATGTGGCCGTGGGTGGACTACCCGCAGCCGTGAACGCTCTGCTGCAGACTGGCAACATGAACGCTGTTGATGCGGTCTGGAAGTCCATACTAAAAGAATATCGTTCCGACATGGTGAAGTATGCCGACGACAAAGATAAGCCTCACATCCGCGCCTGCTTCAACGCCATCCCCAAACAGCTCGCCAAAGAAAACAAGAAATACCAGTATTCCAAGGTGGAAAGCGGTGGTCGAGGTGAATACTACAAAGGCTCCCTGCAATGGCTGGAAGATGCCGACATCATTCGTCGCTGCTACAACACAAGCATCACTGGTCTCCCAATGGAAGGCAATGCGATGGAAAACGTTTTCAAAGTATATACAGCCGACATTGGGATTCTTGTGGCTATGTTGGGTCCCGCTGCGCGTGTCGACATCCTTCAGAGCAATCTGGGAGGGTTTAAAGGTGCCATCTACGAGAACCTGATGGCCGACACACTAATCAAGAAAGGCCAGAGTTTGTATTACTTCCAGAAAGATTCGGGTATGGAACTGGATTTCCTTATCCGCTACAAAGGCGAATGCGTCCCCGTTGAGGTGAAGGCTCGGACCGCTCAAGCCAAAAGCATAGCCACTGTAAGGAAACACCCTGAGAAGTATGGTGTGAAACACTTCATCAAATTTGGCGATTATAACATTGGGCGAGATGGTGATCTCCTCACCTTGCCCACCTATATGCAGTTTCTTCTCGATCTCGAACCCGAGGAAATGACTTTGGAACCTATTGACACCGACGAACTCAACCATCTGGCAAAAGAACTATTGGAATAATATATTTTTATACCACCATGCCTAAACTCAAATCCAAAATACTAGTCGTCGACGACAACGCTGGCATCCGCTCGGCGCTGAAGATCTTGCTGCCCATGCGTTTCGAGGAGGTGGATCTGATCGCTTCGCCCAAAGAATTGATGAGCACGATGCATCGCTTCAAGCCCGATGCAGTGTTGCTCGACATGAATTTCGACACTGACATTAATACTGGCAACGAGGGACTCTTTTGGCTCTCGGAGCTAAAACGGGAGTTCCCCGAGGTGGAGGTGGTGCTTTTTACGGCCTACGCCGACATTGCTCTGGCTGTGGAAGGCATGAAACGTGGTGCTTTCGACTTTGTGGTGAAGCCTTGGGACAATGCTAAACTGCTTGACATATTGGAATATGCCTGCAATAAACAGAAACCTAAAGCAGAAGTTCAAGAGAAACCTTCTATGATGCATTGGGGCGAGAGTCATGAGATGTTGGAGTTGCATCGTATGGTGGAGAAAATCGCTCCAACCGATGCCACCGTGCTGATTACAGGTGAGAACGGCACAGGTAAGGATGTAATGGCCAACGAGATACATAGACTTTCAAAGCGCAAAGGCAAGGCGATGGTCAGCGTCGATATTGGATCCATCACAGGCACCTTGTTTGAGAGTGAGCTGTTTGGCCATGTGAAAGGGGCTTTTACTGATGCCCATGCTGACCATGTGGGAAAATTTGAACAGGCCAACGGAACGACGTTATTTTTGGATGAAATCGGCAACATCCCCCTGAATCTTCAGGCTAAGCTACTCCGTGTGATTCAAAACAGAAGCATCACCAAGGTGGGCGACACGAAGACAATTCCCATTGACATCCGCTTGATCTGTGCCACCAACATGGATTTGGCGAAGATGGTGCGTGAAGGCCAGTTCCGCGAGGATCTTTATTACCGCATCAACACAGTGTCACTGCAGCTCCCTCCGTTAAGGGAACGGACGGATGAGATCGTGCCGTTGGCTAAGATGTTCTTGGGACGGTTTGCGGAAAAGTACCACCGTGAAGTGGAAACCATTGATGACGAGGCCCTTCAACTGCTGCAACGCTGTCAGTGGAAAGGCAATATCCGCGAACTTCAGAACTGTATCGAGAAAGCGGTTATCTTGTCCGAAGGGTCGAAGATTCAGGCCTACGACCTGCAGATCAATTCCGAGGATTTAAAAGATACCGTCGAACTGTCGCCAAGTCAAGAGTCGCTTGAAAATGCTGAGGAGAAGGTGATCCGCGCCGCCATGAAAAAGTATAACGGCAACCTCTCATTGGTGGCGAAAGCATTGAATATCAGCCGTCCGACACTCTATAACCGTTTGAAGAAATACGGAATATGAGCACCTGGCTTTGGATAGTGCTAATCGTTGTTGCGGTGGCGATTGCCATCGTGGTCACTTTTTGGCTGACGCGACGGCACGATGCCAAAATGGTATCCTTCATGATGGATGCGTTGGAAGACGGTGAGTTGAACTTCCGCTTTCAGGAGAAATCGTCGTTGAACCGAGCCCTGAACCGTATCCGTGGCATCTTTGAACGGAGGTCAGCAGTGGATGAATCCACTTCTTGGAGCAGGCTGTTCAGGGTAATCACCCATGAAATCATGAACACCGTAGCGCCTATTGCCTCGTTGAGCGACGCACTAACCAATGAAGATGAGCTGGATGTAAAAGCAGGTCTGGAAACCATCTCGGCATCGTCGAAAGACTTGATTCGTTTTGTGGAGTCATATCGCAACTTCACCGAAGTGGCGCCACCGGTACGCAAAGCCGTGATGGTTGACGAGTTGCTCGACAGGGTGCTGCGCCTCAATAAAGCCAAGATGGCCGAACAAGGCGCCGTTTTGACTTACCAAGCCAAGATGCCCGATTTGCTGATTTACGCTGACGAAGGACAAATTGTTCAGGTGTTCAACAACCTCATCAAGAACGCTGTGCAAGCAGGGGCTACTTCTGTTCGCATTTCGGCCGACTTGAATTCAGATGACCAAACCGTCATTCGAGTGGCCAACAACGGAAAAGCCATCCCTCTACGACAAATCGAGGAGATTTTCGTGCCCTTCTACACCACCAAGCCCAATGGAACGGGCATCGGGCTAAGCCTTTCACGCCAAATCATGATCAAACATCACGGCGATCTCCGTCTTGAGCAAAGTGACGATAAAATGACTATCTTTGCCTTGATTTTTAAATAAAATAATATGAAAAAATGCCCATCCTATTTGGCATTCGCGTTATGCCTCGCTTTTTGCGCTTGCAGTAACACCTATAAACCTGAAAACGCCCTAATCACTCGCACCGTGCTTTATCGCCCAGGCGATTACAATTCGCGAAACTACCGTATCCCAGCGATCATCACCGCAAAAGACGGCTCGTTAGTGGTGGCCACTGATAAACGAAAAAACAACGACGCCGACCTGCCTGAAGATATCGATATCCTGATCAACAGAAGCACCGACGGCGGCCGCACCTGGAGCGAGCCTTATACCTTAGCGGAAGGCCAAGGTTTCGGGAAAGGATTCGGCGACTGCGCTTTGGTGCATACGCACGACGAAGGGGGCCTTTTGGCGGCATTTGTGGGCGGCTGCGGGTTTTGGCAAGGAAGGCCTGAAAACCCGCTCCGAACCTATATCGCAAGAAGTTACGACAACGGCCAGACCTGGACAGAGCCTAAGGACATCACTGACGAACTCTATGGATCAAACTGCGAAAACGATGTGAGCCGTACTTGGTGGGCGGCTTTCTTCGCTTCGGGTAATGGCCTGATGACTTCCACAGGACGCATCATGTTTGTGCTGGCCGTACGAGACTCGGAAGAATGGGCTGCTTGCAACTACGCCGTTTATTCTGACGACAATGGTGAGACCTGGCACATCTCGGGCCGCGCCTCACAACGTGGCGACGAAGCCAAGGTGGTAGAGCTGGCTGACGGTCGCATCCTGATGAGCATCCGTCACGAAGGCGAACGCTGGTACAACCTCTCTGAAGACGGCGGCCTCACATGGCAACCCGAAACCTCCGCCTGGACCGACCTCGTAGCGACTGCTTGCGACGGCGACATTATCCGCTACTCATCCGTCAACGAAGGCGCCGAAAGAAATATCTTGCTACATTCCCTACCCGGCCCAGATCGCCGGGAGAAGGTGACGGTGTACGTCAGTTACGATGAAGGTCAGACCTGGCCTGTAAGCAAGTGCATTGTCCCTTACGATGGTGCCTATTCATCCCTTTGCATCCTTCCTGACCACAGCATCGGCTTTTATGTTGAGGAATCGGATGGCGATACTTTAGGTTATTCAATGGTATTTTACAACTTCGGATTGGAATGGTTAGAACAGGAAAGCAAATAAAAACTCGTATTCAAAGAAATATGTATTTTTACACTCTCAAAACTACAAATCTAGAGGTGGTATCAATCCCATAAGTTTCAAGAGGTCACTCAACCTTCTTCCACTTCATCCCCTGCCGAGTAGTCGTTCCGTTCTCATTCTGACGCAGGGCGGTCCACACCATCTGGTTGTCTTTGATGGAAGTAACTTCCCACCATTCGCGCTGCTCAGCCTCGCCTACGTTCTTCCATCGGGTGGCCAGCAACTTGCCGTCGACGAAGTAGTTCTGGAACTCACGGTTAGTGACAGCCACCCACTCATTGGCACTGTTCTTACGCCAGTATTTGTAATTGCCGTCACCGTAGAACTCCAGACGAGCGTTGGCATCGTTGAAGGTCTCGATGCCCGTCAACTCGGTGCACTCCCACTTGCCGAGGATGGCATCGCGGTAGTCGACATTGAGTTTGGTGAAACGTACGGTGCCTTGTCGTGAATACGCAACATTGCTACCCTCTGTCACTGTTACCTTGTAGTTGGCCTTGAACTCGCTGCTATTAATGGCGGTGATGTTGAGTTCATCAACCGTCGTCATGTTTTCATCGGGGTGGAAAGTGACGGTCATCTTATTGCCGGAGATGACAACATCGACTTCTTTTTGGTCAGACCACACAGATGACGCATTCGGATTATTGGTGAAAGATGCACTCATGTAGGCCTTGGTGGCGGAGACAAAGGTGTAGACCATTTTGTCGTTAGTCGTAACGGCCCGCTCGTTGATTTCGGCAATCATCCACTTTCCGATAATTTTCTCTTTGATGTTGATGACGTCCTTCTTGCAAGAGGTGAAAGCTATGGCCACGATGGCCAAAAGAACTAATACTATTTTCATGGTCGATTATGCTTATGTTGTTGTTTAGGTGCAAATATAATACATTTCTTAGTGATAATAGTGTTATCTTTGCACCCAAATCTAAAAAACATGAAAAAACTTCTTATCGTCCTTTTGTTCGCTATCGCTACAACTTCCAACGCTCAAATCAGTAAAATGCTCGGCCTCTGGAACACTTTTGACGACAAGACCGGCGACATGGCTTCATGTGTTCAAATCACCGAGAACAACGGCACCTACAGCTGTGTCGTGCTGAACATGTACAAAAAAAACGCAGACGGAACCTACGCCATTGCGGAACCTCCCTATGAAAAAGGCTACGAACATGTAGTGGGCTCACAGCTTTTCATCGATATGCAAGAACACAAAGGCCAGCTCAAAGGCAAAGTATACGACCCCGAAAGCGGCAAGACTTACTTCGGCAAAGTCACCTATAAAGCCAAGACCGACGAACTGGTGCTTCGCGGATCGCTTGACAAGGCTGGTCTGCTGGGACGTTCACAAACCTGGAAACGCAAGAAATAACAACAGAATATCATGAAAAAAAGCATCTTCTGCATCCTCTGTTGCCTCGTGGCAATGGCATCCTGTCAAAAAAAAGGCATGCAATTGTTTCGTGGCGACTACTCCTACAAGACCTCGGGTAGCGTCACTTTGAACGAGATCTTACCCCCAGGCGACACCACCGAACCCGTGTCGTTCACCGTCAACCTACTCAACGAAATCGGGCAACTGGAAATCAGCGCCTTGGGCAATGAGAGAGACAGCGTCGTCGTCGTCATGAACGCCATGGGCGGCGAAGTCATTGTGACCCACGCCTTCTGCGATGGCAACGAGATCTTCTTGCAAGACTTCACCAAAAACAGCCTGCTCTTCACAGGCGATTCCATCGTCCTGAAAAATGAGCTGAACGTTCATGCCTCGGGACAAATGTATGAGGACAACACCATCGTCATCAACATGGTTTACGACGGCGAAGCCGAAAACAACAATCGTACTTTTGCCATCCATGGCGACAACATCCGTTTGGCCGCTACCCGCAACTAAAAACCCATCAAACCATGAAAGCCAAACACATCTTATGGCTGCTACCCCTGCTGCTGACCGCATGTAACGAAGACCCACAGCAGTTGAAGGAAAAACTCTTGGGCGGTCCCGCCGAAGAGCGCGTCATCCCCGTGGGCATCCAGCGCATCGACCCCACCAACACTAGGGTACACAACAGCTACCCGGGCTGTCTTGAAGAAGGCCTGTCCATTGAAATGGCATTCAAATACGGAGGAACCCTGCAACGTCTCTACGTCAAGGAAGGAGAACAGGTCAGGAAAGGCCAGGTGCTGGCAGAAGCATCCTCCCCTACTTTGGAAAACTCACTCCGCTCGGCGCAAGCCACGCTGGATCAAGCGCAGGATGCCTATGCCCGTCTGAAAAAAGTGCACGACAACGGCAGTCTTCCTGAGATCAAGTGGAAAGAGATGGAAGCCAATCTCGAGAAAGCGCAATCGGCCTACGATCTGGCTCAAGCCATGATGGAGGACAACACACTCAAAGCACCCATCAGCGGCACCGTGACGGCTGTCGACGCTCACGTCGGGGAGAACGCCGTCCCCATGAAGCCTATCATGAGGATCATCAACACTGAAGGCATCGTCGTGAAGATCTCCGTTCCCGAAAACGAAATCGCCCAGCTAAGCATCGACGACGAGGCCGAGATTGTCATCCCCGCCCTCGACAACCGCCGTTATTCCGGCAAAGTGACCGAGAAAGGCATGACCGCCTCCCTCCTCACCCACAGCTATCCTGTGAAAGTAACCGTCAGCCAGCCCGACACGGATCTCCGGCCGGGAATGATCGGCAAGGTGGAACTGTTTTCCAATGCCAGCCAACACATCGTCATCCCCGCCAACGCCGTCCTGATCAACAATGAGGGCAAGTTTGTGTGGGTCGTGGAAAACGAGCGCGCCACACGCCGATTCATCACTCTTTCGGGCTATTCGGGCAAGGGCGTCATCGTCAGCGAGGGACTTCAAAAAGACGACCATGTCATCGTGGAAGGCTATCAGAAAATCAGCGAAGGAATGAAGGTGTCGGAATATGAAAAAGATTAAATCAAGAGGCATCATCGCTGGCAGCATCCAGCACCAGAAGATCGTTTGGGTGGTGGTGATGGTCATTGTGGCCTTCGGCATCTACGCCCTCGTCGACATGAAAAAGGACGAGTTTCCTTCCTTCTCCTACCCTCAGGGCATCGTGGCGGGCGTTTATCCCGGCGCCAATTCCGAAGAGGTGGAAGCCCAACTCACCAAGCCTCTTGAGGAGCTGCTGTTCACCCTTCCCGAAGTGGACCGTGGGAAAACCTATTCCGTGACCAAGGAGGGCATCTGCTACATCTACGTGATGCTTGACATGACCATGGGCGACAATAGCAAGGCTTGGACGAAAATCCGGAACAAAATCAACGAATCCAAGGCTTTGAGCTTCCCTCCCGGTGTGTTGGCCATTGCTGTGATTGACGACTTTGGAAACTCCTCCTCGCTGCTGATCGCCATGGAGTCGGCCGACAAGACCTACCGCGAGATGCGTGGGTACACCGACTACCTCACTCGCCGTCTGCGCGACATTCCGCAAACAGGCAATGTCCGTGTACTGGGTGAACAAACCGAGGAAATCGCCATCACGGTCGACAAGGAGAGACTCTCTCATTTCGGCATCAGCCCCAACACCCTCCTGATGCAATACGCATCACAAGGTTTGTTGACCACCAGCGGCTCCATGGAATCCACCAACTTCGACCTTCCCCTGCACATCGAGAACCCCATCGTCTCCGAGAAAGAGATCGAAGACCAGATCATCTATTCCGATGCCACAGGCAACACCGTCCGCCTTCGTGACATAGCCACCATCGAACGTCGTTTGGCCCCTCCCTCCAAAGTGGTGAACTTCAATGGCCATGACGCTTTAATTATCTCGGTAGAAATGCGGAAAGGCTTCAATATCGTTTCCTATGGCCGAAAAGTTGAGCAAGTGCTGACCGAATTCAAGGATTCCCTACCTGACAGCGTCAAGCTATACCGCATCACCGACCAACCTAAGGTAGTCCAGAAGTCAGTCAGTTCGTTCTTGCGCGACCTCATCATCTCCATGGTGGTCGTCATCGCCGTCATGCTGCTCCTTTTCCCGTTCCGCACGGCACTGATCGCCAGTTCCGGTCTTCCGGTCTGCACCGCCATGAGCATTGGATTGATGTATCTTTTTGGCATTGAGCTGAATACCGTCACATTGGCTGCCCTCATCGTCGTGCTTGGCATGATCGTGGACGACTCCATCATCAATATCGACGGCTACATCGACAAGCTAAGCCAAGGCTACAAACCATTGGATGCCGCAGTGAGCAGCGCAAGGGAGCTGTTCATGCCCATGCTCATCGCCACCGGTGCCATCGCCACCATGTTTTTCCCCATGACCCGTATCATTACTGGTCCTTTAGGCGATTTTGTCCAATTATTCCCTTGGACTGTAGCCTTCTCTCTGATGGCTTCCTTGGCTTACGCCATGCTGGTCATCCCATCGCTGGAAATCATGTTCATCAGGCCGGAGACCGACAAGCCCCGACACAACGGCTTCATGCGTGCCCAGATACGCTTTTTCAACTTCCTACAAGGACTATACGACAAGCTTCAGAACCAATGCTTCAAACATCCGCATTTCACCATCGGCATGGGCATTGGATCCATCGTCCTCGGCATCCTGATGTTTCTTGCCCTCAACGTGCAGATGATGCCTAACGCCGAGCGCGACAGTTTCGCTGTGGAGATCCGCCTGCCCGAAGGCAGCAGCCTTGAAGCCACCACACGCATCAGCGACTCGTTGCAACACATGATGCTCACCGACAGTCGCGTAACTTCCGTCACTGCTTTCATTGGTGAAACCGCACCGCGTTTCCATGTGACCTACGCCCCCTGCATCCCCGCCAACAACTTGTCACAACTCATCGTCAACACCACCTCCAAGCAAGCCACCGAAGACCTCCTCAAGGAGATGGACGACAAGTATTCCTACTACTTCACCGAAGCTCATGTACGCTTTAGGCAACTGGACTATCAAGCGGTGTCAACACCCATCGAAGTGCTGGTTTATGGCGATGACTACACCAAGACCGCACCTGTCGCCCAACAAATCAAGGACTACATGCTTAGCCTCAGCAGCGAACTGCGTTGGGTCCACTCTGACTACGACGAGTTTGTGTCCTCCGTGAAAGTAACCATGAAACCTGAAGAGTGCGCCCGATTGGGCATCACCAAAGGCATACTCTCGCTTGATATGGCCGGCAGTCTCAAGGGGATACCGCTCACCACCGTCTGGGAAGGTGACCGCAGCGTTCCCGTCAAACTCTATTCCGCAGTCAACTGCGACCCTAACGATTATGAATCCATTGAGAATCAAGTCGTCCCCACGATGGTACCTGGAGTCAACGTGCCTTTGCGCCAAGTGGCCGACATCAGCCCTGAATGGCATCCTGCCACCATCGTTCACCATAACCACAAGAATGCCATTACTGTGGCAGCCGACATGAAGTTCTGGAAGTCACAAGCTGCCAGCATGAAGAAAATCGAGCATTTTATCAATACGGAAATCAAGCCCAATCTCCCTGAGGGAGTCCGTATCGAATACGGTGGCCTCTCCACGCTCAACACCATGGTCATCCCTCAGATCTTCAAGAGCCTAATCGCTGCCATCTTAGTACTGTTGGCCTTCTTGGTGGCTTACTTCAAGAAAGTCAACCTCGCCCTGCTGACGCTTTGCTCCAGCTCGTTGTGCATGTTCGGTGCCTTCTTCGGCGAATGGCTCTTCGGCCTTGACTTTGGCATGACCTCCGTGTTAGGCATCGTCAGCCTTATCGGCATCATCGTGCGTAATGGCATCGTGATGTACGAATACGCTGAAACACTCCGCATGGATGAAGGCATGAACGCCAAGGAAGCCGCCATGAAAGCCGGCAGCCGACGCATGCGTCCCATTTTCCTCACCTCAGCCACCACCGCCCTCGGTGTGCTTCCCATGATCATCACCCGCAACCCGCTTTGGATGCCCATGGGCGTGGTCATCTGTTTTGGCGTGGTGCTCTCCATGGTCATCATCCTTGCCGTGATGCCAGTCATGTATTGGCAGATCTTCAGATGGAGCAAGAAAAAACAACAACCACAAACCGCATGAAAAAAAGCATCTTCACCATATTAATCATTCTACTTGCCAGTCTTGCCAAAGCTCAGGATCCTGACACACTCCGTCTTTCAGTCCAAGACTGCATCGACTTGGCTTTGGAGAACAATATTCCATTGAAAAACAGCCAACTGGAGATACAGAAAGCCCTCGCTACCAAAAACGAAGCCCGTGCCGAATACTTCCCGAAAGTCTCTGCCCAAGCCTTCGCTTTCGAATCAGCCAATCCCCTCCTGACCTTTGGCATCGAAGACATTGACAACGCCTTGATTCGGCAAACACTCTATAACCTCTTTGCCCAATATGGAGTCAATATGGGATTGAAGAAATCCTTCTCGTTCGCTAAAGACGGCACCCTCTTCAGCGCCATGGCCATAGAACCTGTTTACGCCGGAGGACGTATCCGTAACGGCAACAAATTGGCCTCGTTAGGCATCGAAGCCGCAGAATACCAAGCCAACATCAAAGCAGACGAAGTCCGCTTGCAAGTGGAGTGCCTCTATTGGCAGATCATCTCATTGAACGAGAAAATCAGCACACTCAACCTGCTTGACCAACTGCTCGACACCTTGGACAAGGACCTCGCTGGTGCCATCGAGGCAGGACTGATGATGCCCACTGACCAATACAAGGTCACCCTCAAGAAAAACGAGAGCCGGCTGAACCGAAAGAAAGTAGAAGACGGCATCACTTTGCTGAAAATGGCCTTGGCCCAATACATTGGTGTAGACTGGCAAGCCATGATCCTGACCGATTCCATCGCTGAACCTACCGAACCCACCGCTTTCTATCACGACTCCAAAGGAGCCGTTGCCCAACGCCATGAGTCGCACTTGCTTGATCTCTCCATACGAGCCGAATCGCTGAAAAAGAAGATGACCCTCGGTGAAGCCTTACCTACGCTGCTGGTGGGCGGCAGTGCCATTTACCATACCATCCTCGACCATACCAAACCCAACGTCACGGCCTTCGCCATGTTACAGGTACCCATTACCGATTGGCACAAAACCGGCATCAAGCTGAAAAAGCATAACCTTGATGCCGAAATCGCCGAAAATGACCGCCGTAATTATACCGAGATGATGGAGCTACAAACCAACCAGGCCTGGTTCAACCTCCAACAGAGCTGGCTCCGGATCAGCATGGCCGAAACCGCCTTGAGCGATGCCGAGGCCAACCTGAAAATCACACAAGACTATTACGAGGCGGGACTGGTGTCGCTGTCAGACCTTCTTGAAGCCCAAACCCTGCTCAAGAACAGCCATGACGAACTAACCGACAGCCGTGTCGATTATCAAGTCAATTTAGTAAAATACAAGCAATTAACCCAGTTTTGACTGGATGTATTCAATGCCTTTCTGGAGACGTTTCAAAGTCTCTTCCTTGCCGATCAGATACATGATGTCAGTGGAACCGCCTGGCGTGGCCAACAGTCCCGACATGGCAATGCGTGAAGGCCACATCAGCGGACCGTACTTGATGTTGTGGTCGGCCGCCACCTTGCCAAAGGCTTCGCTCAGCGTCTCCTCGTCCCAGTGGTCGATCTGATTCACGGCGTCGATCGTGATCTTCAAGATTTCCACCGAACTCTCCAAAGTCGATTTGTTCTTCTTGTTGATGTAGAGCTCCACTTCGTAAGGAGCCACCTCATAGAGGAACTTCAACTTCTCGGGAATCTCCGTGAACTTGTTGATACGAGGCTGCATCAGCGTGGCCAACTTGTTCCATTTGGGCTCCAGGAAGGTTCCCTTCACGCCGGAAAATTCGAAGGCGATCTCTGAGAATTTCTCAAAAGGCATGGCTTGGATATGCTGGGCATTCACCCAATCCAGCTTTTGGTAGTCGAACACGGCCGGGCTCTTGTGCAAGCCTGCCACTGAGAACACCTCGCAGAGCTCATCCATGGTGAAGATCTCACGCTCGTTCTTTGGCGACCAGCCCAACAGGGCGATGTAGTTGATGATGGCCTCAGGCAGATAGCCGTCTTCCACCAACGCCTGGAAACTCACCGCTCCGTGACGTTTCGAAAGCTTGCTCACTGTGCCGTCAGGGTTCTTTCCATTGATCAAAGGCAGGTGGATATAGCAGGGCACTTCCCAACCAAAGGCTTGATACAGCAAGATGTATTTGGGATTGGATGACAGATACTCGCTACCACGGATGATGTGTGTGATGCCCATCAGGTAATCGTCAACCACATTGGCGAAGTTGTAGGTCGGCATGCCGTCGCTCTTCAGCAGGATCTGGTCGTCAAGCGTCTCGTTCTCCACGGTAATCTCGCCATAAACCAAGTCGTTGAAAGTGGTGGTACCCTCATGCGGCACTTTCTGACGAATCACGTACGACTTGCCCTCGGCCAAGTTTTTCTGCACTTCCTCGGCGCTCAAATCACGGCAGTGGCAGGTGCTCTCAAAGGGGTTTTCCTTAGGCTCTTCGTCCTCAGTGGCATCCTCCTCGGTCTTGGCGCAGAAGCAGTAATAAGCCGCACCTTTCTCGACGAGCTTCATGGCATATTCCTTGTAAATGGCCTTACGCTCACTTTGGACATACGGACCGTAGTCGCCGCCTACATCCGGACCTTCGTCATGATGGATGTTGGCAGTTTCCAACGTCTCATAGATCACACGCGTGGCATCTTCCACATAGCGTTTCTGGTCGGTGTCCTCAATACGGAGCACGAACTTTCCATTCTGTGATTTGGCGAAAAGGTAAGCATACAAAGCAGTTCTGAGGTTGCCGATATGCATATAGCCCGTTGGACTTGGGGCAAATCTTGTTCTGACTGTCATAGCGATAAAATTAGGCTGCAAATTTAGGAATTTTTTTTCCAGAAATCCGCATTTTCGATTTTCAATTCATCGGGATTGAATTTTGGTTCCTGGCCGGCTCTCTTCTGCTGCTCGTATGACCGAAGCACCTTGAAGGGAATCATCGAGAGCAACAGGATAGCGACGATGTTGATCCAGGCCATAGTGCCTACTCCGATGTCACCCAAAGTCCACATCAAACTAGCCTTGTTGAGCGAACCGTAAAAAACGGCAGCGATGAGAGCCACCCGCAGAATCCAGACGAACACCTTTTCACGGCGGCCCTTACCAAACAAATACACCAGGTTGGTCTCGGCGTAGTAGTAATAGGCCATAATGGTGGTGAAAGCGAAGAAGAACAGAGCGATCGAAACGACCAGACCTCCAACTTTCCCACCCAGCAACGTGCTGATGGCGGCCGAGGTGTACGACACGTCCGGCTCGCCCAGTTGGGCTACAGTTGAAGTGTAAAGCATGCTACCGTCAGCGCCAAATACATTGTAAGTCTTGCAAGCCAGGATCATCACGGCGGTGGCGGTACATACCAGTAAGGTATCAACATAGACCGAGAAGGCCTGCACCATGCCCTGTTTCACAGGGTGCGACACTTTGGCGGCGGCAGCTACAATGGGGGCCGTACCTTGTCCTGCCTCGTTCGAGTATATGCCACGTTTCACGCCCCAGGCGATGGTGCTGCCCAAGATGCCACCGAACACTTCGTTCATGCCGAAGGCGCTGGTGACCATGTCACCAAAAACGGCCGGAACTTCACCGGCATGAACAATTAGAATGACGATGGAGAGGAGGATATACAGGATAGCCATAAAGGGCGCCACGACCTGGGCCACATTGGCGATACGCTTGACGCCGCCGATGATAACGAAACCGATCAGCAGGGCTACACCCAGGCCAATCCAGGCAGGGTTCACCTCAAGGGTGTTGGCAAATGAGATGGCGATGCCGTTGGACTGCACCGGAGGCAGAAACACACCACAGGCCACTACGGCACAGATGGCGAAGACCACACCCAACCACTTGGCTTTTAGGCCCTTCTCAATGTAATAGGCCGGACCGCCACGGTATTCGCCTTTGTGGTTTTCTTTGAAGATTTGTGCCAGGGTGGCCTCGGCGAACGCCGACCCGGCGCCGAGGAAGGCGATGATCCACATCCAGACGATGGCGCCGGGGCCGCCATAGCCTATGGCGGTGGCCACCCCCACGATGTTGCCTGTGCCTACACGACCCGACAGGGCCATGGAGAATGCCTGGAACGAGGTGATACCCGTCTTTTGAGTCTTGTCGGTGGAAAAAAGCAGACGCGCCATCTCACCGAAACGGCGCACCTGAACAAAACGGGTTCCAAACGAAAAGTAAAGACCTGCGGCGAGGCATAAAAATACCAAGGCTGGGCTCCAAACCCAGCCATTGATGGTGTTTATGAGGTTTTCTATCATCTTCTTCCTCCTGTCGAGCTTGAACCTCTCGATGAGCTGGAAGAAGAGCTGTTGCCTGAGCGTCCGCTTGAGCTGGAGCTACTGGACGAGCTTGAGGTGCGACTGCTGCTAGAGGTGGTCCCCGTGCGACCGCTGGAGCTTGAGGAGCTGCTGCTACTCGGACGGCTCACGTTGCTGTTGCCGCTAGAGCTCGGGCGACCTGAGTTTGAGGAGGAACCGCTGTTGCCGCTTGGGCGGACGCTGCTAGACGATGAGCTTGAACTGTTGCTGCTCGGACGAGCTGAGCTCGATGAAGAGCCGCTATTGTTTCCGCTGGGGCGAACACTGCCTGATGATGAACCGCTGCTGTTACCGCTTGGGCGAACTGAGCTTGAGGAAGAACCACTGTTGTTACCACTTGGGCGGACGGTAGCCGATGAAGAGCTGGAACTGGAGCTGGAGTTTGAACTTGAGCTTCCGCTAGTGTTGTTCGGGCGTACCGTAGCGCTGCTGCTTGAAGAGCTGCTACCACTGTTGTTGCCGCTGGCATTGTTGGTGCTCATGCTTCCAGGAGTACCTGTTACGTGTGGGTGAACCGTCGCTCCGCCACCGTTTGAACCAGTGTTGTGGTTGTAGCCAGGCACCACGTGATCGGGATGATAGTTAGCCGGATAGCCACCGTTAGTGTGGTGATAACCGTAGGTGTGGTGATGCGGATCCATCGGAGGCATGTGGTGCGGGTGACCTGGGCCATGACCTGGAGGTGGAGGCATCGGCGGACGATAGCCATCGTAGTAGAAGCGGAAGTCGCCAGGACGGCTGTAGTAGCGGATGCGCGGTCCCACCTTGATCACCACCCAAGGCTCATTGCGATAGCCGTACCAGCAAAAACGCACTGGCTCGAAGTATTCGAAAGTGGTGAAGCTGTAGAGCTCGTCACCCAGTTCGTAGTATGGCATCACCGTGTAGGTCCATGAGGGATTCGGGCG
Source organism: uncultured Bacteroidales bacterium (assembly GCA_947302205.1). Classification (GTDB taxonomy): domain Bacteria; phylum Bacteroidota; class Bacteroidia; order Bacteroidales; family F082; genus Limimorpha. The sequence continues at coordinate 19,097 of CAMYVD010000007.1, forward strand.
GTAAGCTGGGATGCTGATGGCAATCCTCTTAATCCTACCAGGGCAAACCTTCACCCATTCACTGGCATAGCAGTAGCCATCATCGGGATCAAGGAAGAGGCACACATCGCCTCTGTATGTATAGTCTCCTATATTTTGCACATCATAGTAGATCGTAACCGAATTGGCGTTATAGGTCAACACGGGTTGTGAGACCAAGACCAATTCTGGCGGAAAGCCGTTCGCTGCTCTGGCGATGATCATCCCCATCACTAACAGGGAGGTCATAAAGAATTTCTTGGTTTTCATGATGCTTTGTTTTTAAGGGTTAAACGTTCATCGCTGAAAAATACAAATACCGTTCCAAAGTCGATTGTTTCGCTTCGATTGCGATGAGAATGAACCTTATTTTTCGATGGCTCTATGCTTATCAGCGTAGTTAATGTGTTGATGATCAGTAAGATATTGAATCAAAGCTTCGTTAGACGAACGGAAGATATCGGTACCCGGATCCTCATGTTGGAATTTGAACGCCGACGACATATAGCTATTCATCACTATTTTGTAAGTCTTCTTCAGGTCAAGCGGCTTGCCGTTGTCGAGTTTCACTTGGCAATCCTTCATTTGGCCCTGCTCATCCACCGAATAGGTGTACGTGCAACCGGAGCAATAGTTGGGGCCGCCATCCGTGAAGAATGAAACGCCTAGGAAATCAACAATCTCTTGACCGGTCATGTTGAAGACAACCAGATCGTTGTCGAAAGGATCAAGTGAGCAGACATCCTTCAATGTGACGGGACGAACGCCGAGGGTATCAAAGCGCACACCGCCGTAGTTTTGGAACGCCATGTCGGTACCCGCCAGAGCCCTGGCTGCGTCAGCCATATAGCATCCCAAGCACTCGTAGCAGTCGTCAATCTGAGCGTCGTTGTAGCCCACCACTTTCAGAAACACTTCGTTGTTGTTGAATTCATTAACCATGGACTTCACCGCTGGATCGATGTTCTTCTGTTTGTTGATCGGAATCACCTGGCTCTCCTTGGCAATCATCTTTCCGTTCTTGTCAAAAGTAAACGTATTCAAAGTGAGATACTTAACCTTATTCAAGGCCTGGGTAACCATCACGCCATTGAAGAGACGGGTACTGTCGACCAAGGTGTGGGTATGACCACCGAAGATGGCATCAAACTGAGGGAACTTCTCAGCGGTTTCGACATCCTCTTCAAAGCCACAGTGTGACAAAAGGAAGAGGGCATTGCACTCATCACGCAGGAAGAGATATTCAGGAAGCACTTCCTCGATAGGGTGGAAATGGCTGCCTGCTGCATGATCGGGATGGAAATCGGGAATACCGTTCAGGCCCACTTGGATGGCTCCTATGACGCCGATCTTCAAGCCGTTCTGTTCAAGGATGATGTAAGGCTGGTAAGGCATGTTAAGGCTGTCATCGAAGGTGACGTTGGCGCAAACAAACGGGAATTTGGCGATGTTCATCACGTCTCGGAGGGCTTCCACGCCTGAGTCCCACTCATGGTTGCCAAAACAGCTGAGGTTGAAGCCAACAGCATTCATCAATTCGTACATGGGGCGTGAAGGCACAGAGTCACGGTCGTTGATGGGGTTGCCAGAACGGTTGTCACCCGCCGAAAACAGCAGCAGGTCGGGATGCACGCCACGGAGGCTGTCAAGCACGTAGGCCAATTTGGGGAAGTTGTCGATGTTCGCATGCATATCGTTAATGGTGGCGATATACAACTTGGTCTCTTTAGGCTGGCAGCTCGCCAAGCCAAGCACAATAGCCAAGGCTATCAGTAAAGTAGCTGTTTTTTTCATATTTTGAGGTAGATTTTTGAATTGGCGCGAATGGATCCGTCCATATCAATCAGGTTGCCATAGGCATCCCTCACTTCCTTGACGATGGTTTTGACGGGAAGGTTGTTGTCCCTGAAATAAGCCATGACGGCTGATTTTACTTTAGCTCCGTAATAAGTCCTTACGGGAGTGTCGTTGACAAATACAATCATATTCGATAATGTTTTAATCAAGCAAAAATACAAAACATCGCTTTGCAATCGGTACATTTTTTATATTTTTGTGCATTGTTTTAAAAATTCTTAGTTATGAAACTAGACGGACGCAGACAAAGCACCAACGTGGAAGACCGCCGTGGCAAAGGCGGCGTCAAGGCCGGGGGACTCGGCTTAGGTGGAATCATTATTGTCGGACTGATTTGGCTACTCACGGGCAAAGCCCCCGACTCAAGCACCTTGCAGCAGATGACGCAGGGGGGCGGCACCGAGTATGCACAAGAGCAGGACTACAGCCAAGTGGATGTGGAACTGATGACGTTCTGCAAGCAAATCCTGGCTGGTACCGAAGACGTTTGGACCCAGGAATTCAAGAAAATGGGCAGGACCTACCAGCCCCCGAAGATGGTGATCTTTGCCGGATCCGTGAGTTCAGGCTGTGGCAGCGCCACCTCCGACAGCGGTCCTTTCTATTGCTCAGCCGACCAGACGGTGTATCTCGACCTGGAGTTCTTCAAGAGCATGAAAGACCAGATTGGCGCCGATGGCGACTTCGCCTACGCCTATGTGATCGCGCACGAGGTAGGCCACCACGTGCAGTACCTGCTGGGCACCTTGGATGCCGCCCATCAGCAGATGGCAAAATACGGCAAAAACACCAAGGGCTACAACCAAACCAGCGTGCGACTGGAGCTGCAGGCCGACTTCTATGCCGGTGTGTGGGCTTACCATGACAACCAGATGTTCGGTTCGCTGGAAGACGGCGACATCGAAGAAGCCTTGAACGCCGCAGCCAAGATTGGCGACGACTACTTGCAGAAGCAGGCTTACGGCCGCACCATGCCCGAGACCTTCAACCACGGCACCTCCGAACAACGCTCACGCTGGCTGAAAAAAGGCTTGCGCACGGGTGACGTCAGCTTGGGTGACACGTTCTCGCCCAACTATAATTCCCTGTAATTAAGATAAAATTACTATCTTTGCAGGATTTTTGTTATTCATTCGAAACATGTCAGACGAACAATATAAACGTAATTCCATAGAATCAAAACCGAGTTTGAAGGATCCTGTGTTCAACCGAGGATGCTGCAAATTCCGCAACGGATTCGTACCGGGGGAACCCGTGCTGAACCACAGTGCCAGCAAGCTGAACGAGTTCAACTGGATGAAAGACTTCGAGGGTGAGCAGAGCGAGAAACAGCCTTTGATCGCCGAGGTACGATTCAAGAACGACCATAAGGATTTCTATACCTATCCCGAAGAACTTGACCTGCATGAAGGCGACTTGGTGGCTGTGGAAGCCGCCATCGGACACGACATCGGCATCGTCACCCTGACGGGTGATTTGGCTGTACGCCAAATGAAACGCAAACGTTTCCGCACTCCGTTGGAGGAGATGAAGAAAGTGTACCGCCGTGCCCGTCCCAACGACGTGGAGAAGTGGCTCTCCGCCATCGCATTGGAAGACAGCACCTTGTACCGCACCCGCACCATCGCCGAGAACCTCGGTTTGGAGATGAAACTCAACGACATCGAATACCAGGGCGACAAAACCAAGGCCATCTTCTATTACACCGCCGACGGGCGTGTCGATTTCCGCGAATTGATCAAGAAACTGGCAGAAGAGTTCCATGTACGCATCGAGATGCGACAGATTGGCGTCAGGCAGGAATCGGCCAAGTTAGGCGGCATTGGCTCCTGCGGCCGCGAACTGTGCTGCGCCTCTTGGATCAGTGACTTCCAGTCAGTGACCACCAACGTGGCCCGCGTGCAGCAACTCTCACCCAATCCACAGAAGTTGGCCGGCCAATGCGGCAAGCTGAAATGCTGCCTCAACTACGAATACGACGCATACGTGGACGCACTGAAGGCCTTCCCCGACAACGTCAACCTGAAGTTCAAGAACGGCGACGCCATCCACCAGAAAAACGATGTCTTCAAAGGCATCATGTGGTATTCCTACGTCACGGACAAAGGCAACATCATGGCCATCCCCGTGGAGAAGGTGAAGGAAATCATCGCAAAAAACAAGAAGGGCGAACTGCCGGAGAAACTGGAGGATTACGCCATCACGAAGGAACAGCATACCAATACGAACGAGGGATACAGCGAGGGCGATCTCAAGAAAATGAGTGACTGATGATAGTTTGATATTAATAAGTTGGAAGTTTGAAGTTGAAAAAGATTATAATCATATTAAGTGTTTTGTTGGCGTGTGCCAGTTGCGGCAGCAAAGGCTTCGACCAACGGGTGGTGATCCCTGAGGCAAAATGGGACGTGGAGAACCGTGTGCCCATCGACGTGACGGTGAACGACACCTTGGGCATCTATGCCTTTGGCCTCGGCCTGAGACACATGGAAAACTACCGCTACAGCAACCTCTTTGTGTTTCTGCATACCACCATGCCCAACGGCAACGTCACTCATGACACCATTCAATGCATTTTGGCCACCCCGGAAGGCCGCTGGGTCGGAAAGAGCAGCGGCAGCATGAGGGATGTGCGCCTCACCCTGAACCCCAACCTGCGTTTCCCCTTGGAGGGAACCTATCATTTTGAAATTGAACAAGCCATGCGTGAACCCGTGCTGAAAGGCATCTCCGACATCGGGCTATTCATTGAGGAACAACCATAATTAAGCATTATGCAAACCCAGAAAAAGAAAAATACAAAGAAGAAAAAAGACGACGACGGTCGTAAGGCCGTGAAGGTGCTGTGGTGCATCTTCGGCATTGGCCTGGTGGTCACCATGCTGTTTTTCTTCTGTGTCACCAAGGGCGCGTTCGGCGTGATGCCTACTTTTGAGGAGTTGGAAAACCCACAAACCAATTTGGCCACCCAAATCATCTCCTGCGACGGCAAGGTATTGGGCAGCTATTACGTGGAAAACCGTTCGAACGTCAGGTACAGCGATCTCTCGCCTTACCTCCCACAGGCCTTGGTCAGCATTGAGGACGAGCGCTTTTACAAGCATTCGGGTATCGACACCAAGTCGTTGTTCCGTGTGGCTTACGGCGTGTTTACCGGCAACAAGAAAGGCGGCGGCAGCACCATCACCCAACAGTTGGCCAAGAACCTCTTCCCTCGTGACGAGAACTTGAGCAAGATGCGTTTGGTGATCAGGAAGTTCCAGGAATGGATTACCGCCACCAAACTGGAATACAACTACTCCAAGGATGAGATCATCGCCATGTACCTGAATACCGTGGCCTTTGGCCATAACGCCTTCGGCATCCGCTCTGCGGCAAAAACCTTCTTCGACAAAGATCCGAAAGACCTGAACATCGAGGAGTCGGCGCTGATGGCTGGCGTGGTGAACGCCCCTACCCGATTCAGTCCCGTGCGCAACCCCGAACGGTCCACCCAACGTCGCAACCTTGTGCTGAAAGCCATGGAGAAGAACGGCTATCTCACTCGGGCTCAGTACGACTCCATCTCGCAAATCCCGATTGACATGTCGCACTTCGGCGTGATGGACCATAACAGCGGCCAGGCGACCTACTTCCGCGAGCAGTTGCGTCTGGAACTCACCGAATGGGCCAACACCCACTACCGTCCCGACGGAAGACCTTACAACATCTACCGCGACGGCTTGAAGATTTACACCACCATCGACTCGCGCATGCAACGCTATGCCGAGGAGGCTGTGAAGGAATTCATGGGCGGCAGCCTGCAACCTAGCTTCTACAAGCACTGGGCAGGCCGCAAAAACGCTCCATTCTCGCTCAATGACAAAGATCAAATCGATGCCATCTTGGAGACCTCCATGAAGCGTAGCGAACGCTACCGTGTGTTGAAAAAGCAGGGCATGTCACTGGATTCCATCAAGGCCAATTTCAACAAGCCCGTGGAGATGACCGTCTTTAGCTGGAAAGGCCCCATCGACACGGTGATGACCCCTATGGATTCCATCAGGTACTATAAATGGTTCCTGCAAGCCAGTCTGGTCTCCATCGAGTCGCACACCGGCCATGTGAAGGCCTACGTGGGTGGTATCGATTACCGTTTCTTCAAGTACGACCACGTGATGCAGGCCCAACGCCAGGTAGGCTCCACTTTCAAGCCATTCCTTTATTCCTTGGCGATGCAGGAAGGCGAATACACGCCTTGCACCAAGATCCCCAACATCCCCTACAACATCCAACTGGCCGACGGCAATTTCTGGTCGCCCCGCAACTCAGGAGACAAGCATGTGAACGAAGAGGTCACCCTGAAATGGGCTTTGGCCCAGTCGAACAACTGGATTTCAGCCTATCTGATGAACCGTTTCGGCCCACAAGCCGTGATCAGCATGGCCAGGAGAATGGGTGTGGAATCGCCTATTGAAGCGGTGCCCGCCATCTGCTTAGGCGTGTGCGACCTCAAGCTCATCGAGATGGTCGGTGCCATGAGCACCTTCGCCAACCAAGGCGTTTACATCAAGCCCATGTTCATCACCAAGATCGAGGATAAGAACGGCAACGTCATCCAGCGTTTCGCTCCCGAAGAGTCGGAAGCCATGAGCGAGGTGACCGCCTACAAGATGATCGAGTTGATGAAAGGCGTGGTACAGAGCGGTACCGGTGTGCGTCTGCGTTATATGTACAAGTTCAACAACCCCATTGCAGGCAAGACCGGCACCACGCAAAACCAGAGCGACGGTTACTTCATGGGCATCACTCCAGACCTGACTACGGGCGTTTGGGTGGGTGCCGAGGACCGCAGCGTACACTTCCGCAGCACCGAGTTGGGACAAGGTTCGCATACCGCACTGCCCATCTGGGCTCTTTACATGCAGAAAGTGTATGCCAACCCAGCCCTGCACATCAGCCAAGGCGACTTCCCCAAACCCACCGCGACCGACATCGACTTGGACTTCGACTGCGACAAATACGAGATCGATTACGACGCCGTGGAATATATTGATGTCTTCTGACTTCTGTCTTCTAAATTCTTAAAACTATGGCCAGTTCAAACTTCGTTGACTACGTGAAGATCTATTGCCGTTCAGGCAAGGGCGGTGCCGGATCATTGCATTTCCGCCGAGAGAAATACATCCCGAAAGGCGGTCCTGACGGCGGCGACGGCGGTCGTGGAGGCGACATTATCTTGAGGGGCAACGCCCAAATGTGGACGCTGCTGCACCTTCGCTACACCAAGCACCTGATGGCTGGTGACGGCGTTCCTGGTGGCAGCAACCAACTCACTGGAGCCGCTGGCAAAGACGTGTTTATCGATGTGCCCCTGGGTACGGTAGCTTACGTCGCCGAAACCCGTGAAATGCTTGGCGAGATCACCGAGGACGGACAGACCATTGTCCTGCTGAAAGGCGGTCGTGGCGGCAAAGGCAACGCCTTTTTCAAGTCGGCCACGATGCAGGCACCCAAGTTCGCCCAACCCGGAGAACCCTCGCAGGAACAATGGATTGTGCTGGAGCTGAAACTGCTGGCCGACGTAGGTCTGGTAGGATTCCCCAACGCAGGAAAATCAACCTTGCTATCGGTGGTATCGGCGGCACGACCGGAAATCGCCGATTACCCCTTCACCACCTTGGTGCCTAATCTCGGCATCGTGAGCTATTATGACAACCGCTCCTTTGTGATGGCTGACATCCCTGGCATCATCGAAGGCGCTGCCGAAGGCAAAGGATTAGGTATCCGATTCCTGCGCCATATCGAGCGCAACTCCACCCTGCTATTCATGGTACCCGCCAACACTGACGACGTAAAGAAAGAATACGACATCCTGCTCAACGAACTGAAGAAATACAATCCCGAGCTGATGGATAAAGACCGGATTTTGGCCATCACCAAATGCGACTTGGTGGATGAAGACAAGATCAAGGAGATCAAGAAACACTTACCCAAAAAGGTGCCACACGTATTCATCTGCTCCGTTACCGGTCAAGGCATCAACGAGCTGAAAGACCTGATTTGGCTGACGTTGAACAGAGACGAGGAAGACGAGAACTAAGAGGTAACTATTATGGGAATCATTGACCAGAAGCTGTTTCTATTTTTGAACGGATTACACGCCGACTGGCTAGATCCCATCATGGTTTCGATCACGGAGATGTGGCCATGGATTCCCCTTTATTTCTTTTGGATCTTCCTGCTTTTCAAGCACTACGGCGAACGTGGATGGTGGGTTTTGTTGGGAGTAGCCTTGGTAGTACTTTGTTCAGACCAGCTCTCCGCCCATGTCTGCAAGCCAGTTTTTCATAGATTAAGACCTTGTTTCAACCCTGAGTTGGAGGGCTTGGTGTATCTGCCGAAAGGCTTGCCTGGAGGGCGATTCGGCTTTGTCTCTTCCCATGCGGCCAACACCTTTGCCATTGCTACTTTTTTAACACCGGTGCTTCGCAAGGCATGGCGTTGGATTGGCTGGGTGCTCTATGGCTGGGCCTTCATTTCAAGCTATAGCAGGATTTACGTGGGCGTACATTACCCTGGCGACATCTTTTGCGGTGCCGTTATAGGCGTCCTGATAGGACTGGTTTTCTGGAAATTGTTGGATTTATTCTTCAAAAACCACCTGGATCGTCGAACGAAGCTCGATACCCCAAAGTGAGGCCATCTTGGCGTGATTGAGAGCGATTTCAAGGTAACCGTGGGAGCCGAAGAGCGCCACGGGATCAAGGGCATCCACGTCATCGTAACACTCTGAAATCTCGTCAATGGTGTAAAGGTCGCCTTTCACTTTGATGACAAAATCCCGGCCTTTGCCTACCGCTTCGAACATCTCCTTGGAGATATTGGTGATGAGGTTGTCGTACGAGTCGATGTGCATGACGATGCCTTCGATGACGTTGTTCTTGACGATGGCGCAGAACGAGCCTCCATCGTTGAGCTTCACACGCTTGGCGCCGATATTGGAAAGCGGTTCGCCTTTGGCGATCATGACAGCAACCTTGGCAAAACGGTCACGCGTGGCGAAAGTGAAAAAGTCCGTATCCTGCTCCACGTCGATGTATACCGCTTCCTCGTAGTCACCATCAAGGATATGGCTGAAGATGCCGTTGTCCGTCGAGATGAAATATTGGCCATGGGCCTTCACCACAACATGGGGATTCACATCCGACTCAATCGCCTCCACTGCGATGATATGAATGGTACCTTCAGGAAAGTTGCGATAACAATTGTGCAACGTGAAGCCTGCCTGGACGATGTTGAACGGCGCAATGTCGTGGGTGATCTCCACAATGTTGGCATTGGGAAGCTGAGACAAGATCACTCCCTTCACCGCTGCAGCATAGTAGTCGGAGGTGCCCCAGTCGCTCGTCAACGTAATGATTGCCATCGGTAACTCGAAAAAAAATTTTGTGTTTGCAAAGATAACACTAATTATGAAAATAAAGAACAAAAACATTTCATTACCTTTGCAAAAATTTACGAACAAAAATGGCAGAGCAGATACTCCAGATAGAGAACGTCGATCCGAAGGATCTTTATGGGCCCAACGACAAGTATTTGGACAAGGTGAAATCGCTGTTCCCGAAGCTGAAGATCATCGCCCGAGGCGACTTTGTGAAAGTAATCGGCGACGAGGAAGAGATGGAGGCGTTCATCAGTCGATTTGAGATGCTGACAGTTCAGTTGGAGCGCAAAGGCAAGATTGATGAACGTGACATTGACGACGTGATGAAAGCCAATTCAGAGCTGGAGCTGCAGCAGAAGATGTCGGAGAGTGACGTGTTGGTGTTCGGCAGAGGTGGCATGGCCATCAGGGCCATCACCGCCAACCAGAAACGCATGGTGAGTGCCTCCGAGCACAAAGACCTGGTTTTCGCCATCGGTCCGGCGGGCACCGGCAAGACTTACACTGCCGTTGCCTTGGCCGTCAGGGCACTGAAGGCCAAACAGGTCAGGAGGATCATCCTGACCCGTCCCGCCGTTGAAGCCGACGAACACCTGGGCTTCTTGCCAGGCGACCTGAAAGACAAGCTCGATCCTTACTTGCAGCCGCTTTACGACGCCTTGCGCGACATGCTGCCTTCGGCAAAACTGGAGGGCTTCATGGAAGAAAAAACCATCGAGATTGCGCCATTGGCATTCATGCGCGGCCGCACCTTGGACCACGCTTTCGTCATCTTGGACGAGGCCCAAAACGCCACCCGCAGCCAGCTGAAGATGTTCCTCACCCGCTTGGGTCGCTCCGCCAAGTTCATCGTCACCGGCGACATCACCCAGATCGACCTGCCGCCTAAAACACCCTCAGGCTTGCCACAAGCCATGGAGGTCCTGAAAGACGTGCCTGGCATTGAGTTCATCTACCTGGATGACAAAGACGTGGTAAGACACAAACTGGTGACAGACATTATCAACGCTTACAAGAAAAGACAGGAGACAGAAGACGGAAGTCCAGAAGAAAACCAACTTCCAACTGAACAACTGAACAACTAACCACTTTATATAATGAACGCATTAACCAGAACAGACTTTAATTTTCCCGGACAGACCGGCGTTTATCACGGTAAAGTCCGCGACTGTTATTTCATCAATAACGAATTCATGGTGATGGTCGCCACTGACCGCATCTCCGCCTTTGACGTGATTTTGCCGAAGGGCATCCCTTACAAAGGCCAGGTGCTGAACCAGATCGCCGCCATGTTCCTCGATGCCACCGCCGACATCGTTCCCAACTGGAAACTCGCCACACCCGACCCGATGGTCACCATCGGCAAACTGTGCAAGCCCTTCCCCATCGAGATGATCATCAGAGGTTATCTGACGGGCAGTTCATGGCGCACCTACAAGAGCGGACAACATGTGATTTGTGGCGTGCAGATCCCTGACGGCATGAAGGAACACCAGAAGTTTGCCAAGCCCATCATCACCCCGACCACCAAGGCCGAGGAAGGTCACGACGAGGACATCTCCCGCGAGGAAATCATCGCTAGAGGCCTTATCAGCGAGAGCGACTACAAACAGATTGAGGACATCACCCGCAAGCTGTTCCAACGCGGCACCGAAATCGCCGCCAAGCAAGGCTTGATCTTAGTGGACACCAAATACGAATTCGGTAAGATTGGCGACCAAATCGTGCTGATGGACGAGATCCACACCCCCGACTCCTCACGTTACTTCATCGCCGACCAGTATGAAGAGCGTTTCGCCAAAGGCGAGCCTCAAGTCCAACTTTCGAAGGAATTTGTGCGCGAGTGGCTGATGGCCAATGGCTTCCAAGGCAAGGAAGGCCAGCAGGTTCCCGAAATGACGCCCGCCTACGTGGAAAGCGTTTCGGACCGTTACATCGAGCTTTACGAGAAGGTGACTGGCCATAAGTTTGAGAAAGCCCCAGAATCGGAAGATCTGGCTAAACGAATTGAAAACAACATTAAAGCATATTTGAAATGAGAAGACTTTTGATAATTACGGCTCTATTGCTGTCTGTGATGATGGCGAAAGCCGACGAAGGCATGTGGTTGCCTTACTCCTTGAACGGCCAAAACCTCGCCGAGATGCAAGCCATGGGCTGCAAACTCACCGCTGAGCAGATCTTCAGCTTCAACCAACCCAGCATCAAGGACGCCATCGTGCAATTCGGCGGCGGCTGCACCGGTGAGATCATCTCCCCCGAAGGCTTGCTGCTCACCAACCACCACTGTGGCTTGAGCTATGTACAGAAACACTCTTCGGTGGAACATGACTACCTCACCGACGGCTTCTGGGCCAACGACAAGAGCCAAGAACTGCCCAATCCAGGTCTCTCCGTTTTGTTCCTGAACAAGGTGGAAGACGTGACCGAAGCTGTGCTGGCAGGCGTAACCGCCGAGACCACTGAAACCGAACGCGAGGAAATCATCGCCAAAAACAGCAGTGCCCTCGAAAAGGAACGCAAAGGCGACCGCAAGGTGCGTGTTGAAGTGGTGTCGTTCTACAGCGGCAACCAATACATCCTCTTTGAATACGACGAATACACCGACGTCCGTTTGGTGTGCTGCCCACCATGGGGCATTGGCAAGTTCGGCGCCGACACCGACAACTGGACCTGGCCTCGCCATAAAGGCGATTTCAACATCTTCCGCGTGTACACCGCCCCTGATGGCAGCCCCGCTGATTACAGCGCCGAAAACATCCCGATGAAATCAAAGTGGTATCTGCCCATTAACCTGGACGGCGTGAAGCCCGGCGACTATGCCATGATCCTTGGCTACCCCGGCTCCACCGACCGCTACTCCACCTCTTACACCGTGAAGAATGTCATCGAGGAAGAAGGTCCAGCCATCATCGACTGCCGCACCACCAAACTCGACAACTACCGTAAGCACATGGACGCCGACCAAGAGGTCTTCATCATGTACGCCTCCAAGCAAGCCAGCGTGTCGAACTACTGGAAATACTACATCGGTCAGGTGAAGCAACTCAAACGCAACCATGTGTATGAACGCCGCCAGGCTCAGGAAGAAGACTTCGCCAACTGGGTCAGTGCCGACCCGAAACGCCTGGCCGAATATGGTGACATCTTCAAGGGCATCAAGGCCAAGTGGGACATCCTCGACGAAATCGAGAAATCGTTCGTCTACCACCGCGAAGCTGGCTGGAATGGCGGTGAGGCCATCGCTTTCAGCCGCAGGTTCATGCGCATCAATAAGATGTTCGAAGACAAGGTTGATAAAGCCGACATCAAGGAAAGTGTCAAAAAGATGCAACCCCAAGTAAACGCTTTCTTCAAGGACTATAGCATGCCTCTGGACCAAGATGTGACCGCTGCCCTGCTGGCTTTGTTCTACAAGAACATCCCTGCCGATCTGATGCCTTCGGAAGTGCTGCGCATCGGTAATGAAAACGAAGGCGACTTCACGGCTTGGACCGCCAAAGCCTTCAAGAAGTCCATCTTCACCGACAAAACCCGTTTGGAAGACTGGATGGAGAGACCCAAGAGCCTTGACAAAGACCCCATTTTCGCCCTGACGATGAACATCATCGAATCCTATCAAGCTTTGTATGCACGCTATGAAGAAGCCCAGAACCTTGGCAACCAAGGCGAACGCCTCTACATGAAGGGCCTGATGGAGATGCAAAGCGACCGCAACTTCTATCCCGACGCCAACTTCACCATGCGTTTGACCTACGGCACTGTGGAGCCTTACAAAGCCGCCGATGCCGTCAATTACAACTACTACACCACCATGGACGGTGTGATGGCCAAATACGTGCCTGGCAACTGGGAATTCGACATTCCTCAGGATGTCCGCGATCTGGTGGCTGCGAAGGACTACGGCCGTTATGCCAATGAAAACGGCGAGCTGGTGGTCAACTTCATCACCACGAACGACATCACCGGAGGCAACTCAGGCAGCCCTGTCATCGACGGTGAAGGCAATCTGATTGGCCTGGCCTTCGACGGCAACTGGGAAGCCATGAGCGGCGACCTCAGCTTCGAGCAGAAGGTGCAGCGTACCATCTGCATGGACGCCCGCTATCTCCTCTGGTGCATTGAAAAGGTCGGTAAATGCGACAATATCATCAAGGAATTGGTGATTAAAACCAATGAGTAGAGGATTCATCAAAGAAGGCGATCAGGAAGAGATTCCGATGGTGCCACCGAGGGCTTACCTGCCGGAGGGCACGCCTAATTATGTCACCAAAGAAGGCCTTGCGGCACTCAACGAAGAGCTGAAAAGCCTTGAGGCAGAACATGCCAAGGCCGGTGAGAACTACATTATGAGCAACTTCATCGAGGCAAAGATGAAGTTGCTCATTAGCCGTATTAATAGCGCTGTTGAAATCGACCCTTCCAAAGTCAGCAAAGATACGGTGAGCTTCGGAGCATGGGTGCGTTACAACGGACACGTGGTGAGGATTGTGGGCGTAGATGAGGCCGATGTAAAGAAAGGCCTTGTTGCGTTTACCTCTCCCATTGCCAAGGCTTTGATGGGCAAGAAGAAGGGGGATGTCATCGCACTGAAGGGCGCAGAACGGATGGTTGTGGAGGAAGTGTCGTATGAGCCGCTGGCACTCACGCAGATGGAGAGTGACAAGCCTTTGGAAACCGCTGTAACAACAGAAAAACGAACCCCAAAAAGTAACATTGAGGAACTCGTACCGACCCAACAAATCATTCTGGAGGATGATATTGATTTGACGGCCAAGACCGATGGACCACATACATTTGAGCCCGATGAGAACCCCATGGAATTCCTGCCCATTGTCAACGAGCGTGGCATCATCGTGGGTCGGGCATTATACGTCGAGTTGCACAACGGAAACAAGATGCTGCATCCTGTCATACACCTTCATGTCCTTAATGGCAAGGGCGAGACCACAAGGCGTTATTGGTGGCATGTGGCGTTTGGCGACACGCCAGAGAAAACACTCAAGCGAAAGATGGAAGCATCGTTGGGATTGTCAGGGGTAAAACCGAAGTTGAAGCGACAATACATCAGAGAGGCCAAGGCCGAAAAGGAGTTGGTCTACGTTTTCACCATGGTTTCCGAAGAGGATTTGCCTTCAACGCCCGAAGGGAAGGATTATATCGAGTTCTTTGCAGAGGATGATTAAAGATTTCCCAATACTATTTTTGGAAATCTTTGTGCTAATTCCGAAAACTTCTGATCCCGTTGCTGCTCAAACTTTCGGTAGGCATCGCTATCGGGGAAAAGCGGCTTGTGGTGAAGCATTTGCTTGAGCTCGGCAACCGCTTGCATGGCGGGTTTTTCAGAAGGATTAATGGCAAAATCAATGAACTTATCCCAAATGTAACGAACCGCTTGATCCGTGGGATGCACCATGTCTTCTTTGTAAAAACGGTAGTCACGAAGCTCGTCAAGAAGGATCTCGTAAGCGGGAAAATAATGGGCGTTTTCATACCATGAACAAACCTCATCCACAGCCAAAAGCAAGGCCGCTTTGCTGAGTTGATTTCCGTGAAGGCCGTCCTTGAGATGACGAAGAGGCGACACGGTGAAAACGAACTGTTTGTCAGGATTTTGGCTGACCATCTCGGTAAGATACCGAGTGGAATGCTCCATAGGCAAAAAATCGCGCTCGAATTGTTGCGCAGGCAGTTTATTACAATTACTGACCACCCGTCCATTTACCTTGTATCGAAAAACCCACGAAGTGCCCAAACTAATGACGATCCATTTAGACTTCAAGAAATGTGCATGAGCCTCAGCAAGACTTTGATTGACCTGCTCCAAAAGTGCCGACTCTGAGCAGTTCCAAAAGGCCGTATTATGGCTGAAGGTACAGTATTGCCCCTCGCCTACTGCTATCACATCATCATGCATGAATGGCTTTCCGTCCTTTAAACGCTGAAACGATTGCATGACACTGATGGGATTGTACAGCTCGCCAAAAGGATTGATAAGCGCATCGAAACCCAAGCCACGACAGATTCCACCCACTTCATCGGCGAAGCAGGAACCAAGAAAGAGCAGGCCATCACCATAGGCAATGGTCTGCTCCAAGGGTTGAATCTTTATTTCGGTCTGAAAATTCATTTGTGTTCAGCCAAGTATCGCTCCACCTCGATGCCCGCCATGGCACCCGTTCCGGCAGCCACGATGGCCTGACGGTAAATGCGATCCTGGCAATCGCCACAAGCAAAGATACCAGGAACATTGGTAGCCGTCGATTTCGGTTTGGTGAGGATATAGCCTTCTTCGTCCATCTCAAGGACACCCTTGAACGGCGCTGTGTTTGGCGTATGGCCAATGGCCTCGAAGAAGCCGTCCACATAGATGGTCCGCTCCTCTTTGGTGTCACTGTGATAGAGCACCGCCCCTTTCAATTTCTTCATGAAACCCTGCTGCTCACCAAAAAGTTCCTTGGTTTGGTGTTTCCACAAAACCTCAATATTGGGCGTATTCAGCACACGATGTTGCATGGCCTTGGAGGCACGAAGCACATCACGGCGAACAATCAGATAGACCTTGTTGCAAAGCTTGGCCAGATAGGTGGCGTCCTCGCAAGCCGTGTCACCACCACCGACTACTGCAACATCCTTGCCTTTATAGAAGAAGCCGTCGCAAGTAGCGCAAGCCGACACACCGCCACCCTTGAACTCCTCTTCGGAAGGGATGCCAAGATAGCGTGCAGCGGCGCCTGTAGAGACGATAATGCTGTCAGCCAACAGCTCACCATCATATTCAGTAGTCACCTTGAAAGGCCGTTGCGAGACATCGATAGCGGTGACTTCACCTTCGCGGATCTCTGCGCCGAAGCGTAATGCCTGTTGACGGATCTCCTCCATCATATCGGGTCCGTTGATTCCCTTGGGGTAGCCAGGAAAGTTTTCAATTTCAGTGGTTTGTGTAAGTTGACCGCCCGGTTGCATTCCTTCGTACACAACCGTCTTGATGTCAGCGCGGCAAGTATAAATGGCTGCGGTATAGCCTGCAGGACCGGAGCCAATGATGAGACATTCAACTCTTTCCATAGTTTACAGTTGTTAGTTGTTCAGTTGTTCAGTTAGATTTATTTCGGGCAAAGATAAAAATTTTCGGCCAAAGTGATTGTCAATTCAAAAAACATTCCTATTTTTGCAGCCGCAAATGCAATCGGGGTGTGGTGCAGTTGGCTAGCATTCTTGCATGGGGTGCAAGCGGTCGCCCGTTCGAGTCGGGCCACTCCGACATAAAGGGACAACAGACTATCTGCTGCCCCTTTATTGTTTTTATAAGTATCTGAAAATCTGCGGAATATCTCAAAAACTGCGTTCTGATTTTCTGTTCGATAACCATCTATTTTCTTGTCAAATAATACCCCGTCAGGGAACACCAATTTTTGCAAACTTTGCTTTAAGTGATAATCTCCTTCATTCCATAAAGTTCCTAATTTACAGCAAATTGCAATTACCGCATCAATGTATTTTGACCTGTTCGATAAATTTTCCTCGATGCTCGCCAATTGTGACAGAATTTCGGACTGCTCCTCCTTCAGTTTCGATATGGTGACATCATATACCTCCTGCCCTATCTCACCAACTCCAAACCTGTATTGAACACTCGTAATTTTGTTCTCCAATTCCGTTTTCCTTTTGTGAAGCAACCCCGTTGTTTCGGTTCTATCCTTTTGGCATTCATCAAACAAACTCGTAAGCACCCGTTTCAAAACCGGCTTTAACGCTACTGGCAATTCGTAACTCTCCAATAAACCAATATACTTATTGTGCATCCTTTCAACGGATTGATTGTGTTTACATCCGATTTTATTACATTTATAGTAATCCTTGCCTCTTGCCTTGACCGAGTACCCCGTAAGATAACCGCCGCAATCGGCACATCTGACATAACGTTTCAATGGGAAATTCTCTGTGACCTCCCTATGTTCATAGCCGGCATTTGACAAATTGTTGATACGTTTGAACGTTTCCACATCCACAATGGGTTCGTGGTTGCCTTTGACCAATTCGCCTTCCTCCAACAGATTATGCCGGATATAACCGCAATAGATTGGATTCATAAAGATATACGACAATTTCTTTCTATCAACATCCAACCCCAACGCTTTTAGTCGGTCACATATTTCCGGATTGCTCAACCCCTCGTTGGCTTTCCACTGAAATGCTTTACGCAACAACTCACCCTTCCAATTCACTTTCAGATAATGGTGCTTATCTTCTTTGTAATGGTCGTAGCCAAACGGGGCTGCATTAAACCATTCACCACGGCGCAAACACTCTACCATTCCACCGACACACTTATCCTTGCGGATAGTGTTATCAAACTTGGAAAAAAGAAACATTACATCTTCCATAAAGTCACCCGATGCGGAATCTGGGTCTAATGGCTGCGTGGCACTAACCAAATAGATGCCCTTCGATTTCAGCCAAGCTTTCTTAACAGATGCCTCCGACCCTGCACGGCTAAATCGGTCATAGGAATATACCAATATCACATTGATTTCCTTATCTCTCGTGACCTCCGCAACCATTTTATTGAAGAGTTCACCCATTTTCTTTGCACTCTCGTGTGTGCCACCAAAACACTTTTTAATCCTAATGCCGTGATGCTCCGCAAATTCTCTACACACTTTTTCCTGCGTTTCCAAACTGCAATTGTTCTGTTCCTGCTTTTCGCTTGAAACTCTGGTCCACAATGCCGCCACCTTGTTTTCTAACTTGGCGTAATCAACCTTCTTTGCGGCTGCTCTCTTTTTCTTTCGTTTCCAACTCATACGTTTTGTTTTATTCACTTTGTTTATTATTGGGGCCGGCAATAATTAAGTCCACCCCTTTTGCTTTCAGTAACGCCTTCAACTCTGATACTTCCGGCTTTTTTCTGCTCAACCTGTCTTCCGAAAAAACAAGAATCACATTGATTTCTTGGTCTTGTGTGACCTCTGAAACCATATTGTTCAATAGTTCACCTTGCTGTCCCGTTGATACACCCATACAGCCATAGGTTTTCTTTATTGAAATTCCGTTATGCTCCGCAAATTCGTTACATACTTTTTCTTGATAGTCTAAACCTTGTGGGTTTGACCCTCTTAACCACAATGCTGCCATTTTGCGACTGGACACCGCATTGTCATTGCTTTCGTTTTTGTAAAATTCACTAATCATTTGTTGTTAAATTATTGATTTTATTATTAATAATGATTTCTCCTAATTGGTGGAAGTAATCTAATACCACCTTTTGTTCGCTTTCGTTAAGTCCTAATTTTCTAAAATCTTCGTCATAATCTTGATAATTAAGCATTCATAATTTCGTGATACCCTTTATTTTAATTGGATTATACAAAAACTTTCGATAAAAACCAAATTAAACAATCCTACCTGTACTTGTAAAGTCCGTGCCGCTCATAGAAGGCACGCCGGCCCAATAGTTCTTCATTCCGTTGGAAATATTCTGTTTATGTACGCTGGTCTTCTTTCTGCCTCTCATCTTCGCACTGATTTTCTTTCTCACTTCTACAGGGCATTCCCTGTATTGTCTTTTGTAGTTCTTTTCCATAGTCATTTCATTTTTACAGATTATAATTGTTAGAATTATTTGAATTATACTTTTTGGTAAAGTTCATTACCAATAAATAAGTAGTATGGAAAGGACAGAAAGTCAATAAAAATCCATTAAAAAAGTGGAAAAAATATTCATGTCCGATTGTTATACCCCTATTCTGCTTACCACCCACCCATAATAATACGAGGCGGATAACACATGATATAAAGCAAAAACTAATCATAATTTATTGATAATTAAGTTATTGTATTTTTTGAATCTCAACGGAAACCATTAAAAATCAAAAACCAAGATTCATGTATAAATTACGATACCATTTCCTTCAGTTTTCGGAGGGTATTTATTGATGTTCCCGTGATTTTCTGCACGTTACGCAACGAAATACCCTTCTTCAAAAGCCGGATTTGCTCCGCATACTCTTCTTTCATCTGCTCATCGCTTTTCTTGTATCCGGCTTTCCTGCCGACCTTGCCGCCGGTACTTCTATAATGGTTGTAGCCGCTTTCCATCCGGCTGCGGATAAGACCACGTTCCATTTGGTTGAATTGTCCTATGATACCCAACACAAGTTGAGCAATGGGGTTCACGCTGCCGTCCCGTTGCAGTGTTTCAAGTCCATTCTGATGAATGTAAAGCGAAATCTTATGTTCGGTCAGATAGTCAATGATGTTCAAGAAATCCGCTGCACGGCGGCTGATACGACTGCACTCGTAAACCAAAACTCGCTTCACATCGTTACTGGTAACATAGTTCAACATTTCGGACATGGCGTTGCGCTCATCCACTTTCTTTGCTCCGCTGATTGTCTCGGTAAACTCTGCGACAATCTGATAATCATTACGTTGAGCATAAGCCCGTAATTCTTCGACCTGTCTTTCATAGTCTTGACCCTGTGTTGAAACTCTTGCGTAAATGACTGCGTTTTCCATAGTGTGTATGTGTTTGATTGATTACGCTGGCTAAATTACAAATTATTATTTGATACACCAAATAATTTTGAAAGATTTTTTGATACAAATAATAATTTTTTGAGGTAGAATCACATATCTTTGCGCCAAATTGAATGTCATGGCACGAAATGTAATCTATCTCGAATGGGAAGGCGGCTTTGAATTTTATGGCTCTCCGGCATCCATGTATTCAAAACATACGGATGAAGAACTGGGCATCAACATTCATTCGTTGAATAATGTTTTCTGTCAGTTACGGAAAGAAGGTAAACCCTTGCATTATGTAACGAAAACAGGTTTCACCATTAGAAAAGGTGAAATCATGTTGAAAGAAACAGAAGGGAAAGCCAAGAATTATCTTGGAAATAAAGAATCGCTTATACTATAGTTGTTAATTCCAACCTGTCACTTTACCTTTTTCAATATATACGTATTGACCACTATATACCCATTGTTCACCATAACTGCTGTAGTTAATATCATCTGGTTTTCCCCATGATACGATAACTAATTCTTTTGGCATGCCAATTTTAATATTGCCGTTAATGGCTTCTTGTACTAATTTTTTACCATAAATCTTCTCTAATGATTCCTTATACTCTTTTAAAATGAACAATGCTTCAAAACCACTAATGGTTTCTTCCTTGTCATTGGTAAAAATCTTTGTTAGATTGTAATATTTGGTATCCAACACTATATCGGTACAAGTCCATATTGAACCGGGAATATAAACCACTTCTTTTCCTGTTACGTAATCCGTGGTGGTTTTATCAAGCACTTTTTTCATAACAAATTGTTTCCCAATATTATCCTTCTGCAACCTATCCAAATAACTCATTACAATAAATGGGAAGTTGTGTTCGTACATTAAATCATATTTAAAGTATAATGTATCTGCATCAAGAGTAAGTTTAAGATATACATTTGGTTTGCCGAGATAGTCTTTGCCGCTAATAACTACATCTTCTACAATTAGAGTTTTATTTGCTAATGCCTCATGTTTGGTTTTGGGGTTGAAACGGGAGGAGGAACTCATGGGCTCATACACATCACCATCCGGCTTCAAGAAAAAGCCGCTATATCCATATTGAACTAATTTTTCAGTCTTGGGGACAACGTATAACGATTGCCCAATATAACTTCTATATTGTTCTCCTTGCCAATTTTTGCTATCATCAAAGGCGACCTCTTCTTCTTGCTTTTCTGCTTGTGTAGAGAGTTTTATCTGTCCGTTAGATTCTAAGTAAAACAATAAAAGCAAAGCAATTACTAATACTTTTTTCATAGATACTCCTTTCTTAATTGAATCATAATGTTTATCATGGCACAAATATACAACTTTTTCACAAAAATCTAAATGATTAAAAAGACACAAAAACAAGTTGTGTTTGAACATCAAGAATAGATTATATTGATACACTTGGAGTTTTGATACATCAACTTGCATCCACAGGGATATGATTGGTGTATCGGTAGGGACTATGGTTATATCCCTAATGGTGCATCTTCACATCTATATCATACCCTTCTTTCATCGCCAACACCGCATCCAACAAGCCAATGGATTTTCGCTTGTAACTGAAATGGAGTAATCGAAATAGAAATTCATCGTACATGGTTTTCAAAAACGATTGGTCAACAAGCAAATCAACTGAAGGTGATATATCGTTTTTCTTGAAGTAACGGAATAACTCATCGGAGGTCAACCTTATTTCCAACCTATACAATCGCCTTGGATTGCCGTAATAGTCTGCAATGTATGCCTTATCGCTATGCTGGATTTCCTTTTTCTTATCGTACACCACGAAAGATTTTCTTTTGTCGTTATCGCTGAAATATAAAGTCGGGGCAAGTTCTTTCAGTCCATTGGTGGGATGCAGGAAAAACAAGCCATCAATCACCTGTTTCTTATCTTCAATCTTCGTTCCACATCGTACAACCGAAACATCTTCACGCTTCAATAATTTCTTTATCCTCGGCACTGGATTAAATGGCAAATCACAAGCCAAATCCAATTGGGTGATGTTATTGATGCCCTCAAATCCAACTGCATCTTGAAACTCGTTAAGAATGTCTATGCGCATCGTATTGGAATAAAACACTTGGTTTCTTATGCTAACCCAACAATATTTCTTTTCCTTGTCGGAAAACCTGTCAAATAGCAATGTGCCAAATTCATGTTGAGCATAGGCAACCCCATAAATGCCTTCGTATGTTCCATCGGCTTGACCTCTGACCAAATCAAAATCACCAATATTAAGATGGTCGGGTTGCTCCGTAATCATTTGCCAAAACTGGCTCTCGTTATCTCTTTTGTAGCATAATTTTAATTTATCAATAACAACCTTACAATCACCAATCACAAACTATTTATATTATACCCCTTATTCAACACACAATGCTTTTCAATGAAATCAACAATCTTGTTAAAGTCCTCAAAGAAGTTCGATAATTTGGCAGGGCATTCGACACAAAAAAAAGACATCAGAAACTGATGTCTTTTTTTTGTATGCTAACAGACTTTACTCTCCATCTTTCAAGGATTTTGTTCGTACCCTCAATCAAGAGACTGTTGCCCGAAATGGTATAGATCAAACCAGCAGACGGGACATATACCTTATTGTCAGCAACGGTATACGTGCATACCTTCACGGCGTCCCCGTAATAATACCATCCCGAGTGTGATGGAAACGGGTCCTGGAACAAACCCGCCTGCACATCATAAACACGACCATACAGTTTCAGCGTGTTGTTATCAACAAAAACTGTCACCTCTGGCCTAAAATAATGGGTAACTCCTTGGGATTGATAAGATTGCATCTGTGCCGACCAGGTGCCAGTCAGATTGTAGGTAGGAGTACTCCCACCTCCTCCGTATCCTCCATTGTTATCATTGTCATTGTCAAAATCGAAGATTTTACTGCAGCCTGTAAACAACAAACACACTGCAAAGAGTGCAATACAAAGTTTTTTCATGATTTAATTTTTTAATAAATAATGAGGTTTACACTCCAAAAATACAAAAAAATTAAATAAACAAGAAAACAATCGAGAAAATCAACACTAAAAAAAAGGATTGACGCACCTGCTTTGGGAGCAGGGGGTCGAGTTGGCCAGACTCGAACGTCTTCCTGATGGTAACAAGATCCTTTGCAAACAAAGGGAAAAGCAGCCAAAAAGCGTACGCATACCATGGAGCCTGTTTCAGCCATAGGAAGATGGAAAGACAGATGAACGCCCCGACAATCAAAAAGACATGATAGGCAAAAGCCCGCTTCAAGCCAATCTTCACCACGAGGCTGTTTTTGCCAGAAGCCTTGTCATTCTCGTAATCCCGCATATTGTTGATGTTCAACACTGCATTAGAGAGGAAGCCCATTGCGGTAGCGGGAAGCAAGACGGTGAATTCAAGGATTTTTGTAGAGAGGTAATAGGTTCCCGCCACGGCCACCCAGCCGAAGAATAGGAAACAAAACAGATCACCAAGGCCACGATAACCATAAGGCCGTTTGCCGAGCGTGTAAAGCAGGGCCGCCAAGACCGCACCGACGCCCAAAGCCGCAAAGACGGCCAACTCTCGCCAGGTCAATCGGGCAAAGACAAAGATCAACAAGGCACCAGCAACAAAGGCAATGGCGGCAGTGACGGCGATGCCGGCACGCATTTGCCGTTCGGTGATGGCACCGCTTTGGAGGGTACGCTGGGGCCCTGTGCGGTGGGCGTTGTCAACGCCTTGCTTGAAGTCACCGTAATCGTTGGCAAGATTGGAAAGCACTTGAAGAGTGATGGCCGTCAATGCGCACAACACCCACACGACGGGATTGCTCAACCCCGTCGAAGCCGCCAAAAAGCAGCCCATCATCACCCCTGATAATGAAAGCAGCACGGTCCTTGGCCGTGCTGCTTCAATCCATTTACTTACGCCTTCCACCACGATGCTTCGGAGCATAATAATTAGGTTCCTCATTGCGGGCGGCACCACGACGGCCGCGGCCGGATTCCTTCGACGATGAGCCTCTTGACGAACTCTTCGACGAGCCCTTTGAAGAAGCCTTCGAAGAACTTCTCGATGAACTTTTTGAAGAACGGGGGCCTATGTCATAGTCGCTGGAGCGGAAACCCTTGGAACGGGATTCCTTTTTGGCTCCAAAGCCACGCTCTTCGTTACGTTTCTTACGACTTGGACGGGTATCTTCCTCGTCAACGAACACATCAATGTCATCCAAATGCTCTCGCCAATCGGGATCAAGCCACTCATGGCCATCCCGGGAACGTTCCACTTTGTATTTCGGGCGATCCTCGTCACGGCGTTCCTTTTTCTCCCGACGTTCTTTCTTTTCGCCGCGATCCTTTTTCTCACCTTCGGAAACAGCGGCCTTCTTTTCGCGCTTAGGCTGTTCCTTGGCCACCTCCACCACGATACCCTGAGGGTTCTTGCGTGGATCGGAGAAACACTCGAGAATCATGGGAATAAAGCTTTCTTCCACATCAACATAGGAAAAATCAGGGAAGAGGTCGATACGGCCGATCGGGATGTTCTTGGTATGGGTGACGTCATTGATCTTACCAATGATCTTCTGTGGCAGCACATGATCGTTCTTGCCCAAACCGAAGTAAAGGCGCTTCATGGTCTCATCCATGCGGTCACGTTCCTTCTTGCGCTCTGCTTTGTCTTTTTTCTCCGCCTTGTCGTCCGCATTGAGATCAACGGCGTCTTTGTAATAATCAAGGAAACGGTTGAAGTTCAAGGCCACCATGCGGGTGATCAGCTCCTCGCGGCTCATCCATTCCAACTTCTTGAAGATGACGGGCAAATAATCGTCAATATCCTCACGGTTGATGTCAACGTGTTCGATGCGGTCAATGTGGTTGAACAACTGCTTCTCGCAAACTTCCTTACCCGTAGGAATCATCGCGCGTTCGATAGGACGACCCAAGATTTTCTCGATTTGTTTGATCTTGTGTTTCTCACGAAGGTGCACCAAGCTGATGCAGATGCCCCGTTTGTCGGCACGACCCGTACGGCCGCTACGGTGTACGTAAGTCTCGATATCGTCAGGCAGATTATAGTTGATGATGTGAGTCAGTTCCTTCACGTCGATGCCACGGGCAGCCACGTCGGTAGCCACCAACAGCTGCAAGCTGCGTTTGCGGAAGTGATCCATCACGTTGTCGCGCATGGCCTGAGAGAGGTCTCCGTGCAGGGCGGCTGCATTATAGCCATCTTGGATGAGACTGTCGGCAATCTCCTGGGTCTCGAGTTTGGTACGGCAGAAGATGATGCCATAGATGGACGGCGTGTAGTCGATGATGCGCTTCAGCACCGAGTAACGGTCCTTGGCGGCCATCATGTAATAACGGTGATCCACGTTGGCGGTACCCGAGTTGCGTTCACCCACGGCCACCTTCACGGGATCCGTCATATACTTGTTGAGGATCGCCTCAACCTCTTTCGGCATGGTAGCCGAGAAGAGCATGGTGTTGCGCTCCTTGGGCATGTATTCAAGAATGTCATCCACCTCTTCCTGGAAGCCCATGTTGAGCATTTCGTCAGCCTCGTCAAGAATCATGGTCTTCACGTTGGTGAAGTCAACACGGTTGCGGCGAATCATGTCGCGCAAACGACCAGGCGTGGCCACAATGATCTGCGGCTTCTTGGCCAGGTCCTTGAACTGAAGTTCGATGCTGGCACCGCCATAAACCGGCACGATGAGGATTTCCGGAATGTACTTCGCATAGTTGCGAAGGTCCTTGGTGATCTGCATGCAGAGCTCACGCGTAGGGCAGAGGATCAGCGCTTGCACTGAGCGCTGTGAGGGGTCAATCTTCTGGAGCAGCGGCAATCCAAATGCGGCTGTCTTTCCAGTTCCCGTCTGGGCGAGACCGACAAAATCGGTGTCGCATTCCAACAACACAGGAATCGCTTGTTCCTGTATCGGCATAGGATTTTCAAACCCCAGCTCCTCAATAGCCTTCAGCAGAGCGGAGTTCAATCCAAAATCTGTAAATTGTGACATGAATTTGTTTTGTAATCAAAAAAGTGCGGCAAAATTACAAAAAAATTCTCTATCTTTGCTTCTTTCTATGAAGAATCTGTTTCACACCATATTATTTGCCTTCGGACTAACCCTCCTACTGCTCTCCTCTTGCGGGCGGCAACGCCAAGGAATCGTGCCCGAGTTGAATACCGACAGCCTCTTTGTTGACTTAGGCCAAGAGCAAATTGAACGTTGCATCAACTTTACGGAAAGCACCTTCAACGAGATGCGAAAAAGTCAAGGCTTGAACGGGGCCGTGCTCTATGCTGAAGGCGGAACGATCCTCTTCAGGAAGGCTTTTGGATGGCGTAACCTGGTCAGGCCGAAGGATTCCATACAAATCGACGACCAATTCCAGCTGGCCTCGGTTTCGAAAATGTTCACCGCTGAAGCCATCATGCTGCTGCACTTCCAAGGCAAGCTTGACTATGACGACCAGCTCACCAAATACATCCCTGAATTCCCTTACGAAGGCATCACCATACGACACCTGCTGAATCACCGCTCAGGTCTTTCGCGCTACGAGGTCCTGGCCGATGAGCAATGGCCCGACCGATGCGTCCCGCTCCGCAACGAAGATGTCATCAAACTCTATGGCGAGCATCTACCCGACCCCTATAACCAGCCCGACATCACCTTCCATTACACCAACGTGAACTACGTGCTTTTAGCCAGTGTCATTGAGCGGATCACGGGGCAGCATTTCGAGGATTTCATGCAAGAAAACCTCTTCGCTCCCTTGGGGATGGACCATTCCTACATCTACAGCTTACGAGATGTCGATCGGCTGAAGACCTATGTCGATGCGGATGTCCAGGGGCACGGTATGCTACGCAAAGGTGCACGGAGAGCCCAAGACGACTATCTGAACGGAGTGGTCGGCGACAAAGTGATGTACTCCACCGTCGATGACCTTTATAAATTCCATTTGGCACTGCAATACAACACCTTCCTTCCCGACAGCATCCAGCGGGAAGCCTTCATGCCCGGGTCACCCATTTGGAAAAAAGGAGAGAACTACGGTTTCGGTTGGCGCATGAGCGACAAGCATCCCGGAGTGCGATACCACTTCGGATGGTGGAAGGGATTCCGTACCTATTTCATCCGCGACATGGAACAAGACCGCGTCCTCATCATCCTCACCAACACTGACACTGGCGTTTCAGGTGAGTCGCTATGGGATTTCTTCAATGATCCCAGGGCACAAATCCCGGCATCATCCATTAATCCTGCATTAGGATTTGACTAGCAACTTGAAGCCTACACCGTGGACGTTAACCAGTTCTACATTAGGCTCATCCTTGAAGTACTTGCGCAACTTGGTAATGTACACATCCATGGAACGGGCGTTGAAATACGAGTCTTCGCACCATACCTTGCACAACGCCACACTCCGTTCAAGCGTCTCGTTCATGTTTTCGCATAACAGCAACAGCAAGTCGGCCTCCTTCGAAGTCAGTTTGCGCCTTTCCTCCCCTTTCAAGAGAAGGTGGCGTGGGGCGTCGAAAGTGAACGACCCGAGTTTGAAGGATGTCGGAGCCGGGGCGCTGATCATGGTTCGGTTATAAACCGCTTGGATGCGTAGCACCAGTACATCCATGCTGAAAGGCTTGGTGATGTAATCGTCGGCGCCCAACTTGAATCCCTCGATAATATCTTTTTGATCGGATTTCGCAGTTAAAAACACAATGGGTACACGTTTGTCCAGTTTCTTGACCGCACGGGCCAGGGTGAAGCCGTCCATAAGAGGCATCATGATATCAAAAATACAAAAGTTGAAATTGCCCTCCTTAAAGGCCCTAAGAGCCTCTTCGCCATCAGCGCATAAAGTGACAGGCATTTCCTTCGTTTCCAGATACTTCTTAAGAATGACTCCCAGATTTCTATCATCTTCAGCTAAAAGAATATTGATCTTCTGTGCCATTTTAAGTAGTTTTTGAATTGTGATAACAAAAATAACTAATTTTTTATTGTGAATTAAAAAATTGTCGTATTTTTGCAGCGGTTCTTATCATAACCTTGCAACCCAAAAGGTTGCGAAATAAAGGTTTCATAAATTTTGGTTTTTGGTTCTAGAAAATCCCTGCCTCGGTAGGGATTTTCTTGTTTTTGACTATATTTGCATCAAATTCTTATGTTATGAAACTTGAACTTACCCACACCAATTCCTTTGTCAACAAGGAAAAGATTCAATCCTACGAGTCGCAAGTCGCATCGACTTACAACACCATTTACAACCGCACTGGAGCCGGTAACGACTTCCTTGGCTGGGTGAACCTGCCTTCAGAAATCGATGAAAGCCTAGTTTCCGACATCGAGAAGACAGCCTCTGAATTGCGCAAAAAGTCGGAAATCTTCGTGGTCATTGGCATTGGCGGTTCCTATCTGGGCGCCCGTGCAGTCATTGAGGCCTTGCAAAACCATTTTGCACCATTGACGGATGCCAAGCCCCTGGTGGTGTATGCCGGTCATAACATGAGCGAGGACTACCTCCGTGAACTCATAGCCATTCTTGACAAGAAGGACTATTCAATGGCGGTCATTTCCAAATCTGGCACTACCACCGAGCCTGCCATTGCTTTCCGCATCCTGAAACAGCATATTATCAATAAGTATGGCGAGAAAGAAGCCGCTTCACGCATCATTGCCATCACCGACAAGGCCAAAGGCGCTTTGAAACAACTGGCCAACGTGAAAGGTTACAAGACTTATATCGTCCCCGATGACGTGGGCGGCCGTTTCTCCGTGTTGACTCCCGTAGGCTTGTTGCCCATTGCCATGGCAGGTATCGACATTCGCCAACTCATCCAAGGAGCCATTGAAATCGAAAAGCTGTGCAAGAGCAATCCCACGCTGAATGGCAACTTCGTGTCGGAATACGCCGTGGTGCGCCATATTCTTTACGGCATGGGCAAGACCAACGAGATCATGGTCAACTACGAGCCCCGGCTGGTGTATTTCAGCGAATGGTGGAAGCAGCTTTACGGCGAGAGCCACGGCAAGAACGGCAAGGGCATCTTCCCCGCCTCAGTTACTTTCAGCACCGACCTCCACTCCATGGGGCAGTACATCCAGGACGGCATCCGCAACCTGTTTGAGACTGTCATTTCGGTGGAGAACTCCGATCACGAGCTACGCATCCCGATGGAAAGCGAGGACCTTGACCAGCTGAATTACATTGCCGGCAAGCGCATTTCCGAGGTCAACCACAAGGCTGAGTTGGGCACCATGCTCGCCCACGAAGACGGTGGTGTGCCGAACATCCGCATCGTCATTCCCGAGATCTCCGCTTACGTGCTCGGTCAGTTAATTTATTTCTTCGAGATGGGTTGCGCCCTGAGCGGTTATATGCTTGAGGTAAACCCCTTCGATCAACCTGGCGTGGAAGCCTATAAAAAGAACATGTTTGCCCTGTTGGGAAAGAAAGGCTTTGAAGCACAAACCGAGGCACTGAATAAGAGATTGGGAAAGTGAAAAAGAACATAGAAATCATGGCTCCAGTGGGCTCGTACGAAGCCCTGGCAGCCGCCATCCAAGCCGGTGCCGGAAGCGTGTATTTCGGCATCGGCAAGTTGAATATGAGGTCGAGATCGGCCAAGAACTTCACCTTGGACGACCTCAGGCAACTCGCTGAGACTTGCAACGCCAATGGGGTGAAAAGTTATGTCACCGTCAACACGGTGATCTACGACGAGGAGATGGAGGAGATGCATCAACTGCTTGATGCCATCAAGGCCAACGGCATTTCGGCCATCATTGCCTCCGACCAGAGCGTGATCCAATACGCCCGAAAGATTGGCGTGGAGGTCCACATGTCCACCCAATGCAACATCACCAACTTGGAGGCTGTGAAGTATTACTCCCAGTTTGCCGATGTGATGGTGACCGCCCGTGAGCTCAACATCGACCAGGTGAAGCACATCACCGAAGAGATCGAGCGTCAGCAGATCCGAGGCCCCCATGGCGAGTTGGTGCGCATTGAGGTGTTCTGCCACGGTGCCTTGTGCATGGCCATCTCAGGCAAATGCAACTTGAGCCAGGACATCTTCAATTCTTCTTCCAACCGAGGCGCCTGCCTGCAGCTTTGCCGTCGCGGCTACGACGTAAAGGAGCGTGAGGAGGGTTATGAATTGGCTTTGGAAAACCAATACATCATGTCGCCCAAGGACCTATGCACCCTACCCTTCCTGGATCGGGTGTTGGATGCCGGTGTGGAAGTCTTGAAGATTGAGGGACGTGGCCGTTCGCCCGAATACACCAAGATGACCGTAGAGGTCTATCACGAGGCAATCAAGGCCATCCAGGAAGGCACCTTTACCCAAGAGAAGATCGAAACTTGGATGGAACGCCTGAAGAGCGTCTACAATCGTGGTTTCTGGGATGGTTATTATCTGGGCCGCCGCACTTTCGAATGGTCGGAACAGTACGGCTCTCAAGCCACCCAAACCAAACTCTTCATCGGCACAGTGACCAACTATTTCAGCAAACTCAGCGTGGCAGAGATTCGAGTGGAGACCCACGACCTCAATATGGACGACCCCCTCATGATCATCGGCCCCACCACAGGCGTCTATGAAGACACCATCCGGGAACTCCGCCTCGACGACGGCCCCGTGAAGCAAGCCGTCAAGGGCGACCTCTGCTCCATCCCCGTGAAGGCAGTGGTGCGACGCGGAGATAAGGTTTATAAGATCATTTCCGAAAACGCATAAGATGCAAAACTTCAACTTACATACCCACAGCATCTATTCCGATGGCAAATCCACCCCAAGAGAAATGGTGGAAGAAGCCATTCGTCAAGGATTAATCAAGCTCGGTTTCTCGGAACACGGGCCTTTGCCATTTGAAACCACCTTTGCCGTGAAAGCAGAGCGGATGCCCGACTACGTAAAGGAAATCGCCGCATTGAAGGAGGAATTCAAAGACAGCATTGAAATCCTCTGCGGTTTGGAAACCGATTATGTTCCCGGTGTTTCCGAGCCTTTTGCCGCAACCAAGGAAAAATATCATTTGGATTATGTGATTGGTGGCGTGCACTTGGTAGGACATTCCTCCAACCCCGAAGAGCTTTGGTTTATTGACGGGCCCAAATGGGAAATCTACGACGAAGGCCTGCAGAAATTCTTTGATGGTGACATCCGCAAAGCCGTGAAGTGCTTCTACGATCAGACCAACGCCATGATTGAGCATGAAACGTTCGACATCATCGCACATTTCGACAAGATCAAGATGCATAACCGCGACCGGTACTTCCATGAAGACGAACCCTGGTACCGTAAATTGGCCTTGGAAACACTTGATCTCATCCATCAGAAGGGCTTGGTCATGGAGATCAATACGAGAGGGATTTATAAGAAACGTTACAACGGCTTCTACCCTTCGCCTTGGCTGATGGTCGAAGCCCATAAGATGGGGATTCCGATGATCATTTCAAGCGATGCGCATCATTCTAGCGAATTGACACTGGAGTTCGATTCCGCCGAGAAAGCCCTTGCTCTAGCCTGCAAAGCCAAGTAACTTGTCGAGATACCACAAAAGGCACATTGCGTATCTCCCGCAGGGAGATATGCCGTGCCGTTGGGGTATCCCGACAAACGAAAAAACCCCACTGGTACAGGCCCAGTGGGGAAAAACAATATAAAGATTATGAAAAAAATCCGTTATTGCTTAGCTGCCATGACGAGTTTTCCTTTGTAGTAAAGGTCGCCGTCAACATAATATGCTCTGTGGTAGACGTGCATGGTGCCGGTTACTGGGCAAACTGCCAGTGTAGGGACTTCAGCCTTGTAATGCGTTCTTCTCTTTGCGCCTCTGGTGTGAGACTGTCTGCGTTTAGGATGTGCCATTTTACTTTTATTTTAAAATGTTAATACCAGTTGTTTAATTGTCTTCAATGTTGACATCCTTCAAAGCCGCCCACCGGGGATCCGTTGCCGATGCTTCCTCGTCAGAGGGTTCCTCATCGTGAGAGAGCATTGCGATCACCTTCGGATTGCACTCGCCTTCGGGATGAACCCGATGGATCGGTATCGATAGGATGATGTATTCATAAACCAAAGAACGGATGTCGTATGCGTGCTCCTCAGCAGGCACGGCGACCACGTCGTCTGATTCCTCGACCTCTTCGGCACCGATCTTGATGTAAAACACCTGATCGCTCTGGATCGGGATGAAGAACTCGTCAGCGCAGCGGTCACAAGGAACCTCAACCTTGCCTTCGATGTGAAAGTTCAGAGTCATCATCAACTCTTCCCTTATCACTTCCAGATCCACCGTCACCTCGGCATGCTTCACCTCGGAATAGTCCAAGTCGGCAAAGAAATCGTCCTTGATGTCGAACTTGAAGTTGTGAACACCCAGGGCAAGGCCGCTGACAGGGATCAAGAATTCGTTTTCCTTTTCCATTTGCCTAAAAATCGGGCTGCAAAAATACAAATTTTATATTAACTGACGATTATTAATGCGATTTTTTTATTTCAGCACCTCCAAAGCCTTCTGGAGCACGTCATCCATGGGACGGTAAATCGGATAAAAACCCTCTTCGTCGAACACATCACGGGCAATGTATGCCTTCAGCAAAATGTCAGCTTCCTTGCGTGCCACCTGCTTCTCCTGTTCATTGCCTTTCAATCCTTTGGCCTCAGCCCGTTTCACCAACTCGGCAAACATGGCATCGGTAACATGGAACGATCTTTCGAAATCGGCCACGGTCTTGTACTTGGCCAACTCCTGGCGATGACTGTCGCAATAATCAA
The DNA here is from genome assembly GCA_947302205.1 of uncultured Bacteroidales bacterium. GTDB lineage: Bacteria > Bacteroidota > Bacteroidia > Bacteroidales > F082 > Limimorpha. Next base: position 51,733 of record CAMYVD010000007.1, read on the forward strand.
ACGCATATTGATAAAGGATGCCCGTATTGGTAATCCTGTTGAAATAATACTCTGTGCTGTCGTTGACCAGCGGCACATACACATCGGGCATAATGCCGCCGCCACCATACACCACCTTGCCTTGAGGCGTATAATACTTCAGCGAATCCGTAAAATGGATGCTATCCGCCGAGAACAACTCGCCATTCTCATAACGCTCGTACGACTCAAAGAGATAATCTTCCCTGTCGCCGGTAAAAGGCTTCTGGATGCAACGACCCGTAGGGGTGTAATAGCGTGCCACCGTAACGCGGATGGCCGACTTGTCACTCAGCATGATCTGTTCCTGCACCAAGCCCTTGCCGAACGAGCGACGCCCCACAATGGTGCCACGGTCGTTATCCTGCAAGGCACCCGCCACAATCTCACTGGCGCTGGCCGATTCACCGTCAATCAGGACCACCACAGGGATCTCCTCAAGGAGGCCTTTTTTACGGGCAAAATAGGTGTATCGGGGCCGCTGACGTCCTTCCGTGAAGACCACCAGGCTGCCTTTGGTCAGGAACTCATCGGCAATTTCGACCGCTTCGTTCAGATAACCGCCCGAATTGCCACGCAAATCAAACACCAATTTCGTCATTCCAGCTTCTTTCAGCTTCTTGGCGGCATTGACAAATTCCTTATGGGTAGTGGCAGAGAACTTGCTCAGCTTAATGTAACCCGTCTCCTTGTCAAGCATGTATGCCACATCGACGCTGTAAGTCGGAATGACATCGCGGGTGATGGTGAATTCAAGCAAATCGCTGACACCTCTACGATAGTTTTTCACCTTGACTTTCGAGCCCTTGGGGCCTTTCAGCAGGCGCATCACTCCTTCGTTCTTGATCTTGACACCAGCCACGAGTGAATCGTCTACATAAACGATACGGTCACCCGCCATGATGCCGACTTTCTCCGATGGGCCACCTTTGATGGGGTTGACAATGGCTACCGTGTCCTCAACAATGCGGAACTGCACGCCGATACCCTCAAAACTGCCCAACAACGGATCATTGACGGCATTGAACTCCTCCAAGGAGATGTACTGGCTATGCGGATCAAGTTCATCCATCATGGCCACAATGGCCTCTTCTTCCAAGTCGGAGACTTTGACGGTATCGACATACACATTATTAATATAGTACATCACCTCGTCGAACTTGCTCGCCGCAACCACCCTGGGCTGCCGCTTGAGCATAATACTCTGACTGAAAAGGCTGACCAAGGTGCCAATGATGACACCAAGGATCACAAACATATAGAAACCCTTGGGGCTTTTATCCTGTCCCATCAGATGGAAGCGCTTGACATTTCAAGGTTACGGTCCACCTTCTTGAAGAGGCCTTGGAGCACGGTACCGGGACCGACCTCCACCACGTTGTTGAGGCCGTTGGCGATCATGTTGAGCATGGTCTGCGTCCAACGCACCGGTGAAGTCAGCTGGGCCACCAGGTTCTTCTTGATGATCTCAGGATCGGTGACCGATTGACCGGTGACGTTTTGGTAGATTGGGCAGATGCCGGGGTTGAACTTGGTTTCGTTGATGGCTTCGGCCAGCTCCACACGGGCGGGTTCCATCAATGGGCTATGGAAAGCGCCACCCACTTTCAGCGGCAGCACACGCTTGGCACCAGCTTCCTTAAGCTTTTCAGAAGCCTTTTCCACGCCTTCAATAGAACCAGAAATCACGATTTGTCCGGGCGAATTGTAGTTGGCCGGAACGACCACGGTATCGCTGACGGAAGCGCAGATTCTTTCCACTTGGTCGTCTTCCATGCCGATCACTGCCGCCATGGTACCAGGCTGCATCTCGCAAGCTTTCTGCATGGCGTTGGCGCGTTTGGCCACCAACTTCAGACCATCTTCAAAGGTCAACACTTTATTGGCAACCAAGGCTGAAAACTCGCCAAGGGAATGACCAGCGACCATGTTGGGGTCGAAGTCTTCGAGCACCGAGGCAAGTATCACTGAATGAAGGAAGATGGCCGGCTGTGTGACCTTCGTTTGGCGAAGATCCTCGTCGGTGCCGTCAAACATCATGTCGGTGATCTTGAATCCTAATATCTTATTGGCTTTATGGAACATCTCTTTGGCCTTCGACGACTGGTCGAAAAGATCTTTTCCCATACCCACAAACTGAGCGCCTTGCCCAGGAAAAACAAAGGCTTTAATCATCATCTTGATCTTTAGTTATCTTGTTATTTTGTTGGCTGAGGGGCCGGTTGCGACATCTGGCACTTGCCCGTGAAGATTGCGCCCACTTCGATGAACAGCTGTTTGGTCACCAAATCGACCTCAACTCTCGAGGTGGATTTAAGCGAAGTGAGTTCCTCGCATTTCAGCACACCTTTCACTACGCCGGAGATGTCGGCTTGTTTACAGGTCAAGTCGCCTTCCACCACGCCGGTCTGGCCAATGACAATTTTACCGTTCGACTTCAATGAGCCAATCAGGTGACCATCCACACGAATGTCACCGCTCGATTCCACGTCACCCTTGATGACGGTACCTTTACCGATTAAATTTCTTGCAGGAGATTCCATAGTATTTTATTTTGAATTTTCTTCTAAAAACGTCTTGTATTCATCCACATTCCTTTCCTTATAGAACGCGCCGTAGTTGTCAACGGAGACAGGCAATACCGAATATTCGTTCTTGTCAAGCCCGCCAAACACATAATCCGTCAGGAACATCGAACTGATATAGTCTTTTGCCGCTTGTTCGTTTTCAAACTCGCTCAAGGAAATCAGCATCTTTTCTTCGCCAAACGCCAAGTTCTTCATCTGGAATTCCTTGAATCGGTATTCCTTCTTGTTGAAGTCCGAGATACGCACCTTCAAGGGCTCTGTCCTGACCTTCTTCGGGTTGAACACGATCACCACCAAATGCTTCGTGTCTGGCACATACACGTAGGGCGACTTGGGCTTCTCCTCCACCACTTTGCCTTTACTGTCAATCATGCCGGCCAGATCAATGCCTAAATGGTATTCCTCGTTGACATTCTCCAGCAGCGTCATGGCATAGTTGCGGATACCGCTGGTGGGGTAAGTCCTGACCAGATTGAGCAAAGCGTACGCCATACTATCGACGGTCTCCAGTCGGCCGCGTGCAATGGCGTCAAGCAAGGCGAAACGCGGTGCCATTGCCGTATCGTTGGGATAGAGGTCCAAGGCACGTTCGGCATTCATCCTCACACGATAGTATTGACCTTGCTGGTAAGCCTCGTAGGTCTTGGTATAGAGCGCCGAAGCCTGCGCGGCATTTTCGTTCAGCGACTTGTAATAATTGGGGTCAAGGATGAATTTGGCATAGCTCGATTCAGGATATTTGCTCAGGATTCGGCTTTTGTAGTCGTCCGACTTGGTCATGTTACCCACATCCTTATTCAACTTGTAAAGGGCATACCATGACGGAAGTTCGTTTTCATTACCGGGATAACGAGTGTCCAAATCCTCGTAAGCATCAATGGAGCGGGGATAGTCCGAAAGTTGGTTGAAATAGATGAAACCGACATTGTACAAGGCCTCGGCGATGCGTCTGTTAGCCTCTTGTTTCTGTTCCTCGGTAAAGGGAAGATCAGCTAGATAGTACCCTCTGTCATGGTTGGTGAGATTCTCTGATATCGTATCCCTTTCTTCCTCCTCTTCGGAATCATAGCCGCCAAAGTCGTCACTCAAGCCGCCACTATCGATATTGCGCTTGTCGGAGATACGCCAGTTGTCTTCAAGCTTTCTCATGCCCCACTTTTTGGAGAAGTCATTGAAACCGCTTCGCAAGGCGGCGGGGTTGTAGAAATACCAACTCCCGCCTTTAGTACCGTCATCGACAACCTCGGTCTTGCCTACGGCGCCGCCCATCATGGCCAACTGTTCTTCATACTCCTGCCGTTCCTTCTCCATCTTTTCCTGCTCGATGACGTCGGCGATGATTTGATCGATCAGTTTGTTTCGGCTGATGGAATCCATGTCGGCCACCTTCAACAAACTGTCCTGTTCGCGAATCACCGAAAGGTTCATCACCAAATCCGTGAGTGTATTGGAGATGTTGACAATGCTGTCATACCCCTCAAAGGTGTTTTTGTCCATTGCAAGGACAGCGGTGTCGTAGTAGGCTTGAGCCAATTCGTATTCATTACGTTCGAAGAGGATGCCCGCCACCCTCAGGGCAGAATAGGCGCGCTGGCGGTTGTTGTTTGAGGCTGCTGTAACCGATTCTCCATAGTAACGGATGGCCTTGTTTACGTCACCTTCACGCATCGCCAGTTCTGCCATGGCGTAGTAGATACGGTCGATGTACTCTTCGTTCTTGGTCTCGTTCAACATCTTGTTGAGCATCTTGTACAGCTCTTTGGCATTGCCTGCCGAGCCCATTTGAGCCATATTCATCTTGGCTTCGAACAGCATCTCGTAAGATGGATTTTTCCGAATGACCTTTTTGAACCACTCGGTGGCACGTTTGCTATCACCGCGTTCCGCATAAATCTGACCGAGGATGAACATGCAACGGATGCGCATGTCCTTGTCGTTGGTATGCAGCATGCCCGACTTCAGGTAATCGATGGCCTTGGCGTAATCCTTGGTGGCAATATAATAGTCGGCCACGGTAAGGTCAAAGTTCTGGTAGAACTCCTTGGGGAGTTTTTTGATGCCTGACGCCTTGGCTTGCAGCTGCTCGATCATGGCAATGGCCTTCGAATACTCCTTGGTTTCAATGTAAGTCTTGACCAGCCATAGGTTCGACACCAAAGCAATGTCGTTATAATAGAACTCTGTGCTTACAAAACTGAAGGTACGTTTGGCGGGAATGTAATCCTGTTTGAAGAAATGGGCTTTGGCCATGACCAGATAGGCGTCATCGATCCATCTCACACGCTCTTTGCCGTTGAACTTCATGGAGTGTTTCTGCACGCAGATGGAGGTCTTCTGCAAGGCACGATCCATCTGGGAATTGAGTGCCATGGCATCAGTCTTGGTGCCGTAGTTGTAGACCCGCAACACCTTCGAGTAGTCGTCCTTGACATTTTGCTTCAACTGCTGGTCACCTTCTTTGAGGCTGTATTGTCCATTCCAATAAACGTTGTAATGGCTGGTCAGGTTATGGAAGGTGCGACGTGTGAAGGTGTTCTTTTTCGTGGAACAGCTTCCCAAAAGCAACATCATGGCCGCAAGGGCGATCAAAAAATATGATTTATGAAATCTCAACACGTCGAATTCCTTTTATTTCGTTAGTGGTAAGGCAATGCTGTCAGCTTGAAGGAGTTGGGCTTGCTTCAGGGCGTCGAAGTCGCGTTGACGGCTTGCGGCGATGGCTTGTTTTTGGTTTTGGATCGCATCCACCGCCACACGGTTCAAGCTGTCAATCGACCAAAAATGTTCCAGTTGCTGGCGATAGCGGAGACTATCCTCTTTCCAGGCGGCTGGCACAGCGATGGGCTCATCCAATGATGTGAGTTTGTATTTCTCGCACTGTGAAGCCGTTTCGGCGTTCACCTTGTCCAGTTCATGATGGAACTCCACCGAGAGGCGAGCCGCTTTCTCGGCCTTCGACTTTTCGACAATCTTCGGGATATAGACATAAGCGAGGATGCCTAAGGTGACCAAAACAACGGCCAACAACACCAACTTCATATAGGAATGGCTTTTGGTGATCTCCGATTTCACGGCGAGGATATTGTCGAAACGCTGCTCGCGCGAGAACTGGGTGCAATGGGTAGCCACGCTCGAGAATTGGTCGAGCATGTTCCTGGCGATGATGAATTCGATGATCTTACCCAATGAATACACATCCGAGCGGGGGTCTGCTTCTTCGCCTTTGAACAATTCGGGAGCGATGAACTCATTTTCCTTGATCAGCAGTTCGTGGTCGGTCTTGTAGTTCGTCTCAGGCAAGCCGATATCAATGATCTTGACCCTGTAGCTGTCAGCGGTGATCATCACGTTTTCGGGCTTGAGATCACAATGGATGATGCCATTGCGGTGCATGTAGTTCAAGCCGTCGCAGAGGTCTATGATCACGTTTTTCACCTGTTTCTCGTTGAGGGTTCCCACACGAACATGTTCGGCCAGTGATTTGCCGTCAATGTATTCAAGGATAATGCTTTCCCCAAGGCCTTGAATGGATTCAAAGCCCAACGTGCGACGGACAAAGCGGTTGTCGAGCTGGCTGGTGAACTCGTATTCCTTCTTCAAGTTCTTGCGGCTTTGTTCATCTTGTGTAAACTCAGGTTTCAAGGTCTTGATGATCACCTTTTTGCCTTGATAGACAGCGGTAAAAAGCCTGCTATGACCGTGTGCCGAGGCATAGAAAGGCTTGATGTCGTCAAAGTCTTTCGAAACCACCGTTGTTTCGCTGACGGGTTCGAAATTGGAAAATATATTGTCTGCCATTTTTCACTAAAGATTTGGAAGCAAAAGTACGGCTTTTTTCGCAAATATCTATTATTTTTATTATAAAATAAAAAAACCACCCTAACGAGCGGTCTTTCTTGTCCAAACGAAGCGATTGGCTTATTCTTTCACGAATTTTACCGTCACACCCTCGGCTTTGACGGCATAGACGCCGGGAACCAGGTCGCTCACATCGATTTTGCCTTCATAACGCTGCTGTTTCACTAGGCGACCTGTCAGGTCGAAAATGCTGACCGTTTCATCCTTTGCAACCTCCAAATAAAGGACGTTCGTCGCCGGATTGGGCCAAAGAGCTACACTTCCAGCAGTTTGTTCGGCAACGCCTATGGTAGGATCGGTCACATAATAATTGGTGGTCAATGCCATGAATTTACCGAAAGCGATCACACTGCCTTGGGCAAACGGCGAAGCGTCTCCATTGTAAATGACGGTTGTCTCGTCAGTAAAACAATACCCCTCTTCAGGTGAGAGTGTAAGCACCATGAAATACGCCTTGTTTTCGTCGTTGAAAATATCCTCTTCGGCCAGCGCTCCATTGGAAACGCCATTCGTCCAAAACCAATCCACGGCATCAATGGAATAATGGGCATCCAAAGCCACTTCCAAATCGAAATCAGGATGCTCACCCCAAACAGGAGCCGAGAAACCCTCCACATGGATTTCATCAATGATTTCAGGCTCAGGAGGCGTAGTTTCCGACACCATGAACAAGCCAGCAAGCTGGGTTCCTGTACCGATCTCACCAATTAAGGTAGCGGCACCGGTTTCCGTATTCACCTGATAAAAACCATGGTCGGAGACGGTAGCGAACTGAGCCCAGAAAAGCTCTCCGGTTTCAAGGTCGAAGGCCATGCTTTGCGTGTACCACACCTCTTTGCCTGTAGGTCCAACCACGGTGGTACTGGCATCGGTAAGGTTTATTTCATGCAGGTTACCGCCCTCGTAAGCAACGCCGTAAGCCTGTCCCTGAGCATTGATAGCTAAAGTCCATATTTTCACACTAAACATTCCAACAACTTCCACTTGTGATGGAGCGGTGATACTGGAGCGTTTTAGATAACAATTATATTGACTGTCTTGACATAGATAATACATCATTCCATCTACAGGATTATATGCCATATCGATATACAAATTATATTGCTCCAATTGCGGCACAACGGTCTCATAAGCGCCAATGGTCTGTGTCTCTTCATCGAGAGGCGCCTTGCACAGGCTTCTTGTTTGAGTGACAAACCACACATATCCATCCAAGTAGGTGGCAGCCCAAATGGTAGGCAACGACGCGGACGCCTCTTGGACAGTATTGGGATCTTGGGTATTGAAACTAATGAAATGATTTTGCCAACTTGCCCCATTTGAGGTATACAAAGCATAGCCATACCAAGTGGCCTCAGAAGCATTGACAACACCGAAAACGGCCATCAACAGTGCCGCCATTAATAAGCGTAGCTTTTTCTTCATAGTATAGATGTTTAGCATTGCAATAATAAGCATTTTATTTGAATAGAAAGAATATTTTGTGACATTTTGTCAGATTTTCGTATATTTGCCGCCTCAATTAAAATTAAATAAGAATGAAAATCTCCTATAACTGGTTGAAACAATATGTCAACTGCGATTACACAGCTGAAAAAGTTAGCGAGTTGCTGACCTCAACAGGCCTCGAAGTGGAGGATCTCACCCCTTTCGAATCGGTGAAAGGCGCCCTGAAGGGCGTGGTCGTGGGCAAGGTACTCACTTGCGTTGACCATCCCAACTCTGATCACCTGCACATCACCACCGTTGACTGCGGCGGCGAAGAGCCTCTGCACATCGTGTGCGGCGCCCCCAACGTAGCAGCAGGACAAAAGGTATTGGTGGCCACCATCGGCACCGACCTTTGGATCCACGATGAGCAAATCACCATTAAGAAGGGTAAGATCCGCGGCGAAGTGAGCGAAGGCATGATTTGCGCTGAGGACGAGTTGCAGTTAGGTGAATCACACGACGGCATCATGGTGCTGCCAGAGGATTATGAAGTGGGTAAACCAGCCTCCTTCTATTTCCCAGTAGAAGAGGACTATACCATCGAAATCGGCCTCACCGCCAACCGCAGCGATGCCACCTCACACATCGGCTCCGCACGTGACCTCGTGGCCGCCCTTAACCAACGCGAGAACACTACCAAATACCACCTCATCACCCCTTCGGTGGATGATTTCAAGGTGGAAAATCACAATAACGATATCGAAGTGGTGGTGGAAGACACCGCCGCCTGCCCACGTTACTCCGGACTGAGTATCAGCGGCGTGAAGGTAGGTCCCTCCCCCGAGTGGCTCAAGAACCGTCTGGCCGCCGTCGGCATCCGTAGCATCAACAACATCGTTGACATTTCCAACTACGTTTTGATGGAAATGGGCCAACCCATGCACATTTTCGACGCCGATAAAATCACGGGCAAAAAGGTCATCGTGAAATGCCTTCCCGAAGGTACTCCTTTCGTCACTCTCGACGGTGTGGAACGCAAGCTCAACGGCCGCAACCTGATGATCTGCAACACCGAAGAGCCGATGTGCATCGCTGGCGTGTTCGGTGGCCTCAAGTCAGGCGTCACCGAAGAGACTACCAATATCTTCCTTGAAAGCGCCTACTTCAACCCCACCAGCATCCGTAAGACCTCCAAGTTCCACGGATTGCAGACGGATGCCTCGTTCCGCTACGAGCGTGGCGCCGACCCGAACATTACCCTGTACGCCTTGAAGCGCGCCGCCATGCTGGTGAAAGAACTGGCCGGTGGCACCGTCTCCTCCGAGATCAAGGATGTCAGGAACGGTGATTTCAAACCCGCACAGGTCGATCTGAAATTCGACTACCTCAACAAGTTGGCCGGTCAGGAGATCGACAAGATCCAAGCCGTCAACATCCTGAAGAGCCTCGAATGCAAGGTGGTGGAACAAAATGACGAACACGTGGTGGTTGACGTCCCGACCTGCAAGGTCGATGTCACCCGCCCTGCCGACATCGTGGAGGAAATCCTCCGCATCTACGGCTACGACAACATCGCCATCCCGAGCCGCATCCACGCTTCCATCAGCCGCGCCGTGAAGCCCGATTCCGATAAATTGCAGCAGAAAATCAGCGACATGCTCGTGTCAAACGGTTTCTACGAGATCATGAACAACTCGCTCACCAAGTCGGCCTACAGTGAAGCTTTCGAAGCCTTCCCCGCCGAACGCAACGTGAAGATCATGAACCCGCTCAGCAGCGACCTCAACGTGATGCGCCAAACCCTGCTTTGGGGCGGCCTCGAGAGCATTGCCTTCAACCAGAACCGTAAAGTCGCCGACATGAAGTTCTTCGAGTTCGGCAATGTCTATTTCTACAACGACAAGCAGCAAGACAGCCAGAATCCATTGGCACCCTATTCGGAATACTGCCACCTGGACCTCTTCCTTACCGGCAACCGCCAGGAAGAGCTCTGGAACCACCAACCCAAACCCCTTGACTTCTTCGACCTGAAGCAATACGCAATGGGCATCCTGCGCCTGTTGCGCGTCGATCCGAATCAGTTGGAGGTGAAAGAAGGCACGCTGAAACACTACGAATTTTCACTCGAGTGCTACCTCGACAACACTCTTGTGGCCACCTTTGGCAAACTCGACAAGAAGACCTTGAAACTGTTCGACATCAAGAAAGACGTCTATCATGCCACTTTGTGCTGGAATACGCTCATAAGCCATTACGGCAAGGCTCCCGAAGTCCACTTCGAGCCACTGTCGAAGTTCCCATCCGTCCGCCGCGACCTGGCCATGATCTTTGACAAGAACGTCACCTTCGAACAGGTGAAGAAAGTCGCCATGGCTGCCGAAAACAAGCTCCTGCAGGAGATGAGCCTCTTCGACGTGTACGAAGGCGAAAAGATCCCGGAGGGCAAGAAACAATACGCCATGAGCTTCATCCTGATGTCAACCACAGCCACCTTGACCGACAAGGCCATCGAGAAGGCTATGGCAAGGATTCAACAGGCCATGGAGAAGGAACTTAATGGAGTGTTGAGATAAGATGGACGTACAAAGCATAAAGAGGACCTTCGGCATCATTGGAAACGACCCGCAGTTGCTGCATGCCATTGAGATCGCGGCACAGGTGGCCAACACCGACCTCACTGTGCTCATCACTGGCGAAAGCGGCACGGGTAAAGACGTGTTTCCGAAGATCATCCATCAGAACAGCGCACGCAAGCACGGCCAGTATTTTGCCGTCAACTGTGGCGCCATTCCTGAAGGCACCATCGACTCGGAACTGTTCGGTCACGAGAAAGGCTCGTTTACCGGCGCCATCGCCGAACGCAAAGGCTACTTCGAGATTGCCAACGAAGGCACGCTGTTTCTCGACGAAGTCGGTGAGTTGCCCTTGTCTACCCAGGCTCGCTTGCTGCGTGTGCTCGAAAATGGCGAATACATCCGGGTGGGTGGTTCCAAGGTGATGAAGACCAACGTCCGTGTCGTGGCCGCCACCAATGTTGACCTGCCCTTGGCCATCCAAAAAGGCAAGTTCCGCGAGGATCTCTATTACCGACTCAACACCATCCCGATCCACATCCCGGCACTGCGTGAGCGCAAAGGCGACATCTACCTGCTGTTCCGCAAATTTGCCTCCGACTTCGCCGAGAAGAGTCACATGCCCGTCATCACGCTGACTCCCGAAGCGGTCAAAATGCTTGAGGAATACCGCTGGGACGGCAACGTGCGCCAATTGAAGAACGTGGCTGAGCAGATTTCCATCATTGAGCAGCAGCGTGTCATCAATGAATTTACGTTGGAACGCTATCTGCCCAACAAGATCACAACGGCACTGCCCGTGCTCTTCCAAAAAGAGGACAATGCGGAAGGTGTGTCTGAACGTGACTTATTATATAAGGTGTTGTTCGAGATGAAACACGACATCGCCGAACTGCGCAACACCGTCAACGAACTCACCAACCGGTCCAACAACAACAACAATATCAGCACAAGCTATATCGAGCCCGTCGCCATCGAACCTGACTATGCGGAGATCATGCCTAACGAGGAAGTGATCCACGAGGTTCACGAAATCAAGGAGGACCATCAACCTGCATCGCTCTCCTTGGAGCAGAACGAGATCGAGATGATCAAGAGGGCGTTGGAAAAATACAACGGCAAGCGCAAGGACGCTGCCAAGGAGTTGGGCATTAGCGAGCGCACCCTCTATCGTAAAATCAACGAATTCGGCATCACGGCATGAGAAAACGCTGCATCCATATCGTCTGTCTGCTGTTGGCGGTGCTTTGCACCGGCTGCGGCATCTATTCCTTCTCCGGAGCCTCCATCCCAGCTGAAGCAAAGACGGTTTCGGTGCAGTATTTCCCCAACCAAGCCCAGCTGATCAACCCCATGCTGAGCGACAACTTCACTACGGCATTGCGTGACGCCGTCATGAACCAAACCTCTCTCGATATGGTGGAAGCAGGAGGCGACTTGTCTTTCGAGGGCGAAATTGTCGACTATAGGACTACTCCGGTAGCTATCACAGCAGGACAAACAGCCGCTTTGAACAGACTCACCATCACCGTCAACGTAAGGTTTGTCAATATGTTCGACGAGTCAAAGAACTTCGAGAGCAGATTTTCCAATTACGTGGACTACCCGAGTGACCAAGATCTCAACTCCGTTCAGGAATCACTCACAGCCTCAATCATTGAAGCTTTAGTGGAAGACGTGTTTAACAAAGCGTTAGTTAATTGGTAAGCCATGGAACAAGGAGTGTTGCTAACCTATCTCAACCAACCCGAGACCTTGAAGGGCGACAACGTGCAATGGGTCGAGTCACTCATTGACCGCTATCCTTTCTTTGGCATTGGGCAATGCCTGCTCGCCATCGCCTACCAAAACGGGAACGACCAACGCTACGGCCAACAACTGAAGAAAGCCGCCTGTGCCGTGCCTGACAGGAACCGGCTCCGCCTCTACTCCATCCTTGCAAAACAGCGAATGGCACTGGAGCCGGAAGCCATCACCGAGACCCCTGAGCCTAACAGTTTCTTCCGTTTTGTGGACTCCTCCAAGGTGAAACAATCCTATGACGACGCACTGATTCCCGAAAAAACCTTCGTGATTCCCGAAATCAACCTGAGCGGCACCCGCGAAGAATTGTCGGCCGAACTGGCGTTGCTGGACGAGAAACGCAAGTCGCTCGACGAGTTGAAGGCCATCATCGCCGCCCGACTGAAGGCTATGGAAGACGAAAAACTCCAAAAAGAGGAAAACGCCGACCAGCCTGAAAAAAAATTGAGCCGAAAAGAATTGATCGACAAGTTCATTGCCGAGAATCCCAGCATTTCCAAACCCAAGGCAGAGTTCTACAATCCCATATCCGTGGCGCAAAACAGCATCATCGACCATGGCGAAATTGTCAGCGAAACCTTGGCTAAAATATACTTCAAACAGGGCTATTTTGACAAAGCAATTTCAATCTATGAAAAATTAAGTTTGAAAAATCCAGAAAAAAGTGTTTACTTTGCAGCCCAAATTGAAATGATAAAAGAAAGTCAAACAAACAACAAATAAACGACAATGTACACAGTAGTAGTAATTTTAATCCTGGTTGTCAGTGTTTTACTTGGGTTAGTCGTCTTGGTTCAAAACTCCAAAGGCGGCGGTTTGATCTCTAATTTCGGCGGTGCAAACCAGATGATGGGTGTTCGTCAGACAACCGATTTCCTGGAAAAAGCCACATGGACGTTGGCCACCGTGCTGGTGGTTCTGTGTTTGGTGTCAAGCATGACCATCAAGAGTGGCAGATCAGGCAGTGTCCAAGATTCACAGATGCGTGAACAAATCGAGCTGAACACTCCTGTCGCTCCGGCAGCAGACACTCCGGTCGAATAAAGCCCTTGATCCAAAGCGAAACAACTGCAAAAAATGTCAGAATGTCATACATTCTGACATTTTTTTGTTTTGGCACGAATTATGACGAACCCCCATCCGTCAATCTTTAAATCTTTGAATCTTTAATTTTAAATCTGAAAATAATTATGGCTAAATTAGCAATCAAACCTTTGGCAGACCGCGTGGTCATTGAACCCGCAGCTGCAGAACAGAAAACCGCCAGCGGCATCATCATCCCCGACACCGCTAAAGAGAAACCCCAGCAAGGCAAAGTAGTGGCCGTAGGTCCCGGCACCAAGGACAACGCCATGACACTCAAGGTCGGCGACAATGTCATCTATGGCAAATACGCTGGCACCGAGTTCCACCTCGACGGCAA
>CAMYVD010000008.1 GCA_947302205.1 uncultured Bacteroidales bacterium
GTCGCAGGATCTTGCCGCTCTGCGTGCCAGGAGCGATCTTCACCCTCACCTTGCCGCTTACCGTAGGCACTTCGGCCTCGGCGCCGAGAATGGCCTGAGGCACGGAGATGAACAGGTTGTAGATCAGGTTGCTGCCATCGCGTTCGAGTTCGGGATGAGCTTCTTCTTCGATGAGCACGTAAAGGTCTCCGTTGATGCCGTTGTGTGGGCCGGCACCGCCTTTGCCACGTAAGGTGAGCTGCATGCCTTCGCCCACGCCGGCTGGGATGTCGATGTCGATCACTTCCTCGCCTTTGACGATGCCGTCGCCGTGGCAGTGGGTGCATTTGTTCTTGATGATCTTACCCGTGCCGCCGCAGTTGGGGCAGGTGGATGCCGTCTGCATCTGTCCAAGGAACGAGTTGACCGTGCGGATCACCTGGCCGCGGCCCTTGCAGGTGGGGCAGGTGTCGGTGCTGCCGTCTTCGGAACCTGAGCCATGACAGTGGTCGCAGGTGACGTATTTGCTCACTTTGATCTTTTTCTTGGCGCCTTTCTCAATTTCTTGGAGGTTCATCTTGACCTTGACGCGGATGTTGCCGCCGCGCTCACGCATGCTGCCGCCTGAGCGGGATCCACCGCCGAAGCCGCCGCCGAAGAAACTGCCTAAGCCAAAGTCGGCGAACAGGTCACCGAATTGGCTGAAGATGTCGTCCATGGACATGCCTTGGCCGCTGAAGCCGCCTGCGCCGCTCATGCCGGCAAAGCCGAACTGGTCGTAACGCTGCCGCTTTTCAGGGTTGCTCAGTACCTCGTAAGCCTCAGCTGCCTCCTTGAACTTCTCCTCGGCCTCCTTGTTGCCAGGATTGCGGTCGGGGTGATATTGCAAGGCCAGCTTACGATACGCCTTTTTCAACTCCTCCGGAGTGGCACTCTTGCTGACGCCTAATACCTCGTAATAATCTCTTTTTTCTGCCATATTCTGTTTTTTTATTCTTCTCTTTTTGTTTCAACCTCTCAATTCCCCACAACCACTCTGGCGAAGCGGATCACCGTTCCGTTGAGCTTGTAACCCTTTTGAATCACGTCGATCACCTTGCCTTTCTTCGACTCGTCAGGGGCGGGGATCATGGTGAGCGCCTCGTGTTCGTCGGTGTTGAAGTCACAGTCGATGGCGACGATTTCTTCCAAGCCTCTCTTTTGGAGGGTCGATTTGAACTTGTTATAGATCAGCGTGACGCCTTGCAGGTCGGCTTCGTTGCCGTTCTTCTCCATGTTTTGGAGCGCGCGTTCAAAGTCGTCGAGCACGGGGAGCAGGTCTTTCATGACAGCGGCCGAAGCGGTAGCAGACAGTTCAAGTTTTTCCTTGGCCGTGCGCTTGCGGTAGTTGTCGAACTCCGAGTAGAGGCGGAGGTAAGTGTCGTTAAGCTCGGCGAATTTTGCCTTGGCTTCTTCCAAAGCCTTGGCATGGGCGCGTCTGCCTTTATGTCGCTTGTTTTCGGTCTCTTGTGGCTCTACTGATGGGTTCTCAACTTGCTGTTCAGCTTGTTTTTGAGTTTCATCTTCTTGAATTTCAATGTCTTTCTTTTCTTCCATGACGATATTTTTATTTATTAATTATTTTCAAATTAGGAGCGCCTCTGACATAGCAAAAGCTTTGCCAAAGGGAAGAAGTTGACAAAATGGCAGGGATTTCACTTTTTCCTGGAAAAAATCGTTTTCCTTGAAAAAATCGGGAAATACCTCGTTTCCGAAACGGTGAAGTTTCAGTGGAAGGAGGAGGATTATCACGATTAGGTATTATTTCTCTGTAGATGCGAGGAGTGTTACAATTCGCATAGTTCCATGATGTCGAGCATGCGGAACGTTACGCCATCTATCTCCGCATGCCAACTTTGATGGAAATGACCGTAATACCAGTAGCGAAGCGGATGTTTCTTGGATTTTAGATAGGAATGAAGTTGATCCATGACATTCCTTTCGGCTTTCACGTCATCCATTAAATCCTCATCATGAATTGTCCAATTTTGAATACCCTGATGTGACACCAACTCACAAAACGATGGGGAAGTGTGTGTGATCACCGCGTCAATGGTGTACAACTCATTGATAGTTTCCAGCTTTAACCCATCATAAGTAGGACCTTCATCTATCCAATAGACGTTTGGAATCAATGGCTCGTCAGGTTGCTGTAAGTGAAATTGTCTGAGCGTCATGCGCCACATCCGGTCGATGGATGTGGCGCCTCCAACGCAAAGAATGGTATGACCATAGGCTTTCACTACAGAATAATCAGGAAGCGTCATCCAACGCCGATGTTTGATGGGCTGTTGATTAAAGTAAGCGGGGTTGTCATGGTTGCCACGAACAAACGCGATCCAATTATTGGATTTTGAAAGTTGCTTGATACATTTCATGTAAACATCCTTATAATATTCAGGCCGTTCAAACCCAAAGCCGCAGTCACCTGCTACGATAATCAATGTGTCCGTCATTCCATATTTCTTACAGCACCTGAATACAAACTCCGTAAAATCACCATGAATGTCGCCGCTTACAACAATGTGCTTTGCGCCAGGAAACTCATATGCATTTAAAGTTTTGTTTTTCATAGCTTATTTGTTAGTTGTTTCCTCCTTAAGTAGCAAAAAGAGTAGAAATGTTTCATCGGAAAGCAAAAAAAACTGCTGAAAAGGTGAAATCTATTTTAAAGCGACAAAAAAGCGCGAGAAGTTTTAACAAAAAAAAGCCTCGTTTGAGGCTTCTTTTAAACTGGGTAGTGTCGATAAAGTCTTGCCCTCTCGGGATTCTGCCCGGATAGTCAATCTTTTGATTAACGTTGCAAAGATAAACAACATTTTCAATATCCCGCAAGATTTTTTGAAAAATATTTTCAAACACTTGCGAGGAGCAGAGGACACATCCTTGAGAGACTTCTTGGAGACCAAGGTGTTCATGTTTTTATGAACCTATGTTCATCAGCCAATGAACATAGGTTCGAGGGCCGATGAACACGGGTTCGTAGGGCGATGAACATAGGGTTCGTAGACTGATGGTTTTTTTTGCGAAAAATTGGGTGAGTTTTGGGTTAGCGAAAAGTCAGAGTTACATCAGACTTACATCAGAGTTGGAACATCATGACAAAGTTAGCGGCCAGTGCGTCAGCGTTCCAGTTCCAGTTAAAAATAGAAGTGTCATACATTCTTTTTTATATAACTAATTAATATATAGATTGTTAGAATATAAAATAAGAATTTGGAACTGCCCAAAAAATAATTGGAACAACTGGAACTGGAACAAATGGTCGGCGTCAGCGTAAAAGCGACTGTCAACCAAAATCAGTAAAAGACACCCAAAAAGAGTCAACTTATTCAGTATACGTTGTTGCCTCCATTTTGTGGATGATGATAACGATATCGTTTTTTCTTTTTGGTTTTAGGCGGGGATGGAATTTTTTTTTATCTTTGCAAGTTAGGATAATAATTGAAAAAACTATATGATTTAAACGAAAACAGAGACATAGAACATCCTTGATTAGGCTGTAGTTACTAGAATTTGGACCTCGAGCAAACGCGTCAGTCAGACAAGGCAACGGATGTTCCCGCTCTTGATAAAGGGCGTGGATCATGGTTGTTTTGACGCAGGCCGTCCAAAGCCTTAGTGACTTCAATCTCTTCTGCGCCCTCTTTTGAAAACAAAAGGGGGCTTTTTTGTTGGCCTGAAAGGAGAACAAGAAAATGAAAAACTTGTCTGGTTTTAAAATAGGATATAACGATGAGTCTGCAATAGTAACGCATTATTTACAAAATAAAGACACAAAATTTGAAAAAACATTTGTAAAAGAAGCGCTTCTATTGCTGGGATATAAATCTAAGTCTGGAATTGAAGTTCAAGAAGAACAGGCTTCATATAATCTATTCCCGGAATTGTTCTCTGTCCCATTCCCAGCTCCAAAGGAACCAAGGTTTACCTTTATTGACTTGTTTGCCGGTATAGGAGGTTTCCGTATTGCAATGCAAGAGCAAGGAGGTAAGTGCGTGTACTCGTCAGAATGGAACACCTATGCTCAAAAAACCTATTTAGCCAATTTTGGAGAGATGCCTTTTGGTGACATAACAAAAAACGAGACCAAATCATATATTCCCAAGCAATTTGATATTCTTTGCGCTGGATTTCCATGTCAGCCGTTTTCTATAGCCGGTGTTTCCAAGAAAAAAAGCCTAGGACGTGAAACCGGGTTTAAAGATAAAACTCAAGGAACGCTTTTCTTCGATGTCGCCGATATCATCAATCGTCATCGTCCCAAGGCGTTTTATCTTGAGAATGTAAAAAACTTGACATCACACGATAAAGGCAATACGTTTCGTGTAATTAGAGAAACTCTTGAGGAATTAGATTACTCACTTCATTACCAAGTAATGGATGGCCAGACATATGTCCCTCAACATCGAGAACGAATAATGATTGTTGGTTTTGATAGAAAACGCTATCATGAAAAGGAAAACTTTGTTTTTCCCGAACAACATGAGGCAACGCGTTGTGTCAGAGAAATCCTTGACCCCAATGTTGACTCTAAATACACGTTGAGTGATAAGCTTTGGACATATCTGCAAAACTATGCCGAAAAACATCGCGCAAAAGGGAATGGATTTGGTTACGGACTTGTTAATCTTGATGGTATTACACGAACATTGAGCGCCCGTTATTATAAAGATGGCTCTGAGATTTTGATTCCCCAAAGCGACGGAAAGAACCCTCGCAAGCTCTCTCCTCGTGAATGCGCTCGTTTGATGGGTTATCCTGACACTTTTCGTATAGATCTGGTTTCAGATGTGCAAGCTTATCGACAGTGTGGCAATTCTGTTATTGTGCCTTTGATTACCGCAGTCTCGGAACAAATAATAAAAACGATAAACGATTATGAGCGAAATACTAAACTCTGCCGTCCAAAGTGTTCGTCAGTCTAAAGCGGCTTGGTGTCGCTTTATTACTGGTAACGACACAGGTACAACAGGCTCTCACCAAGCAGGATTCTATATTCCAAAATGTGCTTCAGAATTGCTGTTTGATGAACCAGGACGAAAAGGAGAAAACAAAGAAAAGCTGGTGCAAATCAAGTGGCAAGATGATTTTACCACTGATAGTTGTATGAAGTATTATGGCCGGGGGACACGTAATGAATATCGTATCACCCGGTTTGGCCGTAGTTTCCCGTTTTTACAGGATGATAATGTTGGTGACCTTCTTATTATCGCTAAATTTTCTGAAGAAGACTATAAAGGATTTGTTCTTAGTAGAGACGAGGACATCGATGATTTTTTTGCGACATTCAATCTCGCGCCAGACCTAACCAACCAACTTATCGATGTTAATGGTATAACAAAGCCCGATGTTGAGATAGAACATCTTTTACAAGAATTCGTCAACCGGTTCAATAGTTTTCCGGAAACTAGAATAATGGCCGCAGGTGCTCGTGATTGTTTTAATCGGGCATTTAATATTCCAGACACGGCTCTAAAAATCCGACCCGATGACATTTTATTGAATTGGGTCGATACGGAATACAGCCTTTTTAGATTTATGGAGAAGAAAGTTTATTCCGACATGTTATCTAAGCCTTTTGGAAGTATCGAAGCTTTTGTGCAGATGGCAAATGAAGTTCTCAATCGGCGTAAGTCCAGAGCGGGTAAGTCTTTGGAGCATCATCTTGCCGATATTTTCACCCACAACGAGTTGGTGTTTGAAGAACAGGCTGTGACAGAAGACAATAAAAGACCAGATTTCTTGTTTCCTAATGCGGAATGTTATCACAATATTCAGTTCCGAGCGGATGACATAACTGTGCTCGGTGCAAAAACAACGTGCAAGGACCGTTGGCGTCAAGTTCTGACAGAAGCAGATAGGGTTGACGTGAAATTTTTGTTCACTTTGCAGCAGGGTATTTCAAAAAATCAACTTCGAGAAATGAGCGACTCGAGGCTTACTTTGGTGGTTCCTCATAAATACATCGAGAGCTTCCCGAAAGATTTTCAAAATAAAATCCTCGATCTAAAGAGCTTTATCAATATGATTAGGATTAAGCAAGAACAATATCCGAGAAGTTTTATAGTATGCGAATGATGACATATGAACATTGAAGTCGTCGCTGCCATCATCTTCAAGGATAATCGCATATTCGCTACTCAGCGAGGCTATGGCGACTGGAAGGACTGGTGGGAGTTTCCTGGCGGGAAGATGGAACCTGGCGAAACACCGGAATACGCCTTGAAACGCGAAATACGCGAGGAACTGTCTGCGGAAATCAATGTGGATAAGTTTCTTTGCACGGTGGAATATGATTATCCAAAGTTCCATCTGACAATGCATTGCTACCTCTGCTCGCTGCAGACGGAGGCGTTGCATCTGAATGAACATGAGGCGGCAAAATGGCTGAGCAAAGACGAACTCGACACCGTTCGATGGCTGCCAGCTGATGAATTGATTATCGAAAAGCTTAAATCATGACCGACCGCCTCACCCCAGCGCAGCGCCATCTTGTGATGTCGCACATCCGCAGCCGCAACACCAAGCCCGAGCTGAAGGTGCGGCAATGGCTGTGGCGTCATGGCTACCGCTATCGCCTCAATGTGAAAGGCGTCCCGGGGAAGCCCGACATCGTGATGCGTCGCTACCACACGGCCATCTTCGTCAACGGATGTTTCTGGCATGGGCACGAGGGCTGCTATAAGATACCGCAAACCAACACCGAGTTCTGGGTCAACAAAATCACCCGAAACCAGCAGCGAGACCAACAGAACTATCAACTTCTACAAGATAACGGCTGGCAAGTGATCGTCATCTGGGAGTGCCAACTCAAAGCCGACCGTCTGGAACGCACGATGGGCGAAGTGGAACTCCTGCTCAACGAGAAACTGCTGTCGCTCTACCAAAATCATAAGCCCTTCATTTATCGCCAAAACGAAGAGGTTAACAACCTTCCGATGGCGGCGGAAGAATTGAAAATGAATCAAACAAACTAAAACCATATGACCAACCATCGTGTTATCGGCATCGGAGAAACCGTTCTTGACATCCTCTTCAAGGATGACCAACCGCAAAAGGCGGTCCCTGGAGGATCGACTTTCAATAGCATTGTCTCGCTCGGAAGGGCAGGGGTGAACTGCGTCATGGTGACCGAAGTGGGCGGCGACCACGTAGGCGATATGATCTGCCGTTTCCTAAACGAGAACGGCGTTTCATCGGAATACGTCTTCCGTCGCGACCACGTTAAATCACCCATCTCGCTGGCCTTCCTCGATGAGCACAACGATGCACAATACATGTTTTACAAGGATCCATCACCCGTCGCACTCGATGGAAAGCTGCCTGAGTTTAGCAAAGATGACATGGTACTCTTCGGATCCTATTTCGCCATCAATCCTGCCATACGCCCAGTAGTGGGCAGTTTGCTGCACGAGGCGCACGTTAAAGGCGCTTGGCTCTATTACGACGTCAACTTCCGCAAAAATTATATAGCCGATATCCCCATCCTGAAGCCCAATATCGAGGAAAACATGAGCCTAGCCGATGTGGTGCGCGGTTCGATGGAGGATTTCGATTATCTGTACAGTTTGCACGAGGGTGACGCTATCTACGAAAAGGTGAATGGTTTTTGCAACACCTTGATTCTAACCGATGGTGCGCGCCCTTTAAGGGTTTATACGCCAGAAGGTTGCGAGGCCTATCCCGTGCAGCCGATAGAGACGGTCAGTACGGTAGGGGCTGGCGACAATTTCAACGCTGGTTATATCTACGCCAAGCTTCAAGGCATGAATGACCAAGCCTCACGCGTCGAAATGGCGCAGCGCTGGAGCCAAGACGTCTGCCGCCAATTAGGAAATAACATCAGCGATGCATTGGTCGCCTCCCTTAAAAACGAAGTAATAAACCCATAGTTCAAGCCATGACCCCAAAACTTGTTATATTCGACCTCGACGGTACTTTGCTCAACACCATTGCCGACCTCAGGGAAGCCGTCAATTACGCTTTGAGAATTCGCTGTCTGCCACAACACTCGCTCGAAGTGATTACCCAAATGGTTGGACATGGGGCCCGAAACCTGATGATTCAGGCTTTGCCTGAAGAACACAGGGACGATGGGGCTTTGATAGATGCCATGCTGGCTGATTTCAGGACGTATTACAACGCTCATATCGAAGTATACACCAAGCCTTTCCCTGGAATACCAGAGCTTCTCGACGAGCTACACCGTAACGACATAAAACTTGCCGTCGCTTCCAACAAGTTCCAAGAAGGCACAGAACATCTGATTAGGGAGTTCTTCCCCAGTATTCCTTTTGTGGCTGTACTGGGCAATCGACAAGGATTTCCGCTGAAACCGGATCCCGAGGTGGTAGGGGAGGTGCTTCGCAAGGCAGGCGTCAACAAAGAAGATGCCGTCATGGTGGGTGATTCGGATACCGACATGGAAACCGCTGCCAATGGTGGTATCACAGGCATCGCGGTCTGTTGGGGTTATCGCGACATGAGAGACCAGACAAAATGGGGAATCGACCCTTCGGAAAGCTCAGGGTCTGAATTCTTTGTTGCTGAGACCGTTGAAGAACTGCAAAAACTACTTTTATCATGACCTCCAAACTTTTTTTCCAAGCCCTCACCAAATTCTTTTTTGGGTTCATCATCATAGGTTTGCTTATTTTCCTGCCCGCGTGGTCTCTCCATTACTGGCAAGGCTGGTTACTCATGGGCATCCTCTTCGTCCCAATGTTCATCGCAGGAATCGTCATGATGGTCAAAAACCCAGAGCTACTCCAAAAACGGCTTAACGCCAAAGAACAGGAGAAAGAACAAAAGACCGTCGTGGCGCTGAGCGGACTGCTTTTCATCGCCTCCTTTGTCGTCGCCGGGCTCAACTGGCGCTTCCAATGGTTGGTGTTGCCCAACTGGGTGGTTTGGGTGGCCGCAGCGCTCTTCCTAGTGTGCTATGCGCTCTATGCCGAGGTGCTACGCGAAAACACCTACCTCTCACGGACCATTGAGGTGCAAGAACACCAAAAAGTTGTTGACACAGGCCTTTACGGTATTGTTCGTCATCCAATGTATATGGCCACCACCGTCCTCTTCTTGATGATGCCACTAGTGTTGGCCTCGCCCATCTCCTTCGGAATCATGCTGCTGTATCTTCCCCTCATCGCCAAACGCATCCGCAACGAGGAAGTCGTGCTGGAAAAGGGGCTGGAAGGCTACAGCGAATACAAACAACGAGTGAAATACAAGGTTTTGCCTTTTATCTGGTAAGAATTTAACTAAATCCTCTCAATCTTCGCTCCAAGGCTGTTGAGTCGGAGGTCGATGTACTGATAGCCGCGGTCGATCTGGTCGATGTTGTCGATGATGCTGACACCTTGGGCTGACATGGCGGCGATGAGCAAGGCCACACCAGCACGGATGTCGGGCGAACTCATGCGGATCCCACGAAGGGCATGATGATGGTCCAAACCGATGATATTGGCCCTGTGTGGGTCGCAGAGGATGATCTGGGCGCCCATGTCGATGAGCTTATCCACAAAGAACAAACGGCTCTCAAACATCTTCTGGTGGATCAGCACGGTGCCTTTGGCTTGGGTGGCCACCACCAAAATGATACTGATCAAGTCGGGGGTGAAGCCGGGCCAAGGAGCGTCGGCGATGGTGAGGATGCTGCCGTCCATGAAGGTTTCCACCTCGTAGTGGTCTTGGGCGGGGATAAAGATGTCGTCGCCCCTGTATTCCATCTTGATGCCGATACGCCTGAACATCTCAGGGATGATGCCCAATTGCTCGATGCCGGCGTCCTTGATGGTGAGCTCCGATCCCGTCATGGCAGCCATGCCGATGAAGGAGCCGACCTCAATCATGTCGGCCAATAACCTGTGTTTCGTGCCTTTTAGCTTGCTCACACCAGTGATCTTCAGGAGGTTGGATCCGATGCCTTCGATCAGGGCGCCCATGCTGACCAGCATTCTGCAGAGCTGTACCAAATAGGGCTCGCAGGCGGCATTGAAGATGGTGGTCTGGCCTTCAGCCATCACGGCGGCCATCACGATGTTGGCGGTACCGGTCACAGAGGCCTCGTCCAACAGCATGTAACAGCCGTGTAAACCGTTGGGAGCGGTGGCTTTCTGCACGATGCCGTCGTTGTTGAAGATGGCGCCGAGTTTCATCAAACCGATCACGTGGGTGTCCAAACGCCGACGTCCGATCTTGTCGCCGCCGGGCTTGGGCATGTAGGCCGTGCCGAAACGGGCGAGCAGGGGGCCGATCATCATCACGCTGCCACGCAAACGAGAGGCCTTCTGGATGAAGTCGGGAGTCTGGAAATAATCGAAGTCGATGTCTTTGGCCTGCAACGACACCACATCGGGAGTGTTGCGCACCACCTTGACTCCCATGCCTTTCAACAGGTCTATCAAGTTGTTGATGTCGAGGATGTTTGGCAGGTTTTCGATAACGACTTCCTCGTCGGTGAGCAGGCTGGCGCAGATGATCTGCATGGCCTCGTTCTTGGCGCCTTGAGGGACAATCTCACCTTTGAGTTTGCACCCTCCTTCAATCCTGAATGATCCCATGGTTTACAGCAGTTTGCGTTTTTTATAGGCGGGGTTGTTGGGGTTGTTCATGTCGGCCTTGAGGTTCGACTGTTTCTTCTTTTTCTTTTTGCCGCCTTGTTTTTGCGACAGCACGGGTTTGGTGAGGACTTCGGCAGTGCCGTTGAGTTTGGTCTCGTCAGGAAGCACCAGGCGACCGTTCGACATGGCTTTCAGGTCGTCGATGATCTGTTGGTCGTTGACCATGTTGCCACTCCATTCCATGAAGTTGCGCTTCATCTGGTTGGCGATGGAATAAGCCAAGGCTTGGCGCATGTCTTCGTCTTCGCGCTCAGAGGCGATTTCGATCATCTTGGCCATGTAATAGCCGTAGTGGCCGTATTTGATGTCGTGGTTCTGGTAGCCGACGCGTTGTGGCTTGCTGGCCTCGTTCATGGGCTGTGGAGCGGGGAAAGGACTGTCCACATCGAGTTGGTAGTCGGAAATGATGTAGAGATGGTCCCAGAGCTTGTGGATGTAATCGTCCGACTGTTTCACCTGGGGGTTCATCTGGGCCATCACCTGGATGATGAACTGGGCGGCTTCGGTACGCTTCTGCCGATCCTCGATCTCCATCAGGTGACGGATCATCTCTTGCATGTTGCGGCCATATTCCGAAATGATGATCTGACCACGTTCAGTATTGTATAGCAATCCTTGTTTGTCCATATTAGATGATTTTTAACTTTGCAAATTTAAGCATTAATTGTTTAGTGCCGGCACTGTCGAAATGCACTGTGGCTTTTTTGTTGGCACCTGCGCCGTCAATGGAGATGACGGTGCCTTCGCCGAATTTCTGGTGCAGCACACGGAAGCCTTCTTGGATGAGGTCGGGGTTGGAGGCCTCAAAAGGTCCGCTCGGGGTGTTTGGAGTTGGAGTGTTGGTGGCGGCACTAACCTTAGTAAAGCCATGCTTCTCAGGATCTGTGATGGTTCTTCCGCTGGATCCAAAGCCGGGTCGGCGTCCCCATCCGCTGCGTTCTTCGGCAAATGAGGAGGTGCCGTGGAAAGAGGCTTTCCTGGGCTTGTCGATGAGCTTGTCATCGATTTCCTCAATGAATCTCGAAGGCTCGCTGAGGGTCAGGTTGCCATATCTGTATCGTGTCTCGGCGCAACTCAGCGTGAGCTTGGTCATGGCGCGGGTAACGGCCACGTAGAACAAACGGCGTTCTTCCTCCAACTCTTCGCGGGTGCTCAAACTCAAGATGCCGGGGAACAGGTTCTCTTCCATGCCCACCACGTAGACGTAGGGGAATTCCAAACCTTTGGCGGAGTGGATGGTCATCAGGCTTACGCAGTCCTCGGTGTTGTCGTCCTTCTTCATCTCGCTGTCGGTGAGTAGGGCCACGTCTTCCATGAAGCGCACCAGATCGACCTGGGCGGCTTCGCCCGTGGTCTCGTCCACCTGCTGGTCGCTGAACTCCATGATGGCGTTGAGCAACTCCTCGATGTTCTCCACACGGCTGATGCTCTCGGGGGTGTCCTCTTCCTTCAAAAGCTTGATGATGCCGATGGTATTGGTGATGTGCTTGGCCAGCTCAAAGGCGTTCATCTTGCCTTGCAGGCTCTGGAAACTCTTGATGAGCACCACGAAATCACGAACCCTGTTCACCGTACCCATGTTGAAGTCTTGCGGGAACTGGTCGTTGGCGATGCATTGCCAGATGGAGGTGTTGTGCTCGTTGGCGAACACCATCATGCGTTCGACGGTCTTCTCACCGATGCCGCGTGCCGGGTAGTTGATGATGCGCAGCAGCGACTGCTCGTCCTCAGGGTTGATCACCATGCGGAAATAGGCCAAAAGGTCTTTGATTTCCTTGCGGTCGTAGAACGAGAGGCCGCCGTAGATCTTATAGGGGATGTTCTGCTTGCGCAGCGCGGCTTCCATCGATCTCGACTGGGCGTTGGTGCGGTAGAGGATGGCGAAATCCTTGTTGTTGAGCTGCCTCGACATCTTGTAGTGGAAAATGGAGTTGGCCACTAGGGTGCCTTCTTCCGAGTCAGTGGCGGCGTGCAGCAGGGTGATGAGCTCGCCTTGCTCGTTGTCGCTCCACACACGCTTCTTGATCTGGTCTTTGTTATGGGCGATGATGCTGTTCGACGCCTCGACGATGGTCTTGGTGGAGCGGTAGTTCTGCTCCAGCCGAATCAGCTTGTAATCGGGATAATCGTTCTTGAAATTGAGGATATTCTGGATGTTGGCGCCGCGGAAACCGTAGATGGACTGGGCGTCGTCGCCCACCACGCAGAGGTTCTCGAAGAGGGCTGCCAAACGGCGGACAATCAGGTATTGTGCGAAGTTGGTGTCCTGATACTCGTCGACCAGGATATATTTGAAGTGGTTCTGGTATTTGTAGAGGATGTTGGGGTTGTCGCGGAGCAGCACGTTGGTGTAATAAAGGATATCGTCGAAATCCATGGCGTTGGCGCGATGCAGACGCTCGTTGTATACCTTGAAAATCTGGGCGATCAACGGCTTTTTGGCCTTGTTGTCGGTCTCCTGGATGTCGGGGTCCTTGGCGTAGTCTTCCGGTGAATAGAGGCTCGACTTGGCAGCAGAGATGCGTGCCAGGACGGATTTGGCGGGATACACCTTGGTGTCGAGTTGCATCTCCTTCAGGATCAAGTTGATGAGGGCCTTGGAATCGTCAGTGTCGTAGATAGTGAAAGTGGAGGTAAAGCCGATGTATTGCGCCTCGATGCGGAGGATGCGTGCGAAGATGGAGTGGAAGGTGCCCATCCACACGTTGCGTGCATCGTCGGCGTTGACGAGTTTGACGATACGGTCTTTCATCTCACGGGCGGCCTTGTTGGTGAAGGTCAGCGCCATGATGGAGAAGGGATCGATGCCTTCGGAGATCATGTAAGCGATGCGGTAGGTGAGGGCGCGGGTTTTGCCCGAGCCTGCACCGGCGATGACCATCACAGGACCGTTCACCGTGGTGACGGCTTCGCGTTGGGGTTCGTTGAGTTGGTCGAGTATATTGGACATTTTGGGCTTTCAAATTAAGGTGCAAAGATACACAGAATTTGTTATTTTTGCAGTCTCAAAACTGGTTATTTGAAAAATTATGAAGCAACTTTTCTCCACCCTAATCGCCATCTTTCTGGCATCTAACTTGATGGCCGTCAACGTATGGGACGGAAGTTCTGAATCCTGGACCAACGGCAGCGGCACCGAAAGCGATCCGTATCTGATTGAGACGGCAGCCCATCTGGCCTATCTCGCCGAAAAAGTCAACGAGGGCTATGAGGCCCAAGGCTCGGCAGTTTTCAGACAAACCTACTTCCTGATGACTGACGATTTCGACCTGAATGACATCAACTGGACACCGATCGGTAACGTCAACATGAACATGGAGGGTTATTATTTCGCGGGCATTTTCGACGGTTGGTACCATAACATCGACCATCTGAAGATCCAGTCGAATGCCGATGTGTGCGGTTTGTTCGGGGGCCTTGGCGGCGAATGGTGCGGAATCCTCGGAGAGAATGACTTCGGACAGATCAAGCACCTGTCGGTCACCAATGGCAACATCACTTCCACAGGTACCGGCGCTGGTGGTATCGTAGGCGGTATGGCTGACAATGCCATGCTGTTCCAGTGCAGTTTCTCGGGCACCATTACTGTGAACAACAATGGATCATTCTGCGGCGTAGGCGGTATTGCGGCACTTGCGGCTGAAAACAGCGTTATCGAAGAGTGCTCGTTTGCGGGAAACATCAGCGCTACCAATAATGGAGGCTTCACTTCGGCAGCTGGCGCTGGCGGCATCGTCGGAATAGCGATGAATAAAGCCCAGATTAAAGAATGTTATAACACAGCTACCATTACGGCTAATGCTACTTTATTGAGCGTGGCGGCTGGCATACTTGGAGCCACCTTGCAGGAGAATGAAGTGAGCATTGAGAGTTGTTATAACGTGGGAACCCTTAATGCTTCCACCAAAGGCGGCATCTTCGGCATGGTCAGCCCTATCAACCCGACAAAAGACGAGACCTCGCTTTCAGTGACCAACTGCTATTTCCTGAATACCTGCGGCGGCACCACTACCTATGGCACCAGCATGACCTCTGCTGAGATGCAGACTGAGGATTTCAAGAATACGGTCGATAACTACGCTCACGCCTACGTGATGGACGATGGCTCCAATAACGGCTATCCCATCCACGGCCTTTCCGATTACAAGCTTTGGGAAGCTAGTGACATTACCGCTACTTCTGCGAAACTCTCTGCTGACATTCACCAAGGCAATGGTCACTTTGTGGAAGCCAAATTCATCTATTACGATATGGACGATGGTGCCATCAACGAGATGTATACGGTCGTTGTCGATGTGGAAGACCATGTGGAGCTCATCATCGAGAACCTTGTCCCGGACACCTTGTATGGCTACATGATCTCGTTGAAGTTCGAGGATGGTGGACAATGGCTTAGCTCGCCACGTTATTTCACCACCGAGTCCAATGTGGAAGTGCCGTCATTAGAGGCTCCAGCGGTTTTGGTCTATCCAAACCCCGCTACAGATTTTGTTCATATTCAAGGCGTTGAAGCTACCGAAATTCAAGTGCTCAACACGTTGGGTCAGCTGGTGAAGACCGTCAAAGGTTCCAATGAAGTCAATGTAAGTGAATTGCCAGCAGGAAACTATTTGTTGAGAATAATTTCGGCTAAACCGGAAACGCTATATGTTCTACCATTATCCAAACATTCGCATTGATAGCGGGTGCGGCGTTTCGGACCTTTTTTGAATTTCATGCCGTTGCCCAATTGGAAGACGGTTCCTTCGGGGATGTCGTCCACGGTCAATGGCTTTTCTCCAGAAGGGTTGGCGTCATAGCGTTTCATCACCTTGGCGAGGTTGACATCGGCGGTGGAACTGGCCTTGATGTGTTGGAGATGCCGTTTCAAGGCGATGATGAGGTCTTTGGGAAAGATGTCGTTGCGAAGGTAGGGGAGCAGCAATTGTGCGAACGTCTGCTTCCATTCCTCGCCATGTGGCTCCATGCGTCGCAAAGGATGGTTGGCGTACACCAGGTAATGGGCGTATTCATGCACAAAAGTCACCAGCATCTGGTAGGGATTGAGGTCGCCGTTCAAAGTGATGCAGCAAATCCCGTTGAGGCCCCGTGGTGGACGGAAATCCCCTAATTTTGAGTTTCTTGGCTTCTTGAACTTCAGCTGGAAACGCGATTGCGAATAGGCCTCGGCCACCATGGGGACGGCAGCGGCTGGGAAGTAACGTTGCAGGATTTGAAGCTCTTCGTTTTTCATGTCGCAAAGATACCGCTTTTCAAGAAAAAGAATTACTTTTGCACCCCTAAAACAAAACAAGAACATTATGGCAGTACCTCAAATACCTACTTTGCTGCTCACCGGCTACCTCGGCAGCGGCAAGACCACATTGGTCAACAAGATTCTCAACAACCGCAAGGGCATTAAGTTTGCCGTCATCGTCAACGACCTTGGTGAGGTCAACATCGATGCTGACCTGATTGAAAAGGGAGGCGTCGTCGGTCAGGGTGATGATAGCTTGATGGCTCTCCAGAATGGCTGCATCTGCTGCACGCTGAAGATGGATTTGGTGAAGCAACTAAGCGAGATCACCTCCATGCGCAAGTTCGACTACATCGTCATCGAGGCCAGCGGCATCTGTGAGCCTGAACCGATTGCCCAGACCCTCTGCACCTATCCGAGAATGGGCTTTGAGTATTACAAGGACGGTCTCGCTCGTCTTGACTGCATTGTCACCGTGGTCGATGCCCTGCGCTTGCAGGATGAGTTCTCCTGCGGTGAGAACCTCGTGGGCAAAGCCTTGAAGGAGGATGACCTTGAGAGCCTCGTGATCCAGCAAATTGAGTTCTGCAATATCATCCTGCTGAACAAGGCCTCCGAAGTCTCCGATTCAGAGCGCGGTCGCATCAAGCAGATCATCCGTGCCCTGCAGCCGAAAGCCGAGATCATCGAGTGCGACTACTGCGACATCGATTTCGACAAGATCCTGAACACCCGCATGTTCGACTTCGACGAGGTTGCCACTTCAGCCACATGGATCCAAAAAGTGGAAGGCCATGATGAAGATCACGATGACCATGATGAGGATGACGATGATGACCACGAAGAGCATCATCACCATGATCATGATGACGACCACGAGGAACATCACCACCACCACCATCACGATCACGATCATGAAGAGGGTGAAGCTGAAGAATATGGCATTGGCACCTTCGTTTATTTCCGCCGTCAGCCTTTCAATCTGGCCCGTTTCGACGAGTTTGTGGCCCGTAAGATGCCGCGTAACGTAATCCGTGCCAAAGGCATCTGCTGGTTCAAGAACGAGGATGAGATTTGCTATATCTTCGAACAAGCCGGCAAGCAAGTGCAACTCCGCAACGCTGGCGCTTGGTTTGCCACCATGCCTGAACAGGATCTGCGTGAGATGATGGCTCAAGATGAAGGCCTGCGGCGCGATTGGGACGAGACCTATGGCGACCGCATGCAGAAACTGGTCTTCATCGGCCAGCACATGGATCAGGAGACCATCACCAAAGCTTTGGACGAGTGTCTCTCAGTATAAGTTATTGCTTTGCGAATTTTTTGGTGGATACCCCTTTTGAGGTGGTGGTCCTTTCAATATAGATGCCGGCTTTCAAGTCGGAAGGATTCATTTTCCTGCCAGTGAGGTCATAAACCTCCACTTGCTGTATGACTTCCTCGTCTTCGAATTCCTCAATTCCTGTGGTGTCGTGCCCGACGGTTACCCATAGGGTGAGCATCCGCGTCACGCAGTCGCAGCTCACGGTGAACATGATGTCCATGAAACAGACACTTCCTAGCTGGGCGGCAGGCGAAAGCGTCGCGGTACAGGTGCAATGCACCACTTGGTCGGCAACCGTGGGGAAGGAGCTGTAGCTGAAGCCGTCTTCAGTGAAGGTGATGTCATTGAATGACTCGGTGTAAGGCGTCATGTAAATGTGCAGGTCCTCATAACCGGTGTTTTGGACGTCATACTCAATGGTAATCTGATCCCCGGGCATCATGTAGGCGTCAATCCGTTCGGGGGTGACCTCAAGATTGTACTTTCCGACCATGTCCACCCAAATGTCGTCTATGGTGAGGCAAGATGCGCCTTCGTGGGCAATGGCGTGAATGCCAAAATATTGGTAATCGACAGCAACCGTCTCAATGTATTCTGAAAAACGCTCATACTCGCCGCTGCTGACAGTCTTGGTGAAAAGCAGGGTGGCCATCTGATCGGTCGAGGGGCCGCTGCCCGCCCAAAACTCAATGTCATAGGTTCCATCGGAGATGCCCCAGAAATAGTAACGGTATTTGAGTTCCTCGCTCATATACAGCTCCATGAACATCCATGAATCGGTGGCTTCGGTGAAGGCGTACCAGTTGCCGGAGTGGGCCATGCGGTTGTGATCCTTCTCAAGATAACCGCTCAACCATGAATCATCATCGCAAGTCCATCCAATGGGAACGGTACAGTCGTGGTTGCCGTACTCAAAGCCTTCAATGAAGACGCTGTCGGCGAATATGAAAGATGTGCTGATGCAGAGTAGTAAGGTGAGGAGCTGTCTTTTCATTTTTCCAGATTTAAAGTGCAAAGGTATCAAAAAATTAAAATAATTACTATTTTTGCTTAACAAATTGTTAAAAAATGGAACAAAACAGTGTCAATAGGTTGGCTGATTACATTATCAGACTGGCGGGTTTGGCAGCCATGATCGCCATTTGCTGCATTTTCAGCAACGTGCTGATTTACATCCTTATCGCCGTGGTGGTCTCGCTGATTGGGCATCCGATTATGCGACTTTTCAGAAAGATCCACATCAAGAAATTCCATATTCCCGACTGGATTTCGGCGTTGCTGACCCTCTTCATCATTGTTGCCCTGTTGGCACTGGTCATTGCCGTGCTGATCCCTATGGTGGTGAACATCGTCAACGATGCCTCGGTGGCAAGTGATTCAACGATTACGAGTACGAGCTGGATTGATGGCATCAACCAGTGGCTGATTGGGATTTTCCCCAACTTGGGTCCGGACTTCAATCTGGTCACCACGCTGTTGAGTGTCCTAAAGGATGCCGTGAGCTTCAGCGGCGTGACGGGCTTTGTGGGATCGGTGGCCGGTGTGGTCGTTGACATTGTTGTCGGCGTGTTCACCGTGTCGTTCATTTCGTTCTTCTTCTTGAAAGATGAAACGCTGTTCAGCAGGATCATCTGCGCTATGGTCCCCAATAGAATCGAGCAAATGATGAACAAGACGCTCGACGAGATCAGACAGCTGCTCTCACGTTATTTCGTCGGTTTGGTGTTAGAAATGTTAGGTGTTGCCCTACTTGACTTCTTAGGCATCTGGCTCATTGCACGGCTTAATGTCAGCTACGCCCTCGGTATCGCCGTCATGGCAGGCATCTTGAACATCATTCCTTATATCGGTCCAATTATCGGTGAGGTGGTCGGCGCACTCTTGGGCATGATCCTGAAGGCGGGTGTCGCTGGCGTCGGGTTGGATGTGAACGTGTGGATCTTCGGCCTGATTATCATCGCCATCATGTTGGCGGTTCAGTTGATCGACAATTTCGTCTTCCAGCCCTTGATTTACTCCACGAGTATCAAGGCCCATCCGTTGGAGATCTTCATCGTCTTCCTGATGGCAGGCCATGTCGGTGGCATCACGGGCATGCTAGTGGCAATCCCAGCCTATACCGTGATCCGTGTGGTCGCGGTCCGCTTCTTCTATCGTTTCAAGATCATCCAGCGGCTTGTGCCAGATCTCAGTGAGGAGGATAAGCTGATTGAGAATATGGAAGAGGTCAAAGAGTAGAGGCAGGATTCTTCTTGCGGAAGGCAAGCGAGTCGCCCCAAGCGTTGTACAAGACTTTATGGCCGATGGCTGCCAGCCTCACATCCAAGCAGGTTTGGCATTGGTCCGGCTTATCCTTGACACAGGCCTTGTCCGGATAAATGAGGTAGTTCTCACGGAACTCGTTAGGCGTAAGGTTGGGCATGATGACGTTGGCCCCGACGGCAATGGCTTTCTCGCGTCCCATCGGATCGACCGTCTGGTTGGCGGTGGCGGCCACCATGTTGATTTCAGGCATCATCAGGCGGAGTATGGCAATCATTTTCAAGGTCAGTTCCATGCGTTTCTCAGCGGTCGGGATCTGGTCCTTGTACTGCCATAAAGGTGTGTCGGGGTGCGGGATGAACGGCCCCATGCCCACCATGGCCACGTCTTTCCGCTGGAAGAAGAGCAGATCGCCAGCCAGGTCGTCGAGGGTCTGGAAGGGGAGCCCCACCATCACTCCGGTACCCGTCTGGTAGCCGAGTTTCAGCAGGGTGTCGATGCAGTTCAATCGCGTTTTGAAGTCGTGTTTGGCATCCTGCGGATGAATCTTGTAATAAAGCTCTTCGTTGCTCGCCTCAATGCGCAGCAGGTAACGGTGAGCGCCGGCCTCGAACCAGCGACGGTAGGTCTCTTCGGTTTGCTCGCCCAACGAGAGCGTAATGCCCAAACTCCCGTTGTCAATCTTCTTGATCTCCTTGACCAGAAGCGTGATCTTGTCGGTAAACTCCTTGTCGGAGCGTTCGCCGCTTTGCAAGGCCACGGAGCCGTAGCCCAACTCGTGCGCCAGTTTGGCACACTCAATCACCTCGTCGTCGCTGAGCTGGTATCGCGTGAAGTTCGGATTTTTGCTCCGCACGCCGCAATAGAGGCAGTATTTCGTGCAGATATTGCTGTACTCGATGAGGCCGCGCAAATGGACGTAGTTGTCCAGATGCTCCAGCTTTACCTGCAGGGCACGGTCGAAGAGCTTCTTCTTGTCGTCACCCTCGGCGGCCAAAAGGAACTTGATCTCCTCTTTGGTGAGGTCTTGCTTATCTAAGATTCCGTCGATGTTCATGTCGGGTTGATGTTTTCGTCGATCAAGTTGTTCAGCAAGGCGTATACAGTCAGGCCCGAAACGGACTTGATGCCGGTTTTGCGGGTGATGTTCTTGCGGTGCGAGATCACGGTGTGGATGGAAAGGTTCATCATGTCGGCAATCTCCTTGTTCATCATGCCTTTGGCCACGGCCACCAACACGTCGATTTCACGTTTGGTGAGTTCCACGTCATCGGCTTTCTTGGTGTTTTCGCTTTGTGTAAATTCATTCATCTTGCTGATGACCTTCGCCCTGGTGTCGTTGATCTCGATGATGCCGCTGTAAGGTGTCAGCATGTTGTGATCAAGGTAGGAGGTCGCAATGGCAATGAGGTGAATGTCATGGTGCTCCTTGCAGAGTTGGGAGAGGAACTCTTTGTTGAGAAAGCCTAATAGCACAGGGTTGATGATCACGATGTTGGCGTCGGAGGTGGTGATTTTCTCACAAAGATGCTCGGGACTCTCGATACGTGCTACCACGTCAAACTGCGCCATGCTGTCGATGATCTCGGCCAGCCCGTTGGCGATGATTTCCGAGGCTTCGCAGATGATGACACGGTTTCTCATGGCAGTGCGTTTTCGAGTGATTCAACGTAAGGGATGAGGATGTGGTCCTCGATGACCGAATGGCGGTTGAGGTCATCGCTCAGCTCCATGATGTCGAGTGAAATCTCGATGCGTTCCTTGGGGAGGATGTCGCCCGGCAGGTATTTGAGCAGGATATTCATCATGTCGTCGAGCGTGTCCTGGATATTGGTGTGATTGTGGCGGAACTCATTGATCTGATAGGTATTGGACCGCTGTCCCTTCCGCAATTCCTCGATGTAGGGGAATACCACCTCTTCCTCGTAATACTTGATGTGGCGCATCACCTCTTGCTTGTATTCGTCGTAGAAATGGCTGAGCATGGGGCCGTATTTGGCTCCTGAAGCCTTGATGATACGCTGCAAATGCTCTTCAAGATGGGGAAAACGCTCATCGAGGTAATACTGGTGCGAAGCCTTCAGGTAGGGGAGAAGGCCGCCCAAGTCGATGCTCTTGATTTCGGCACGATTAGGCTTGTAGCCGTTGTCGGTGTAAATCGCACAGATGGTAAGGAAGAGTTCGGTGCTGACGTTGTTCATGCGGCACACTTCCTCAATGCTGCGGTCGCCAAAACCCAATGCGATACCGAATCTCGGCAGCAGCTGCAAAAGCCTTCTGTCGCCTGCGATCAGCTCAGCTAATTTGGAGTCTTTGGATAAAGCTTTCTTTTTGACCATGATGATTGCTTTTTGATGAGGCAAAATTAGTAAAAATTCCCTGCACGGATACTGGACCATAAAAATAGAGCCGAAAGGCTTTCTAACTGCGATAAAAGAAATCTGGAAAAAAGTTGAATTATTAAAGGGATGTTCGTATCTTTGCGCTTTAACAAATAACGAATTAAATACAGGAAATAGAAGCAATAGACAAGTAAACTTATAAATCGAGCTGACGCTCTTGTTCTCACTTGGGAAGTCCGGAAAACTTAGCTGCTACGGGAATGAGTTGCGAAAAGCTCACGCCCATAGGCGTGAGATTTCGTAATCTTATTTGTAGCATGGCAACTTTCCGGACGCCACCAAGTGAATAAGTCCTTACGAAAGCATCGCGCCTTTTTTATATCCGAATGAAAGTGCAAAGATATGGTGAACGGGAAAATCGGAGATGAGGTTTGCAAGCCTTGCAAAACATAAAATGTTTGTTTGGGATACCGTAAATTTGCATGGATAGATTTAAAACAATACGACATGGGAAAGACACAACAACAAGTTCATTACCAAAAAGTTTTATTCCGCCGAGATCTGCCTTTTGAGCCCAGTGGTCACCAAATCATATATGTTGAGACAGTCGCAAATGAGGATGTCAACACCTACTTTCGCAGGAATATCGTGAATGTGACTGGTATCTTTGGTAAACAGTTCATTTACCTTCCGGTTCTGTTGGAAGACATGGCGCAGGTGGTGGATTACAATTGGCCTGGGACCGATCCTGATCAGATAGAAGAGGCAAAGCCTGATTTATCATGGTATATGGACACTTATCGCGAGATTCTCACATATCGGATTGACAAGAAAGAAGTGGTGCCAGAACTACCGTTGCAAATACCGGAATCTCCGATGCTGTTGCGATTTGAATATCCTACAATTGAAGGGTATCTTTTCACGCTTTTCCCTTTGCAATATAGAGAAGACAAGCAGTTCGAAGAGCTGTTAAAAGCAATAGAACTTGTTCCATACTTGGATTCGGGGATTCGCCATAGCTCGATTACCGAAACTTTTGTTCCAGAAGATCCGAGAGACCGTGCGGATTGCTGTGAAATCAGTTTTTTGGCCGATGAGATAAAGCAACGTATTCAGAAGCTGAAGTTGATGGGTGTAAGTGATTATGCGATAAGGCGTTTGCTCGATTTGCCAGAACCAAAATTAAGCAAACTACTCATCACCAGGGATTATCGCATTTTCCTACCCGATTACAATGACATGGAGATTACCATGCCCACGCTATCGAAGGTGGTCTATTTCTTTTATCTGCGTCATCTGGAAGGGCTTCGGTTTAAAGAGTTGATTGACTATAGGGAGGAATTGTTGGATATTTACTACCGTATCTCTAGCCGAGGAGGAATTGAAAAAATGGAACAAAGTATTGATGAATTGGTGGATTCAACTCGCAATTCCATTAACGAGAAGTGCAGTCGCATCCGTTCTGCTTTTGTGAGTCAGTTTAGCGATGACTTGGCCAAAAACTATTACATCACGTACGGTGAAGGTAATGCCAAACGCATTGCACTAGACCGTGTTTTGCTGATTGATGAACCGGGAATAATAACAAACAAATCATAAAGCAGGGAAGCCGAAAACTGCATCAAAGAGTAGGTGTATAATTACAAAACCAATGAACGGAATTAGTTTTAATAACAGAGAACTTACAGCTATTTTAAACATAGCACATGGTATGGCTGAAATTGACGGAAAAACAGATTCGATAGAGTTAGAGGTGATTTACTCTCAAATGAGTAGATTAGGGATAGGACATGAAGATATCCTTACACTTACTGAGAATGCTATTTTGGATATGGATCCGCATATGGCCATGAATGTAGTGGCTGAAATGACTCTTGTTCAGAAGCAGTATGTACAAGCCTTATTGGTTGTTATCATGGCTTCTGATGGGAAAATACACGAACGGGAAATGACAATGCTGCGTATGTTAACAATGATGTGTGGTCTGCCCCCAATTAACATGAATGATATTAATGCCACTCTTCAAACTTTTAGAAGCAGGGCGATATGATTTGGGTAATACTTGTTATTATTGCAATCGTTATTGCATTTAGAATTGGCAGCAAGTCAGGCGAAATGATATCGAGTTCAACCAATGCCGGGGGAATGCGAGTTAAATATGCTAAACTATTAGAACATATTCTCAACGGGCATCCGGAAAGCAAAATTGTGGTTGAAACAAGGACATATCTTCGAGCAGGCGTATCTAATTACGGAGGGACAACAATGTTCCACGTTCAACAAAATGTTGGTGGTATTGTTTTGATTGACTATGAGGTGTCTCATAATCCCGCCGTTCCAAGTTTTACACTTCGTTATTCTTTCCCTGACACTATGGATCAGGATGAAATGTATGACAGAATCTGTCAAGGAATACAAAACAAAATGGCTCAATTGTTTAATTATTAAGTGTTTGTGAGACATGGGGCTATTTAATAGAACAAGAAATCCAAAACCGCCTTACGATACCTTGCCAGTGGAACAAAGGTATGCTTTGTATTTTCAACTCGAATACTTGACTATGAACGGTGTGCCAATACATGAAATGTCGTGGGCGTTTTCGTATTTGGAGAAAGCGGCAATTGCTTTTGGAATGACAAAAAAGCAGATAGAAGAGTTCACGCCTTTCTATAATACATACGAGAAAATAATTGCCTATATCAAACAAATTTCTAATAGGCAGATTCTTGAATACATGATAAGCAACTGCTCAAACATCTTTTATCTTATGGGAGGTGATGAAAAGCACAAAATGCTTGGAGAACAAGCATATAAACTCTACGAGGATCTTGGGTTTTCTCATGAAGAAGTTCGGAGAATTACTAACAAGTACAT
Organism: uncultured Bacteroidales bacterium; assembly: GCA_947302205.1. Lineage (GTDB taxonomy): Bacteria > Bacteroidota > Bacteroidia > Bacteroidales > F082 > Limimorpha. The sequence goes on from CAMYVD010000008.1 coordinate 24,685, forward strand.
GTATCGGAGTGAAATCTAGTTGAAGCCTATAACAAAATCGATATTATGTTAGGCGTATCTATCGGAGATGATGTTGGCTCATATTTCGAGTTCAACGGCGTCGCACGCTTTCCCTACAAAACAATCAGATCAATATGAAACACTCACTCGTTACGGTGCTCTTTACTGCAATGGTCTTTTGCTGTAGGGCAAACTCAAACGCTGAAACAACAGACGATCATGTCAACAACATTATTGTCGTTGCTCCAATGGCAGGGAGTGATATGAAAGCGATAGACACTTTAAGCAAGAACGCGGTGCTTTTTTGTAGTGTCAATTTGCGCAATAACATAATGCACTTTTTCGGTAAAGAATTGATTATGGATGAACCGTTGCACATTAAACAACAGATTGAAGAAATAGTCGCAATGGATAGCATGTTGTCGGTTGAAAGGCGTGTGCTAAATATTGGTAATGTTGGCTTCGGAATAAACATTCACGATAGCGAGTTACTATTGATTTCAAGCACTCCCGTGGATGATCCAAAGATAGAACAAGTAGTGGATTACCTCAGCAGCATTTATGGTGTACCAGAAGAAATGGAGCCATATCATTATTGGTGGCAAATCAAAGACGATTATGAAAATCCTAGCGGATTGGTGCGGTTGAGGTCTCTGCGTGGCTCCGAAGATGGTGGAACAGTAATATTAATTACTCCATGACGATTTGCGAAGGTGAAAAGACGGTCGCTGTTAGGGTTATAGAACTATAAGGCTTACGTTTGATATCGAAAATTTCGACATCAAGTTGGAGAAGATAAGGTAATCGGACTGGAGCCTAACAGATTTGAAGCCATAAATCTTGAGGTCGATTTTTTCGAAATCATGTTTGAAGTGCCAATTTGGCACTTCAAACTATTATTCATCAAAGATCTCAACTTGCTTAAATAGAGGTGGAAATCTTGAGGTGCAAAAATTGCACTTCAAGTTGGTATAAAGAACAATCCCCAGCAAGCGTCACTTCTGGAGAGGCCCAATTCCTCTCAATATCCGCTTGCCGAGGATTTTGACTGCAAAGGTATAAATATAATTAGATTATCCGCAAGTTTTTTAGCAATTTCAATAATAATTGATTTCTCTGTTTTTATCATCGTATATATTAATTATATGTATTAATGTTAAATAATATAATGTTTTTATTATCTTTGCAAGTTTAAAAATGACTTGCATGGAAAAAGAAAATCTATTAGATCTGCAACCGATAGGAGTAGGGTATTTTGGCAATATTTATGATCAATTCAAAGGAAAGGTAAAAGAAGCCTTTGATTTCCTTGTCGCTCGACAAAGTGGAGATTTGGTTGGCGTGTTTTATGATGATGAAATAGGTGATATAGATTTGGTTTGGGGTAGCAAAGAAGAGAATGCCGGACTTGCCCATATTATTTCCAAACATGTTGGCGAAGGGAAAGATTTTTCCACTATTGACGATGCTCGTCAAGCGATAGAGGACATTCTCGATCGCGGAGAGAAAGTTAAAAATAATCGAGACAAAGTAATTTATGAACTGGAGGGACGGCGTGTTGTTATTAGGAAAAATCTCCGAGACAAGGCCACGGGCATTCTAATTGACGATAAAAAGAAATGGGTAGTTACATCATACGATAATAACGTACCCAAATCTGATAAGCTATCCGCTTTCACCCTAACTACCCCTGAAAGCGATGAAGGAGGCAGGGCTGTCGCCTCCGATGCTATTTCTTGAGCCTTCGGACTGGAACCGCTATTCGGCTCTGGTTGATTGCTTAAATCATTGCAAAAATATATAATTTTTTTATTCCCCGCAAGTGTTTTCTTCGTTTTTTTTGTAATTCCCCATTATTGGGGAGTCCAAACCAGGGGAATCCCCATTATTGATGATTTTTTTGAAGGGAGCGATGTCGGATTTTTGCAGCGTGGATTAGTAAGAAAAAACAATGAAAGCTAAACTGATTGCAAGTACTTTGTTAGTGGGGATCGCCTTGATGGCGAATGCCCTGCAGGCCCAGGATACCATTGCGAAAAAATCTCGTCTAACCGTTGGCGGCTACGGCGAGGCGGTGTATACCAGAAACTTCTATAGCGACAACATGTATCGTTACTCGCATGCGGCCTCTTATGCCGATGCCCCAAGCCACGGACGGCTGGATCTGCCCCATGTGGTCCTGAACTTGGGCTACGACTTTGGCAAGGGATGGTCGATGGGAACGGAAATTGAGTTTGAGCATGGTGGCAGCGAGGTCGCGGTGGAGATTGAGGCCGAGGAGACGGGTGAGTTCGAGCATGAGATTGAACGTGGAGGCGAGGTGGCCCTGGAGCAGTTCTGGGTTCAGAAGTCGTTCGGCAAGGGCTTCAACATTCGCTTGGGACACTTGGTGGTGCCTGTCGGGCAGACCAACAAAGCCCACATGCCCACGGAGTTCTTCACCTGCTACCGTCCCGAAGGCGAGTTCAACATCCTGCCTTGCACCTGGCATGAGACGGGCATCAGCCTCTGGGGAAAGCTCGGCAACTGGCGCTATGAGGCCATCGTGGTGCCTGCCCTCAACTCCAACATGTTCAACAACGCCAACTGGGTGAAGAACGGCTCGGCATCGGCCTACGAGTTCCGTGTGGCCAACCGTTTGGCTGGGGTGCTGCGCATCGACAACTATTCCATCAAGAACCTGCATCTTGGCGTGAGCGGTTACATCGGAAACAGTTTCAACAATGACGCGGTCACAGACCAGTATTCCGAAACCAGCCCTTATAAAGAGGTGAAAGGCACGGTGATCATCGGCACCGCCGAGTTTGATTACAAGGCCAACGGCTTAGTGGTTCGCGGCAACTTCGATTACGGCTACCTTAGCGAGGCCAACCTGATTTCCGCCCATAACAAGAGCCAAAACCACCAGAGCTTTTCGCCCTATCCGCGCAGCATGGTGGGTGAGAAGGCCATCGCTTACGGCGGTGAGGCAGCTTACGACATCTTCCATCCGATCAAAGGCATTCCTAACCAAAAGCTATACGTCTTTGGCCGGTACGACTACTATGACAGCTATATCCCTTCGGCGTTGACCTTGACTGATTACCAATGGACCGACCGCCATGTGATGACCTTCGGCCTGAATTATTATCCCACCAATCAGATCGTCATCAAGGCTGAATATTCCAAACGCTTCCTCAAGGAGCAGTACAACGATGAGCCGAGCTTCAGCATTGGGGTGGCATATAGCGGTTTCTTCCTGAAATAACAAATCAACAAATTTAAATACAAATCCTATGAAAAGATCAATCAAAACAAAGCTCCTAATCGCAATGTTAGGACTTGTTGCCCTGAGTGTCACCTCTTGTGGCAAAGACGACATCGTCGAAGAAAAGAACAAGGAAACCAAAGAAGCCATCGTCAAGCAGTACCTCGACCAGACGGTATATCCTACCTATGGCAACCTGGCCGCTGAGGCCCAGAACCTGGTGGATCGCTTGGAGGCTTTGATGCTCGATGAAACCCAAAACAACCTCAACCAAGCCGCCGAGAGCTTCCTTGAAGCCCGCAAGTGGTGGGAGAAGAGCGAGGCCTTCCTGTTCGGAGCCGCTTCCGATTTCGGCATCGACCCACACATCGACTCGTGGCCTCTTGACGAGGATGCCTTCAACCGTTTGATGGACAGCCCAGAGATGATCGCCCAACTCGCCAACGACGAGGACGGCACCGTGGCCGGTGACCAACTGGGCAACGCATTGCTCGGCTTCCACGGCATTGAGTACATCCTGTTCCGTGACGGCCAGCCCCGCGATGTCAATGACCTTACCGACGACCAGCTGACCTATGTGGTGGCTGTCGCCCGCGACCTTCGCAACCGCTGCTTCCAACTTGAGGTGAGCTGGAACGACAATGCTCCTGCCGAACACGCTGCCCTGATGGAGGAACTGGAGCTGAACACCACCGTCAACAGCAGCAACAACTCCTATGGTGCCAACATGCTCCTTGCCGGCCAGGCAGGCAGCACCTACGCCACCTTCACCAACGCCCTGCAAGCCATCGCTGACGGCTGCATCGACATTGCTGACGAGGTGGGTACCTCCAAGATCGGAAAGCCTCACACCGGTGAGGACCCGCATTATGTGGAATCGCCTTATAGCCAGAAGTCAAAGGAGGACTTTTATGACAACATGCTCAGCGTCCAGAACGCCTACATGGGTGGCATCATCAGCAACCGCGACGAGGACCGCTCGCTGCATGCCTACATCGCCAGCGGCAATGCTGAGCTCGACACGAGAGTTGTCAACGCCATTAACAACGCCTTGGAGAAGATCAATGCCATGAAGGCTCCGTTTGTGGAGTATTACGCAGACGCCTCTGCAGGTGTCGCCATGGAAGCCTGCCAGGCGCTCTCCGATGTGATGGCAGAGGTGAAGGAAGAATTAGCCAAAATGGATAAATAATCAATAAAATAAGGATTTTATGAAAAGATTCAATTCGATTGGACTCTTGGTCGTTGGTGGACTGATGGTTTCCGCCCTGTCCTCCTGCGGCCCCAAAGAGCCCATCCCCACCGATCCTCAGGTGCTTGAGGAGACCTATGCGGGTGGCGAACTCGGAACCACCTTCAACAACACCCAAACCGCCTACGAAGACCCCACCCCGGCGGTCATCAACGCGGGTTTGACCAACGCCTTCAAATACGGTGAGTATTTCTTTGAGCGTACCTACACCCAGAACAACGAGCCTTTCGACGGCCTCGGACCGCTTTACATCCGCAGCAGCTGCATCGCCTGCCATCCCGGCTATGGTCACGGCAAGCGCATGACCCGCTATCGCGCTGACGACTGGGGCAATGGCTATCTGCTGGTTTTCACCGACCGCAACGACACCTACCTCAGCTCATACACCGGTATGCCACAGACCAAGGCCGTGGCGCCTTTCAAGGCTCCGCTGGACGAGACCAAGATCCAGATCAACTGGCTCAGCTATGTGGACGAGTGGGGCAACCGCTTCCCCGATGGCGAGTCCTATAGCCTGATCTATCCTGAGGTCTACATCCCTGAGAATGCTTTCTATGTGCCGCTCGAGGTGGGTGGCAATCCAATCTCCTACAACGACTTCGTGTGCCGTCTGGAGTCCACCATCGGCATCTACGGCACCGGCCTCATCGACGCCATTCCTGACGACTCGCTGAAGGCTCAGTATCAGAAGGAGTACAACGACGGCTACATGAAGAATGGTCTTAACCCGGCGATGTGGGACGGTACGGACTGGGCTCCCACCGGCTTGTATGGCAATACCAACCATCCTAAGAGATACACCTACGCTCTGACCCGTGGTCCTTTGCAGGACGCTCCGGGCGCCAACGCCATCTGGAACATCACCAATGTGACGCATCCCACCAAGATGGGCCATTACATGACCGCTGCCTACGCCACCAAGGCCTCGAAGGATCCTGAGGTGCAGGCTGAATTCTACAACTACTTCCCGCAGTATAACCTTACCGGCGATGTGGAGACCGACATTTACAACTACTTGATGATGGCCAACATTCCCGATGAGCTTAAGGAGCCCGAGATGAGCGGAGAGGAATACTCTGATTTCATGGTATGGCACCGTGGCTTGGCTGTTCCTGCCGCCCGTAACTTAGGCGACGAGGAGATCCAGCGTGGCCGTCAGGTGTTCCGTGAGATTGGCTGTGCCTACTGCCACCGTCCTTCATGGCAGACGGGTGACGATTATTTCACCGACCCAGCCGGCTTCTTCAGCGATGGCGACGACCGCCTGCCCCGTTATCCCAACCAGAAGATCTGGCCTTACAGCGACTACATCCAGCACAAGCTCCACATGGAGAACGACATCCGCACCGGATGGTGCCGCACCACGCCGTTGTGGGGTAGGGGACTGTCCTCCATCTGCACGGGTGCCAGCGACCGTCTGCACGACTGCCGTGCACGCACCGTCATCGAGGCCATCATGTGGCATGGCAACGCCGAGAGCGACGCCCGCCGCACGGTGGAGAAGTTCCGTGAGCTTGACAAAAAAGACCGCGACGCCGTCGTGAAGTTTATTGACGCAATTTAATACCTTTGCATTATGAAACCGCTACGTCACATTCTATCTGTTTTGATGATCGTATTGATCGCCGTGCTTGCCACGGGTACTGTTGTAGAACGTCTCCATGGCACTGAATTCGCCTTGGGTCATGTGTATGGCACCTGGTGGTTCGTGGGGCTGTGGGCTTTGGTCGCCGTCTTAATGGTTTGGATGGCTGTCAAGACCAAGATGTGGAAACGCCTCTCGGTGTTGGTCATGCATCTGTCCATCCTGCTGATCCTGTTGGGCGCGCTGCTCACCAAGCTCACGGGCTGGCACGGTGAGATCACTTTACGGCCGGGTGTGACGATGCGTGGTGAGTTGCCTTTCACGTTGACGCTGGACACGTTCGAGGTGGTGCCTTATCCCGGGACGCATAAGCCGATGGATTTTGTAAGCCATATTGTCGTCGGCGATGCTTCGGGCGAGGAGGAGGTTGTCATCTCCATGAACCACATCCTGAAACGCCAGCATTATCGCTTTTACCAAGCCGATTACGACGCGAAAGGCAACTCTATATTAGCTGTGTCGCGTGACCCCTGGGGCATCGGGGTCACTTACACAGGCTATGTCTTGCTGTTCATCGCCCTGGTGGCGATGCTGTTAAGGCAGCCCAAGACCTATCGGGCCGTCACCATTTCATGGCTGGCGGTTCTTGTTGTGCTGATGGTGTTGCTCCATGTCAGGATGCTCACCCATCAGTTGATGCCCGTGTTGCGATCGCCTTTGTTCAGCATTCATATTTCGACTATTGTCACGGCGTACGCCTTGCTGCTTGGCATTGTAGTGGTCGGTGTCATCGCCCTGATCAAGCCGAAAGACCTGATCCGCATGGAAAAGCTGAAAAGCATTAGCATGGCGATGCTCTATCCCGCGGTGGCGCTGTTGGCCATGGGCATCTTCATTGGTGCTGTGTGGGCCAACATCTCGTGGGGCAACTACTGGTCGTGGGACCCGAAGGAGGTGTGGGCCTTGATTACCCTGCTCATCTATGCCGCTCCGTTGCACGGCAAGCTTTGGAAGTCGTTTGAAAAGCCGATGTTTTACCACATCTATGGCATTGTGGCCTTCCTCAGCGTGTTGATCACCTATTTCGGTGTGAATCTGTTTTTGGGCGGCGTGCACTCCTACGCTTGATGGCGAGTTCGGGAGTTCGCTATTCGTAAGCGATGTAGGCCAGCCTATCCGACGGTTCGAACAATCTCAATTCTCAATCCTAAGGCTGAAATGATGCTATAGATAGTTGAGATGGTTGGGTCGATCAGTCCGTTTTCGATCCTTGAGATATAACTTTTATTGGCTCCAATGCGCTTGCCTAATTCTGTTTGGGTGATTTTTTCTTCACGTTTATAAATTGTCAAGCTTTTCCATACGGAGTATTTTGGCTTTTTTTTTGGTTTTCTGGGGTTAGCGAAAAGTCAGAGTTACATCAGAGTTACATCAGAGTTACATCGGAGTTGGAACATCAGACCCAAATCTTCCAATTCCAAATCTTCCAGTTGTTTTTTGGAGGATTCCAAATTCCTTTGTTTTTATAATAACTATCTATATATTAATTAGTTGTGTATTGTTAAACGAGGATTTTTGTCCGTTGTTTTCAAATTGGAAGAACTGGAATTGGAAGGTGTCTTGTAAAAAAGAATCGAAAAGTATAGTGTGTGGTGAAAAGTGAAATGGTGAAATCGCAAGTCCTTTTAAAAAAATACCGAAGTTTCAGAAAGTTTTGTATTTTTGCGCCCGAAAAAACAAAAACGGTTTAAAGAAAGGAAAGAGTAGTGTATTAAAATAAATATCAGGGCTTTACGCTCTTGTTCTCACTCGGAAAATCTGGTCAATTTTTTTGTTAGCGGGAGAATAAGCAGTCGGAAAGGGTTCTCGCCATGGGCGTGGATCCGTTTTCGTACTTATCGCTCCCGAGTTTTTTGTACCCGCTCCCACCAACGCGAACAATGAAAACAAAACAATAACTAACAAAAAAACAAAACAGAATGAAAAAGAAATTTACTTTCTTACTTGCAGCGGTGATGCTGCTAATGATGGTCTTACCAATGAAGGGGTGGGCTGATACCGCTAGCTTTAGTTGTTCCGACTTTAGTGGTCAAGGCTCATCTGGATCTGGAGGAGACCTTTCAGGCGCAACAATTGGAGATATCACTATAACAGGAAAAGGATATGGAAATGCCACATATCTTCAAGTTTATGCGAATAACTATTTGATTTTTACTCCAAATAACGGAGCAACAATTACAAAAATTGTACTTACCGCTACTTCAGGCTACATCAAAACCTGGTCGGCATCAGATAATACAACTGTTACAATAAGCGGTTCAACAGCAACATGGAGTGGATCGTCTACTTCGGCTATTACTCTTACCAATACCGCTACTGCACAAGCAAGACTTACGGCTATTGAAGTTACATATTCTCCAGGTGTTGCTCATACTGTTACTTTAGATGATACCGGTGAAACATTGACAGAAACTTCGGTAGGTGCAGGCGTTACCTTGCCTTCAAGACCCGATGGAAGCCCATATACTTTTGCAGGCTGGAGTGAAACTAATATTACCGAAGAAACCACTACTGTTACAATTATTCCAGCTGGCGTATATCATCCCACTCAGGATATTACTCTTTATCCACTATATTCTCGTCCAGGAGGCAGTACAACTACTTGGACGTTAGTTGAAAATTTTGGTAATATATCTGAAGGTGTTTATGCGATTCTTTCTGACGAAAAGAAGGCATTTAATGGTAGCATTTCTTCGGGACACGGACAATCCACTAATGCTTTTGTGTTTGGTTCTGATAATGTGGCCACTAGTGTTCCTGAAGGCATTTGTGAAATTACCATGGAGCCAGTTATGAGTGGTAATACTGTTCTTGGGTATAAAATGCATAATGAGGAATTAGGATATTTATATGTGAATGGCACTTCATCAGGAAATTTAGTGTGGGCTCAGGAATCAACTGAATGGAAGAACTCTTATTCCATAAATTGGATTTGTTCATATAATAATAATATTGTTTTTTTAAGGTCATTTACCTCTAATCAAGGTGTAACATCATTCCGCACTTATTCAAATGCTGCTAATAAAAGATTATACTTTGCAAGAAAGGGTACTGTCACTACCACCTATTATATTTCAGTGTTGCCAACTTTAACTCCAAGCATTACTGCTTCAGATGTAAACATAGATTACAATGCAACTTCTGGCTCAATAGAATACTCTATCAGCAACGGTGTTGAAGGAGGCGCATTAACAGCACCAATTGCTTCAAGCACAATTGCTGATTTGACTATTAGCTCAATTTCCAATACAACTGTTTCATTTACATGTTCTGGAAATACATCATTTTCACCGCATACAGCTACAATAACGCTTACTTACACTTACCCTACCGACCAGATTGTAACGAAAGATATTACAATTACGCAGGGTCCTAGTCCCTCCTACACTGTTACCTACAAAGCCAACGAAGGTACAGGAAATGACCTTGTTGATGCCGGATACGCCAGTGGCGTATATGTTACAGTTAAGGCTAACGAAGGCACTGGTAACCCTAATTTTACAAGAACTGGTCACACCTTCTCCAATTGGAATACAGTGGCTGGTGGTGGTGGAACTTCTTATTCTGCTGGCAACACTTTCCTCATTTCAAGTGACATCAATTTGTTCGCTCGATGGACCAAGAAGAATTATAATGTGGCTGTAAGCTCCATTGAAGGTGTTACTTTGACCGCCACTTATGATGCCAACACTATTACTGAAGGCAATAATGCCAATGTGCCTTATGGCACTGCTGTAACGTTGGCTGTCACTGGTCTTGGCGAAGGACAATCTTTCGAGTGGAGCATCACCAAAACTGATGGCGGTGACGATGTCACAGAAGAAGTTTTAGACGGCACAACCATTACGATTCCAGATTATGCTGTAACTATTGGTGGAACAGTTGTGTCAACTTATACTGTTACTTACGACTGCAACGGCGCTACGAGTGGCTGCCCCGAGAATGTTTCTGGCATTGTTTCTGGCACCTCTATCACATTGGCTGCTGCACCGACCAAGACAGGCAATTCTTTCACAGGCTGGAGCGATGGCGCTAACACTTATGATGCTGGTGCAGCATATACAGTGAATAGTGCGGTTACTTTTACAGCTCAATGGGCAGTGGGTGCTACAGGTCTTATTACGTTTGGCAGTGCGGATGGAAGCGTAAAAATAAATGCAGCAAGTGTCGCCGCCAACGATAATCAAGGCAACGAATGGACAATTACTACAGTTGGTACTACGAGCTTTACTCAAAATTCCGCTTATTCACAGGTGGGTTCTGGATCTTCCCATGGCAAAAGCCTTACATTTGAGATGACTTTGCCAACGCCATCTGATGGTCATGCACATAAAATTGTTGAATTTGAAGCCAAATTTGGAGGCTTTAATGGAGATGTTGGTAATATTTCTCTTATAGTTGGAGAAACAACTGTTAAAACAGGCTCATTGGATGGAGCAAACGATGTTATTGTAAAAGATAACCCAAATATTACGGGAAACACACTTAAAATAACTGTTACACGAAGTGATTTTCTACGTGTGAAATGTTACTATATTAAATATTCGTATATAGACATAGATTTAACTCCGGTCACTATCACTTTCAACGGTCACGGTGGATCATACAATAGTTCAGGCACTTACACCCAAGAGGTTTATAGCGGCATTCAGGCTACCCTCAATGCAAACCAATTTGTAAAAGAAAACTCCGGCTTCACCAATTGGAGTACAGAGGAAAATGGCGGAGGCGACACCTATTTCGATGGCGCTAATATCACCGTCGATGCCGCCACCACTTTGTACGCACAATGGGCTACTTCATATACAGCTTCGGTGGCAAACAACATCGAGGGTGGAACCGTGAAGATTGTGGTGGATGAAGAAGAAGTCACTTCTTACTCAGCCCTTGAAGGCACCAAAATCACACTTACATACAGTACTAACCTTGGCTACCGCTTCAGCGCTTGGAATGTGAAAGATGCCGATAATAATACAGTCACTGTCACCGACAACAAATTCGACATGCCAGCTAAAAATGTGACTATTTCGGCTACATTTGTTGAAGCAGTGTTTTATGAATTGGTAACAAGTAACAGTCAACTTGTTTCTGGCAAGCATTATATTATTGCAAACGGAACCAATAGCTATTCATCAGCAGTCACGGTGCAGGCAATGAGTACTCAAAATAGTAATAACAGAAGCAAGGTTGATGTGTCGGTTTCGAACAACACAATCGTTGAAGATCCAAATATTGCTATGTGCGAGTTTGTAATCAATGGACCTTTCACTGTTAATAATGCATCAACATACACGATATTTGATCCTGAAAATGGTACCAATGGAGGTTATCTTTATGCAGCCGGCAGTTCAGATAATAGATATTTGAGAACAGAGGAACCTATGGATGATAATAATAATTGTAGATGGTCAATTTCAATAACGGCTAATACTTATAAGGCTACTATCACCGCACAAGGCACCAATACTAATAACAGACTGCTTAATAATACAGGCAATGTCATCTTCAGTTGTTATTCGGGTACTTCTCAACAAGTTGATAATAATGTTTATCTCTATGTGAAACACGATGACAATGCTCTTGTGAGTTACAGTGAATCGGTGTTGTCAACAGAAGTCAGTTGTGCCACCTATACCTTTGGTAATGCTAGCGGCAAGTTAACCATTACCAACAATGGTGTCCTCAATTGCAGCGGTACAATCACTGGTGCTACCACCTCAAACCTCATCGTTGAAGACGGTGGTCAACTGATCACCAGCAGTGCTGTGAATGCCACGGTGAAGAAGGATATCGCTGCTTGGGATACAGGTTTAACAAATGGCTGGTACTTCATTTCCTCGCCTATTAACGCATCACTTATTCCGAGTAATGTTGCCAACATGCTTACAGATGAAAACGAAGTAGAAGAGGAACGTACTTATGACCTTTACAGTTATGATGCTGATCATACGGTCGATGAAGTATCCAAATCATGGGTTAACTATCGTGCACATAGTGGCGAATTCACTGTTGAAAACGGTATGGGGTACCTCTACGCCAGTAAAGAAGGCACCACTTTGGGATTCAGTGGCGAAATCCTGCCTAGCAATAGTAGTAAAACGGTGGATCTTAAAGCCAATAAATTCAACCTTGTAGGCAACCCGTATACGTGTGCTGCGTATATCAACCAACCATATTTCACCCTTAGCCAAGTGAAAGATGGCGTTTCAAGTACCACTGTAGCAACACTCAGTTTAACACCTATCTCGCCTTGCACTGGTGTTGTTGTGAAACCCGAAGGCACTTCTGTCAAATTTAGCAAAGACTACCCGGTTCCTTCCGCCAATAGCGGCGACCTCCAGATGGTTCTTGCCCAGAACGTCACCACCCGTGGTGAGAGCAGAAGCCGGACCTTGGACAACGCCATCGTGAGCTTCAACGAGGGCAGCCAACTTGGCAAGTTCTACTTCGGTACACAGGATGCTAACCTCTACATCCCGATGGACAACGAGGAATACGCCATCGTGAGCAGCAGCGCCCAAGGCGAGATGCCGATCAACTTCAAGGCACACAGAGATGGCCAGTACACCATCACCGTCAACCCGCAGGAGGTGGAGATGGGTTACATGCACCTTATCGATAATATCGCAGGCGTGGAAGTGGACCTGCTGGCCAACCCGAGCTACACTTTCAACGCCCGTTACGACGACTACGAGAGCCGCTTCCGCCTGGTGTTCAGCGCCAACATGGTCAACGCCGACCTGAACGACGACTTCGCCTTCTTCAGCAACGGACAGCTGGTCATCGCCAACGAGGGTGAGGCCATCCTCCAGGTGATCGACGTCAACGGCCGCGTCGTGGCCACAGAGAGCGTCAACGGCACGTGCAGCAAGGCCATCAACGCCAAGGCTGGCGTGTATGTGCTTCGCCTGATCAACGGCACCGACGTGAAGACCCAGAAAATCATTGTGAAATAATTAAAAATCAAGATAAAATGAAAAAGACCTTATTGACAATCGCAATTGTTCTCGGAATGACCCTCGGCGCTGTGGCACAGAAGCAAGGCGGCGGCCTGTTCGGCAAGGGTGACCAACGCCCAACCGAATACGACGAGTTCTCCATCCACAGAGATGGGAGCGGCCTTCTTTTGCCCAGCGAGCACGGCTCCGATAGCGACCAGACGCCTCTCGGCACTGGAGCCTTACTGCTCATCGGCTTCGGAGCGGCATACGCCATGAAGAAGAGACAGAAGTGACTGAGTCCATAACTCATTAAAAAATAGCCGCATACGTGCGGCTATTTTTGTTTTTTTATTTTTTTGACAAAAATTCCTATCTTTGCTTCGCAAAACCCGAAGCAAATGAATAAACCGAACACTGAAAAGGAATTTCACGCTGTGCTGGCCACGTGCCGCAAGCTCTATATCGATAAAATGAAGGACTACGGTCCGGCCTGGCGCATCCTGCGCGCCACCTCCATCACCGACCAGATCTTTATCAAGGTAAAGCGCATCCGTACCCTCCAGACGGTTACGGAACACCTCGTGGATGAAGGCATCGAACCGGAGTTCATCGGCATCGTCAACTACGCCGCCATGGGTATCATCCAACTCCAACTTGGCGTGGTGGACCAGCCTGACCTCACCTCGGAGGAAGCGACCAAACTCTACGACAAGGTGACCAATGAGGCCTACGAGCTGATGACGCGCAAGAACCACGACTACTCTGAGGCATGGCGCGACATGCGCGTGAGCTCCATCACCGACCTGATCATGGCGAAAGTGCTGCGCACCAAGTCCATTGAGGACAATGACGGCAAGACGCTGGTCAGCGAAGGCCTCGACGCCAACTACTACGACATGATCAACTATGCGGTGTTCGCCCTCATCCTGCTCAACGAACAGAAAGAGAACGGTCATGAAGGCTAAAAATACCATACTGCTCATCTGCCGCCTTCTGGTGGGTGCGGTATTCATCTTCAGCAGCTTCACCAAAGGGGTGGACCCCTTGGGCACGAAATACAAGATGCTGGAGTATTTTGCCGCCTACCACATCCAATGGCTCGACCCCGCCGCTTTGGTGTTGGCGGTGCTCATGATCCTGGCGGAGTTCCTCATCGGCATCTGCCTGATCACCAAGGTCTGCCCCAAGATCGCCGTCATTGGCTGTACGGCCTTCATGGCGCTCTTTACCACAGCGACGTTTTTCGACGCGCTCTACGACATGGTGCCTGACTGCGGCTGCTTTGGTACCGCCGTCAAGCTGACCAACTGGCAGACCTTCTACAAAAACGTGGTGATCGACGTATTCCTGCTTCCCCTGATCATCAACATCAAGTCGCTGAAATGCAAGCTGAAACCTGGGGTGCAGTTCTTGATCGGACTGGCTTATGCCCTTGCGTTTACGGGCTTTGAGATCTATAACTACCGTCACCTGCCCATCGTCGATTTCATGGATTGGAAGGTGGGTAAGCAGATGAACGCCCAACCGGAGCAGGAACAGCAGATCTATCTGATCTTCAAGAATAAGGAGACGGGGAAGACGCAGGAATACCTCTCGCCGGACTACCCCTGGAACGACTCCGTTTGGATGAGCCAGTGGGAGTTTGTGGACCAACGTGTGGAGGGGGGCGCAAGCTATCTCGGCTTCTCAGCCCTCGACGAGGATGGCGAAGACGTCACCGAGATGATCCTGACCACCCCGAAACTCTTCATGTTCACCTCGAACGACCTGAGCGAGGTTTCCGACAAGGATTGGGAGAAAGCCAAGGCGATTACTGAAAAGGCCCGTCAAAACGGCTATGAGGTGATTTGGATGGTGGCTGAGATACCGGAGGAGATGCAGGCTTATAGGGAAAAGCATCCCTTTGTGGATGAAGTGTATTACGGCGATGAATTGGAAATCAAGACCATCGTGAGGTTCAATCCTGGATTGATCCTGCTCGATGAGGGCTTGGTAATCGATAAATGGAGTGCCATTGACTTTGACAAGGTATGGGAGCGTATGTGATCAGGAAACTGCTTTATGGTTTGGCGGTGCTTTGGGGTGTCGCCACGCTGGTGTTTTTCCTCTTCAACATCCTTCCGGGCGATCCGGCCCAAATGATGCTCGGCCAACGCGCCGACAAGGAGTCGGTCGATGCCATCCGTGAGGAATTGGGCCTCAACCAAAGCCTCGGCAAGCAGTACGTGGACTACCTGAACGACTTGGTCCCGATATCCTTTTACGACGTGTCGAAAGGGGAGGAGAAGCTCGCCAAAGTGGCTCCGTATGCCCGTATCGCCACTATCGGCTCAACGGCGGTGGTGCTGAAGGCACCTTACCTGAGGATGTCGTATCAAAGCAAGCGCAAGGTATCTGATGTGTTGGGCGATGCCTTCCCAAATACGCTGCTACTGGCCTTTGTGTCCATCTCACTGGCCTTCATCATCGGCCTTGCTATCGGCATCCTGACGGCCATCATCAACACGAATTTCCTGAACAAGCTCACCCTGTTCATCACCACCATCGGCATGTCGCTGCCCTCGTTTTTCGCTGCCATCCTGATGGCTTGGATCTTCGGCTTTATCTTGGAGGATGTCACGGGGCTGAGCATGACGGGAAGCCTTTACACGGTGGATGAATACGGCCGTGGCGAATACCTCTCCCTGTCCAACCTCATCCTGCCTGCCCTGACCTTGGGCATGCGTCCCTTGGCGGTGGTGGTGGAGCTGACCCGTACCTCGCTGCTCGAAGCCATGTCGATGGACTATGTGCGTACAGCCAAGGCCAAGGGTTTAAGGCCTTGGCGGGTGATCTGCGTCCATGCTTTGCGCAACGCCCTGAACCCAGTGGTGACAGCCATCTCGGGATGGTTCGCCTCGCTGCTGGCAGGTGCCGTGTTCATCGAATATGTGTTCGACTGGAAAGGCATCGGCGTGGTGGTGGTGGACGCCCTCGAGAAATACGACTTCCCCGTGATCATGGGTGCCGTGTTGCTCATCGCCGTGATGCTGATCATAGTCAACTTGATCGTCGATATCATTTACGGCATCATCGATCCGAGGGTCAGAATCAGTTGATGCGCCAGGCAATGCCGCAACCCACACGGAAATAATCCTTCAGATGCTGTACGTCGAAATCAGCCTCAACATCGAGTTGCAGGCGCGGGATGGGATTGAAAGTGAATCCAATTTCAGTCATGTACTGATTTCCATCGGGGTGCAGATAATTGAACGTCTCTACGTAGGTGCCAAGATCGTCGGTGAGAGAGAAACCAAGATTCAAACCCAGAAATGTAGTCGGGGTGGCCGTCACGCCGTCCCATTCGGCACCTACATTGTAACATATCGCAAACCAGTCGTTGATGTCATTTTCGAAGATCAGATACAGGGCTGGCGCCAGATGGTCGGGGAGGAGATCGGCTGAACCGACATGCGGTGATTGCAACTGTGCCAATACGCCCACCGAAGGCAGGATGTCGGTGCCGTCGAAGCAATGGATCTTGGTGCCGAGAGTGAGTGGATTCATGCCAAAAGTCATGGCGTCATTCAGCTGAAAGTCGGCACCTACCCTGAGTTCCACGTTTTCGAAAATGCCGTATCTGACAATGGTGCTGGGCAGCGTAATGGTGCGGCCTCCGTCGCTTCGCTCATAACTGAAGCCGTTTTCCCAAGAAACTTTTTGGAAAGGCAGTACTTCGGTGCCCCAAACATTGCCCGGACGGTCGGTGGGGAAGGAGAATTCCTCTTCCTGTGCGTTGCACCAGCCAGCCATCAACAGGAACGCAAAAAATAAAATGTGTTTTTTCATCAAGGGTTTTATTAAAGGATGGACAAAAATATCAAAAAAAACTTTTATCTTTGCCTTTTATCAAGTCCATGAATTATAAATTTCAAAATTTAACAATATGCGTAGCAAAATCGTAGCAGGAAACTGGAAAATGAACCTCACCTTTGATGAGGCTGACGAATTGGTGAATGACATGCTGGACCGTTTGGATGAAGAGCATGAAATGAAATGCGAGGTGATTGTGTGCCCGCCGTTCCCATACCTGGAGATGCTGACCGACATGGAGTATGAGGAACAAAAGTTCAACGTGGGCGCGCAAAACTGCAGCGCTTACGACAAGGGTGCCTACACGGGCGAGGTGTCGGCCAAGATGCTGAAGTCGCTTGATGTGGATTACTGCATCATCGGCCACAGCGAGCGCCGCAAATACTTCGGCGAGACCAACGAAATCTTGGCCGAGAAGGTGAACCGTGTGATCGAGAACAACATGTCGCCCATCTACTGCGTGGGTGAAGTGCTCGAAGAGCGTGAGGCAGGCCGCCACTTCGAGGTGGTGAAGGAACAACTGGAGAAAGGCCTGTTCCACTTAGACGGCGATGCCATCTATGACGCCATCATCGCCTATGAACCCGTTTGGGCCATCGGCACCGGCAAGACCGCCACACCCGAGCAGGCACAGGAGATGCACGCCTACATCCGCCAGCTGGTGAAGGAACACTACGACCAGGCTGCGGCTGACGATATTCGGATCCTTTATGGCGGCAGCTGCAACGCCAAGAACGCCACGGAACTGTTCTCACAACCTGACGTTGACGGTGGCTTGATTGGAAGTGCTTCACTTAAGGCAGAGGATTTCGTGTCGATCTGCAAACAGGCTTCAAAATTGATGAAAGACTGATGAAGACGTTTGAATATACCTTTACCCTGCCAACGTCCGACATCCAGCACGACATGCTGACCACCATGCTCGGCGACCTGGGCTTCGACTCGTTCATGGATGACGACATGACGCTGAAAGCCTATTGCAACGAGGATCAGCGTAATGACCAAGCCGTGGAGGAACTGCTTCGCATGGAGGCCTTCAGGGGCATCCGCCTGCTGACGGTGGAGGAGATGCCTGACAAGGACTGGAACGAGCTGTGGGAAGCCTCTTACCAGCCTGTCGTGGTCAACGAGCGTTGTCGTGTAAGGGCGCCATTCCATGAGCCCGATCCGAGTTTTGAGTTCGACCTCGTGATTGAGCCCAAGATGTCGTTCGGTACCGCCAACCATGAGACCACGGCGCAGATCATCACCCTGATGCTGGAGACGGATTTCCAAGGCAAGGAAGTGCTCGACATGGGCAGTGGCACCGCTGTGCTGGCCATCCTCGCCAAGAAGCTGGGTGCGGCCAAAACCGTCGCGATTGACAACGACGAGTGGGCTTACCGCAACGCTTTCACCAACGTGGCGCTGAATGGCATCAATGACATTGAGATTGTACTGGGTGATGCCTCGGCCATCAAGGGAACCTTTGACGTGGTGCTGGCTAACATCAACCGCAACATCCTGCTGAGGGACATGCATTGCTACGTTGACGCCATGCGGCCTCAGGCGCATATCTTCTTCAGCGGGTTCTACGAGGAAGACCTTGCCAGTATCAAGGAAGAGGCTGCACGCCTCGGCTTAAGCTACAAGCGCCATCTCGCCAGGAACCGCTGGGTGGCGGCTGAATTCGTAAAATAAAGGCTATGAAGAGGCTCGTAACGGTACTGTTGACGCTGTTGGCCATCAGTGGCTTTGCCCAAGTGACGAGATCAACCGTGTTTAACGACATCGCCTATTATGGCCGTGTCGATACCACGGGCAAGTCAACGGTGATTACCGGGACAAAACCCGAACCGGCACATCTGGTGTTCAAGTACAGGAACCGGATTGCCGTCAGGGTGATGTCACCCCGTTTCACGATGAATGACAATGGCATCGCCTCCAACAATGCCAAGGTCCGCATCTACCTTTACGACACCATCCATCAAACCATCGATTCCATCTACCACAATGACGTCGGGTTCCGCTATAACGACGGCAACCGTCAGGTGATGTTCTACCGAAAGGACGGCGGCGTGGGGACAGGCCCTTTTCACGATACCTACCATGAATATGACATTTTCCTGGAAGCCATCTATTGGGATCGGAACGACGATGAGATGGAGTTTCGCCGCATTGGCGGTACCAGTGGCGCAAGCGAAGGCTATGTCGCCTCGCTGAACTATTTCCGCAAGTCGGACTACCTGAAGATGCAGGCGCTCGACATGAAACATCCCATGGAGAGCCTGAATAAGTTCGTGAAGATCTACGGGGACGAGTACAACCAGTTCAATATCCTCGATTTGGCGAATTACCTCAAGTATCCCTATGCCCAGGTGCTGACGCTGATCCTCAACCTTCAGGCCGAGGGCTACGTGGAATACGACAAGGAATTGAAGATGGTGACGGTGCTCGACCGGTTTTTCGACGTGCTGGCTTCAAACCGAGGGGAGTTCGACTTCGATGTGATCAAGTTCCAGACCAAGGTGGAGAACCGACAGCCCAACATCCGCCTGCTGCTTGGCTCGAACGACATGCTGGTGTACGGCATCTATGACTATCAGACCCAATCCAACGTGCCGTCGATCACGCTGAGCGATTACAAGCATGTGCTGATCATCCCCGACAACGCCCGTATCGTGCTGAAAAAGCACCGGAATTTCAATTTCTCGGGCTGCATCATGGCGGGTATGTACGAATTCTTCACCAAGGAATGCCTCTTCGATTACAGCAAGTTTTCCATTGAGATGTCCAAGGTGGATTCGCTGCGTTTCTATGCCCGTTTCGGCAACAAGGTCTATCCGGTGGAAGGCACCATCGAACGGCTGAAAGGGGTCTTGACCATCGACGAGAGCGACAACAAGTCAAGTGTGAGGGAGACGCCTGCGTTCCCGAAATTCCAAAGCGAAGGCGATGCCTACAAGTTCTACCGTCATATCAACGGAGGCGTGTTCAATTTGGAGCTGCCGGCCGACTCATTGCTGGTGGATTCCTTGGTGGGCAAGTTCTACTATTGTTTGGAACCCTTCGCCATGGGAAGCCTCGATAACCTCAACAGTACTGATATCGCGTTCAAGGGCAGGCTGGTGTCGGGCGGCATCTTTCCTGACATTGTCCAGCCTTTGGTGGTGATGGAGGACCATTCGCTTGGCTTCAAGCACGTCATCGGCGATGGCATCGAGGCCAACTACCCTGTTTATGAAGGCAAAGGCCGTTTCCATCAAGGGGTGTTCCTCTCCAATGAAGGTTTCTATGGTGAGGGCAAACTCGGTGTGGAGACTTCGGAATACCTTTCGCCCCGCTTTGATTTCTATCCCGACTCCGTGGTGGCGGCCGTGCAGTCCTTCGCCATGCATGAAAGTTGGGACGGGACGCATTTCCCGAAGGCATCTTGCGGACCGCTGGACCTGAAATGGGATGTCACCTTGCCTCAGCTCTTCGTCACTACCAAGGAAGAGCCTATTGTGATGTATGGCAATACCCAATTTGAAGGCCATACGGCATTGACCCCCGAGGGCTTGCGTGGCGAGGGCGTGATGACGTTTGGCCTGACGCGGTTGGACTCAAAATACTTCGACTTCGACACACGGTCGTTTGTGGCCGATTCGTCGGATTTCATCCTGTATGATGAGGATGGCGCCACCAAGGCTTTCGTGGCGGAGAATTACCGCTCATTGGTGGATTTGGACGCTCAGAAAGCGCGTTACGAATACTTGGACGACCGGAGCAATCTGGATTTCCCGCTGAACCGTTTCTATTGCTCGTTGAACGAGGCGGAATGGGATATGGCATCGAATAGAGTACACCTTTCCAGCCCCGCCGCGTCGCAAGCTGAATCGAAATTCGTTTCACTGCTGCCTGAACATGATTCCTTGTCGTTCAACTCCACCAACGCCGACTACGACATGAACGACTACGTCATCCATGCCCACGAGGTCAGCAACCTTTTCGTGGCCGATGCTGAGATCTTCCCGATGAATGGCAATGTCAAGATCATGCGTAACGCCGAGATCAGTCCGTTGGAGCATGCCGTCATTGAGGCGGATACGGCTACACGGAGGCATCACTTCAAGGATGCGGCGGTGTCCATCTACAGCCGTAACAACTACATGGCATTGGGCGTCAAGGATTATGTGGATGTTGAGGGTGTGGCCACACCGGTGTTTTTCGACGAGATCGCTCCTACCGAAGGTGTCACCGTGGCTCATGCTGAGTTGCCCGACTCCACAGGGTTCAAGCTGAGTCCATATTTCGGCTTCAGGGGGAAGGTCACCTCCAAGGCATCGGAGCCGTATGACTTCTTTGAAGGCAGCTTCCGTCTGGAACAATCGTGTCTCGAAGATACGGTTTGGTTCGTTTCCCAAGCCCATGTCAATCCGCAGGCGGTGGAGATTCCTGTCGTGATGGAAGACGTCAAAAAGGCGCGTCAGGGCCTCTTTAATGGCTTGTGCTATGAGTTTGGCAGCCAGGGCGGCTATCACGTCAACTTCATGAAGCCGATGAATCCCGAAACGGTGACGGTGACCTCGCAGGACGGCGCTTTGACCTACGACGCCGAAAGCCAGAGCTATGTGATCCAAGACACGCTGAACCATCAGGAATTGCGGTTGTCGGACCGTTGCTTGGTGTCCATGCATGGGACATCGAACATGGGCTTCGACGAAGGCTTGACCCATTTTGAGTGTACTGGCGACTTTGTGAATTATCCCAACGACAGCATGACCATGGCAATCATGAATGTTTTCAAGGTTCCTGTCTTTGATGAAAAATTGCTGCAGGAGATCGCTGAAGTGTATGCGCCCATCGAGGGCGAACCTGTAGGCGGGGTTGAATATCCCGAGGACGAGAAGGCTGAAATCTATGGCAACACCATCGTGATTCCTTCGCTGAAGATGGCATGGAATCCCACGCTGAGGGCGTTCGTTTCACAAGGAAAGATCGGCTTGGGTTGCCTGGGCAAGAACATCGTGAACCGCTACGTTGACGGCTACGTAATGTTTGACCGTCGCCTGGGCGTGATCACCTATTATTTCGAGAACGACATGTTCATGACGTATCTGAGCTACAACTGCAGCGATGGTCAGCTGCAAGTGCATGCCACCTACGGATCGGTCAACATGAAAATCTCCGACATGAAGGAGAAGAGCCGTGAGATCAAGGCCAAGGAGGCCCATTTTGAATACGTGGTGACCCCCTACGAAGCCATTACGGATTTCCTGAGCCGGTTGAAGAGAGCGGGAGCGAGGTGAGTGGTGGGAATAAAAAATTTTAAAAATTGGTTCCCAAATTGAATTTTTTTGTATTTTTGTAAATTGGTAAAATGGACAAATAGTAATAATCAATCAAACAAAACATAATACAATGAAATTTATCTTATCAAGTTTAAAACTGTTGAAGAGCCTCCAGGCTATGAGTGGCGTCATCGGCTCCAACAACACGCTGCCGATTTTGGATGACTTCCTTTTCCAGCTGGGTGAAGACGGTCTGAAGATTACCGTGTCGGACCTCGAGACCACCATGACGGTGAAAATGCAGCCCGATATGGTTGAAGGCACTGGCGAAGTGACCATCCCCGCCCGTATCCTGCTCGACATCATGAAGAACTTCCCCGATGTGCCCGTAACCGTGAGCGTGGCTGAGGACACCCTGGCAGTGGTGCTGAGAGCTGGCGATGGCCAATACAAGCTGTCAGGCCACAAGAGCGACGAGTTTCCGCAGATCCCCGTGATGGAGGACACTTCAGTTTGGGAGATTCCCGCCGACGTGCTGGCTACCGGTTTCGAGAAGACCGTGTTCGCCACTGGCAACGATGAGATCCGTCCCATCATGTCAGGCGTGCTGATGGAAATGAAGGAAAACTACATGACCTTCGTGGCCACCGACGCCCACAAGCTGGTGCGCTATCGCAGAACGGACATCCGTTCCGACGTGCAGGCCTCGTTCATCATGCCTAAGAAGCCCATCAACCAGTTGAAGAACATCCTAGGTTCCATGGGCGACGAACCTGTGAAGATCGAGTTCAACCGTACCAACGCCTCCTACGTGTTTGGCGATTACAAGTTGGTGTGCCGCCTCATCGAGGGCCATTACCCGAACTACGAGGCTGTCATCCCGGCCAACAACCCCAACCAGCTGACCATCGACCGCCAGCTGTTCCTGTCGGCAATTCGCCGCGTGGCCGTGTTCTCCAGCAAAGCCACCCATCAGGTGCGTTTCAAGATCTCGGGTCAGGAAATCATGCTGACGGCCGAAGACATCGACTTCTACAACGAAGCCAAGGAACGCCTGACGTGCAGCTACACAGGCGATGACATCGAGATCGGCTTCAACTCACGCTTCTTCCAGGAGATGCTCAACAACCTCGACACCGCAGAGGTGCGCCTTGAGATGTCAGCCCCGAACCGTGCCGGCATCCTTGTGCCGGTGGACAATCAGAACGCAGGGGAGGATGTCCTCATGCTGCTGATGCCAGTGATGCTGAATTCTTGATTTACACGAAATTGATGGAAATCCCCGCTCCAATCAGCGGGGATTTTTTGTCAAAAAACAAAAGTTATGAAAAAAACGCTATTGCTCCTTGCGCTGATGCTTCCACTGTGGATGGCTGCGAGAACGCCCGAGGCGGAATTCAATAAATCTTGGGTGGAATATGATGTGTTTTCCAATGGGAAAAAGGGAGTAAGAATCCATTTTGACTTCATTGCCGATGGTTGTAAAGGCGAGCGGTATGAGCTTTATTTGTACATGGAAGATGAGAATCAACTTTGGCTCAGGTCAAATATGGATGGTTATAAAAACGCCTATGGACAGTTTACTCTAGTCGATCCTTTCACGCCTAACTATCTGGTCAGCCATTTTGACGATTACGAAGTGTTTGTTCCCTATGAAGCCGTTTCGCAAGGGGTTCCAAAAGCATATTGGGCACAAATAGCCAAGAATTCCAAAAGCGCTCCCATTGGAACCAGCAAAAAGTATTCCTTGAAATGGCCAGCGCAAGTTGTGACGGCCAAGGCTCCCAAAGTTACTTTCAACAAGTCGTGGGTGGAGTATGATGTTTACCGGGACGGTGAAAAAGGATTGGCTTTTCATTATGATGTGAATGTAGAGGGTTGCAAAGGCAAAGAGCTTTATGTGAATACTTTTGTGGGGAATTCCAGAGGGGAGTGGGCGAAGTCGCGCAGCGATAGCGACAAATACAAAAACAATTCAGGTCATGTCAATACCTTCAAGTATTTTAAGCCTTTATACGATGAAAGCCATTTCAATGACTTGGAACTGTTTATCCCTTATTCGGCTATGCCTCTTGCGGAGAACGGATTGACTTATTCATACACCTCGGTGATTGGATTCAAATATAAAACGGAAGGCATCGAATCCATTAAGCAAAGCCAATTCTATACCCTGGATTGGGCAGCGCATTCCCCGAAATCCACATCGACAAACGATACGCCTCTTGCAAAAATCGACAAGATTTGGATGGATCAAAACCAAAACAGGAATGACCAAAATGGCATTGTAATCCATGCCAATGTTGTCGTGAATAACAGGAAAGACAATCAATTGATGTTCTGCTGCTATTTCTACGATAAGAACGGGAACCAATTGAAAACCACCAATTCGACATATGCTTCCTCAGATGGCTATTTGATTGCGTATTATTACGATACGCCTCAATATGACAATACCCGTTGGAGCGATATGCCGCTGTTTGTTCCCTATTCCGTTTTCCCGCAAGTGTCGGGAAAAAGTGATTATTACCTGATGTATTCAGTGCGAGACCTATCTAATAAATTTGAGTATCTCGTCAGTCAGAGGTATGATTTCTCCATCAACATCAACGGTGTCAACACGAATTGTGAAAAGCCTACCATCGACTGGCTTTCAGACTATTCATCGACCGTTGCGTCGTTTGAGGTGAAGGCGGGCGTCAAGTCGAAGAGTGAGGTCACCTCGACCGGTATTTCGGTGAACGGCAACACCTACCGTGGCATGAAGACGGTGAAGAACGACGGCTACCAGATGCGAATCAACGAGACGGTGACCTTACGTGAGGGCAGCAACGAAATCGTGTTGTCGGCCACCAATAGTTGCGGAACCACTACCAAGACCTATACAGTGAGCTACACGAAGGCGTACACGGAACCTGTGTATGCGGAGAAGCGCGTGGCCTTAGTCATTGGCAACTCCAACTACCAGTCGAGCCCGCTTGCCAATCCTGTCAACGATGCCAACGACATTGCCGCCTCGCTAAGGGGCGTGGGATTCGATGTGAAGACCGTGCTCAACGGTAGTAAGCGTGACATGGAGAATGCCATTGCGGACTTGCGCAAACGGTCGGATAAGAATACGGTGGCGTTGTTCTACTATGCGGGTCACGGCATTCAAAAAGACGGTTGCAACTACCTTGTCCCGGTGGATGCCAACATGCAGGATGCCGCCGATGTGGAGTATGCCTGCACCGACGTGAACCGCGTGCTGTCGAACATGGAAGCTTCGGGCTGCACGATGAACATCATTATCCTTGACGCTTGCCGCGACAATCCATTTGAGCGCAGCTGGAGTAGGGGATTGGGCACCCGTGGACTGAGCACCTTGAATGCACCGAGGGGTACGTTTATCTCCTATGCCACGGCACCTGGCGATGTGGCCCAGGATGGCAAGGGACGCAACAGCCCTTACGCCGATGCCTTCATCAAGACACTGAAAACGCCTGGACTGGGCCTCTACGATTTCTTCCAAAAGGTTGAGATCCAAGTGGAGAACAACACTGGCGGCACACAGATTCCCTGGATGTCGAGCAGCTTCAGGGGACAATTCTATTTCAATCCGAAACAATAAAAACCGATCATGAAAAAGACGCTACTGCTTTGCTTATTGATGCCCTTGATGGCTTGGGCACAAAGCCCATACGGCACAGGCTTGGTCATGGATGACGAGGAATATGTCCAGACTCCATTGAAGGCCCAGCAGTTGACACGGAGTTATACCTCGCTGCCCAAGCGAGCATCCTTGAAACAGTATTGTCCCACTCCTGGTGACCAAGGCCAATATGGCACTTGCACCAGCTGGGCCATTGCCTACGCAGCCCGTACGATCGTGGAAGCCCAACTCAATGGTTGTACTGATCCCGCCACCAACGCCCGGAATGCGTTCTCACCACCATTTGTCTATGCCCAGATTAAGCATTCAGGTGACGTGAACTGCAAGGAAGGATCTAGCATTGATAAAGGTTTGAGTTTGCTCATGGAGAAGGGCGTTCCCAAAAAAGCCAATTTTGATGAGGAATGTACGGCTTATATCCCGAAGGATGCCTACACCGATGCTTCCAATTATAAGATAAAGGATTATTTCAGACTGTTTAATATCAGTGATCCGGCTGCAAAGAAGACGGAGTCCACCAAGATGGCTCTTTCGCAAGGAAGGCCGGTCATCATTGGCATGGTGTGCTATAACTCCTTCTATAGTGCAAAAGACCTGTGGAACGGAAACGCTGACAAAAACGAGGGAAGCCATGCCATGTGCGTCATCGGATACGATGACGAGAAATACGGTGGTGCGTTCCAAATCATGAACAGTTGGGGTACCCGTTGGGGCTCGGGAGGTTTTGTCTGGGTCACTTACAATGATTACGGCCAGCATGCGAGATACGGTTACGAGATGTATGTGGACAAGAAACCATCCACTTCCACCGCTCCTACCTTGTCAGGCTCCATGGAAATCAGGCTCGCTACAGGTGGTAAGATGCAGGTGTCGCTATCCCAAAGCGGGAACCTCAGAACCTATAAAGTGCCTCATACCTATCCTTCGGGAACCCGTTATCGCATCATGCTTTCCAATAAAGAACCGGCTTACGTGTATGTGTTGGGTTCCGATCTCACAGGTCATCCCGAGTTGTTGTTCCCGCCTACGCCGGAGATTAGTCCTGCCTTGGTATATGCCTCAAATGACATTGCCATCCCCGATGAGCAATGGTACATCGAAACCGACGATACGGTGGGTACGGATTACCTCTGTGTGCTCTATTCGCAAAAGGCGTTGCCCATCGACGACATCATGGCGAGGGTCTCACGCATGCAAGGGGCTTTCCCGCAAAGGATCGCCACGGTGTTGGGTACACAATGTGTTGCGGATAGGGATATCAACTATGGGACTTCCACCATTTCGTTCAGCACCACATCAAATCAAACTGTGGTACCCGTCATCGTGGAAATCCCACACGGCAAGTAAGCTTATTTCACCTCAACGGTTGAAGTGCTTGTTACGGTAATAGGCATGCTGATGCCTTGTTCGGATACGGTCATGGACACCGTCGACTTGGTTGTGCTGCTGGTAATCATACCCGTTTGTGGGTTGATGGAAGCCGTGCCGTTATAGGTGCCGGTGATGTCGCTTGAGTCGGCGTTGCCGGTGAAACTGATATCCACGCTTTTCTTGGAGATGGCCGTAACGGTGTACTCCATGTTCACTTCGAAATCACTGTCGCTGACGGTCTGTGTCTTCTTGCTGCTCCATTTGCTGCCCACCTCGATTTTGTCTTCAGGGAGTTCAAGGATGACATTCGCCAGTTGGTTCATTTCAAGATCCGCCTTGTCGCCAACGATTTTGCCCAAAGCGTCATAGGTGATCGTGGTGGGCTTTTTGAGGTTTGCTTCCAACTCCTTGGTCTGTCCAGCAAGCATGGGGCTGGTCTTTTCAGGGTGTTCGGAGTCGTATTCGAGTTTCATGCCCATTTGCGACATGGTCATTTTGATGGCTTCGATTTGTGTTTCAATAACGCTTTGTTCGCCGGAGACTTTCTTCGCGTTGTAGGACTGCCTGATTTCCATCAGTTGTGACATGTTCATGCTTTGGCCTTGCACCTTGATCATGGTTGTGGCATTGACTTTTGAAGTGCAGGTGAAGGTTTGCCCTTGCTGAGGCTGAAGTCTCAAGGTGACTTCTTTTTGGGCATTGACGGTCAGGGAACTCATCCCGATAAGGATGAGCAATAGGGTAAAGAATTTGTTTTTCATGGCTGTATTAAAATAGATAGAGACGGTGCGGGCACCGTCTCTATTTGAATTGTTGTTAAGGTTTTAGAGTTTCGGACCGGCGGCCACCAATGCCTTGCCGGCGTCGTTTGTGGTGAACTTCTCGAAGTTCTTGATGAAACGGCCGGAGAGGTCTTTGGCCTTCTCTTCCCAGACGTTCTTGTCGGCGTAGGTGTCGCGAGGATCAAGGATGTTGGGATCCACACCCGGCAATGCGGTGGGCACTTCGAAGTTGAAGTACGGGATCATCTTGGTCGGGGCCTTCTCGATGGAGC
Source organism: uncultured Bacteroidales bacterium (assembly GCA_947302205.1). Classification (GTDB taxonomy): domain Bacteria; phylum Bacteroidota; class Bacteroidia; order Bacteroidales; family F082; genus Limimorpha. Next base: position 52,948 of record CAMYVD010000008.1, read on the forward strand.
CATCGAGGATGGCGTCGATGATGCCACGGGTATCGCGGATGCTGATGCGCTTGCCAGTGCCGTTCCAACCGGTGTTCACCAAGTATGCCTTGGCGCCGCTCTGTTCCATACGCTTCACCAGTTCCTCAGCATATTTGGTAGGATGCAGTTCAAGGAAGGCTTGGCCAAAGCAGGCACTGAAGGTAGGCGTAGGCTCGGTGATGCCGCGCTCGGTACCGGCCAACTTAGCGGTGAAGCCGCTCAGGAAGTAGTACTTGCACTGTTCGGGAGTCAGGATGCTCACCGGAGGCAGCACGCCAAAGGCGTCGGCACTGAGGAAGATGACGTTCTTGGCGGCAGGGCCAGCCGAGATGGGACGCACGTTCTTCACGATCTTCTCGATGTGCTCGATGGGGTAGGAGACACGGGTGTTCTCGGTCACGCTCTTGTCCTTGAAGTCGATCTTGCCGTTGGCGTCAACGGTAACATTCTCCAACAGGGCGTTGCGCTTGATGGCGTTGTAGATGTCGGGCTCGCTTTCCTTGTCGAGGTTGATGACCTTGGCATAGCAGCCGCCTTCGAAGTTGAAGACGCCTTCGTCATCCCAGCCGTGCTCGTCATCGCCGATGAGCAGACGTTTCGGGTCGGTTGATAAGGTGGTCTTACCTGTACCAGAGAGGCCGAAGAAGATGGCGGTGTTCTCACCCTTCATATCGGTGTTGGCGGAGCAGTGCATGGCAGCGATGCCTTGCAGCGGCAGGTAGTAGTTCATCATGGAGAACATACCCTTCTTCATCTCACCACCGTACCAGGTGTTCAGGATCACTTGCTCGCGGCTTGTAACGTTGAAAGCCACGCAGGTGTCGCTGTTCAGGCCGAGTTCCTTGTAGTTGTCGACCTTGGCCTTTGAAGCGGTGTAAACGGTGAAGTTTGGCTTGAAGTTAGCCAGCTCTTCAGCCGTAGGCTTGATGAACATGTTCAGCACGAAATGAGCCTGCCATGCCACTTCCATGATGAAACGGACGGCCATGCGGGTGTCCTTGTTGGCACCGCAGAAAGCATCAACCACATAGAGGTTCTTGCCGCTGAGTTGTTTCTTGGCAAGGTCTCTCACCTGAGCCCAAACCTCTTCGCTCATGGGGTGGTTGTCGTTCTTGTAGCCATCAGTGGTCCACCAAACGGTGTCCTTTGACTTGGCATCCATCACGATGTATTTGTCCTTAGGTGAACGGCCAGTGTAAATACCAGTCATCACATTGACGGCGTCGAGCTCAGTCAGCACGCCTTTGTCGTAGCCCGTCAGGGCGGGGTTCATCTCATCCTTGAACAACTGTTCGTAGGAAGGGTTATAATAAATGTCCTTCACATTGGTGATTCCGTAGGATTCCAATGCCTTTTTGATTGCGTCAATGCTGTTAGCCATAATTGTTGATTTAAATGAAAGATGGGCAAAATTAGTTAAATAAATCGTATCTTTGCCGCCCAAAACAAATTTTTATCCATTAAACCCATTAAAAACATGAGAAAACATCTCTTTTCCTTCCTACTTGCAGCATTGATGCTGTGTTTATCTTTAGTGTGTCAAGCTCAACAGGGTGTTCAGAACTACGTTTCCGCTTCAGGTTACGTTATCTTCAATGCTCCGTTCTACAATACTGGTGTCGATGGTTATGCCTTTGACTTTGAAAATGATTATGTTGAAGGCCGTTTGATCGGTTGGAAAACCATCGATGCCGATGGCGACAGCTATAACTGGACGCTATCTCCTCTCGGCGAGGGCTATGGCCATAACGGATCCGACGGCGTTGTGTTGTCGTACTCTTACAGTAACTACTCGGGCGCCCTCAATCCGAACAACTATCTTGTTTCACCTAAACTGACGATTACTTCGAACAACCACTATGTGACGTTCTATGCTTGCGCTCTCGACGAGGCTTATCCGGCTGATCATTTTGGATTAGCTGTGTCAACAACAGGCACGTCAACATCTGATTTCACCATGCTTCAGGAATGGACGATGACGGCTAAACAGGGTGGCTGGCATGAATACACCGTTGATCTGAACAGCTATGTAGGTCAGGAGGTTTATATCGCCATCCGTCACTTCAACAGCCATGACAATTTCTGCCTCTGTGTCGATGATGTCTTCGTTGGACCTCAAACCAAGGATCCGTTAATTAGTTGCGGCATCTCCCTTGATGGCACCATGGTGGCTTCCAATGTCACAGGAACACAATACCTGCTTAATACCACAGGATTCGCAAACAACTCATCACATACGACTGCTGTTACCGCTACTTACCAATCAGGTGCTTCCTTGAGCAAGTCCACCGATTGGACTTTCCGCTCTGCTGACAACTTCCAAGGTTCGCCTACAGGTCTCCATGCCGAGAGCGACGGCTCAACCGTTAGTCTCAGTTGGGATCTTCCGATGATGACCTCGTCCTACAGCGTAGATGAAATCTACTACGACTTTGCCGACGGTACACTATCCGACCTGACCTTGATTGATGCCAACAACGACGGATACAACTTCAGGGTCTATGATTACGGCGGTTACGGCAGCGGAAAATGCCTCAAGTCGGATTCGTGGTTGGCGGGTAATATCGGAAATCTGAATCCTGACAACTATGTGGTTCTGCCGAGAGTTACAGCTTCGGCAAACACTTTGTTCTCGTTCATGGCGGTGGATAGCGACATGCCTGGCATAGCCCCCGATCCGGAGCATTTCGGCGTGGCTGTTTCAACCAATGGCAACACCAATGCATCTGACTTCACCATGGTTCAGGAATGGAACAGCACCGGTAGCTACTCGGAATATACCGTTGACCTTTCGGCTTACGCCGGACAGCAGATCTATGTGGCCATCCGTCATTTCAACACCACGGGCGAGTGCTATTACCTCTATGTGGATGACATCAGAATCACTGGCGTGGAAGCTGAGATCATGCGTCCTGCCAAAGGCGTGCTTCTGTATGCCAACAACGAATTGATTGCGACCTTGAATCAAGGGGAGACCAGCTTTGAACACATGGTCAACCGTTATGAGTCGGAGTACTGCATCCGTGTGATCCAGGAGGGAAGCAAGGATGACGGCACTTATTACGCTTTGGCCGCTCCACAGTGTGCCACAGCCCAACTCGACTGCATCGCTCCAACCAATCTCGACGCCGACTACGACAACGTGAAGGTGACCCTTACTTGGGAACGCAACATCTTCATCGATTTCGAGAATGATCCCCAGGGCTGGACATACCTCGATGCCGATGGCGATGGCTCGGTGTTTGGCGTGTATTCGGCAGGCGGCATGGAACCTGACGGAAGCGTCAACACAACGGGAACAAACGCTTCGTTGACCTCGTTCTCATACCTCAACGATTATGGAGCGCTTACACCTGACAATTATGCTTTCATGCCTTTGACCAAGATTCTCCAAAATGCTAAAATAGAGTTCTGGGCTGCGGGCTTTGACCCGAATTATCCAGCCGAGACCTTCAGTTTTGTGGTGGCATCGGAAGATGGCATGACAATCAACACCCTCAACACCTGGACGACCTCGAACCCGTATTCAAAATACGCCGTTGACCTGTCAGGTTACGCTGGCGAAAAGGTGTTCCTTGGCTTCCGCCATCATACGGTTGAGGCCGCATACGCCCTTTGCATCGACAACATCACGGTGACCAACGCCATTTGGTCGGGTACGGCAAGCGAAACGGACCATTACAACATCTACCGTTCATTTGACGGTGTAAACTATAACATGATCGGTTGGGCTGACGGCAATGCCACCAGCTACAACGACTACGCCATCCAGAACGTCAACCAATATTATAAGGTGACAGCGGTCAACAACATCGCTGGCGGTGAAACTTGTGAATCGGCCTATGCCATGTCGGTCGATGGCATTCACGATTACGTGTATATGCAGACTTTGAGTGTAGATGAGACCAAACAGGGCGTTAACGTTTATCCCAATCCAACCCATGGCAACCTCTGCATTGAGGCTGTAGGCATGCAGCACCTCACGGTGATGAATGCTTTGGGTCAGGTGGTGATGGAAGCTCCTATTGAGACGGAAAAGGTCTCTTTGAATCTCGGACAATATGGTTCTGGAATGTATTTGATCCGTGTCGAAACAGAGCGTGAGACGTTGATCAAGAAGGTCTCGGTGGTAGAATGATATTCAGGCTTCTTGACGACGATTATGCATTCCCTTCAGCTGATTTGGCTGAACCAGACGGATTGTTGGCCATTGGCGGAGACCTTTCTCCAATGCGACTGCTGAATGCCTACGCCAATGGCATCTTTCCTTGGTACAATGAAGATGAGCCTATCCTTTGGTGGTCACTTGACCCAAGGCTTATCATCCGTCCGGGTGAGATGAAAGTCAGCAAATCGTTGCGCCATACGTTAAGAAGCAATAAATTCGAGGCACGCATCGACACGGCTTTCCGCTCGGTGATGCAACATTGTGCCGCAACGCCCCGTGAGGGTCAGGATGGCACTTGGATTACCAATGATATTCTGGAAGCTTATTGCCGTCTTCACGAGCTGGGTTTTGCCCATTCGTTTGAGACCTGGCAGGATGGTGAGTTGGTAGGAGGATTGTATGGCATTGCCATCGGAAAGGCGTTTTTTGGCGAGTCGATGTTCCATACGGTCAGCGACGCATCCAAAGTGGCTTTTTGGCACCTGCATCAGTTCCTTTTAAGCCATGACTTCAAACTCATCGATTGTCAGCAGGAGACACCTCATTTAAAGAGCCTGGGCGCATGCGCCATTCCTCGTCACGACTTCCTTGAGGAGTTGGAGACGCTGGTGGTGGAGTCAAGCCTTGTGGGCGATTGGAAGATTTAGAAAACTTTCCTGTAAACGTGACATTCAGGGGATTCCTGCCGTTGGTCGAGATAATCCTGATGGTAATCTTCGGCAGGGTAGAAGGTCATGGCTTCGCGAATCTGAGTGGCTGGATTATAGCCCATTTTGATCAGCTCGCCGAACACTTTAAGGGCGGTGTCACGTTCCTCGGCATTTTGGAACCAAATGGCGGAGAGGTATTGTGTGCCGATGTCGATGCCTTGGCCATCCGCTTGCTCAAAGTCGTGGATCTCGAAGAAATACTTCACCAAGGCTTCGTATGAAACCACTTCGGGGTCATAATCCACACGGATGGTCTCTAGATGGCCAGTAAGGCCTGTTTTTACCTCTTTATAGCTTGGATTGTCGAGTGAGCCACCCATGAATCCAACTTGGGTAAAAAGAATGCCCCTGAGGCGTTTGAAATAGTATTCAACGCCCCAGAAGCATCCTGCAGAAAAATAAGCTGTAGCCACTTACTTAGCTCTTTCTTCTTCAATAGCAGCCTGTGCTGCAGCCAGACGTGCGACAGGCACACGGAATGGTGAGCAGCTGACATAGGTCATGCCGGCCTTGTAGAAGAATCTCACAGAAGCGGGATCACCACCGTGTTCACCGCAAACGCCGCACTTCAGGTTGGCGCGCTCGCTACGACCACGCTCCACACCGAGTTTCACCAATTGGCCAACGCCTTCTTGGTCGAGGGTGTTGAATGGATCGGCGGGGATGATCTTCTCTTCGATGTAGTCCTTCACGATGGCGTTGACGTCGTCGCGGCTGAAGCCTAAGGTCATCTGGGTGAGGTCATTGGTGCCGAAGCTGAAGAACTGGGCAACCTTGGCGATCTTGTCAGCCACGAGGGTAGCTCTTGGGATCTCAATCATGGTGCCATAGAGGTACTTGATCTCGACACCAAACTTCTTCTCAACTTCTGCTTTCACGCGGTCGGCAATAGCCTTCTGGTGCTCAAGCTCCTTCACGTTGATGGTCAAAGGAACCATGATCTCCAGATGTGGATCGAAGCCTTCCTTCATCAATTCAGCGGTAGCCTGGAACAAGGCGCGGAACTGAGTCTCGGTGATCTCAGGATAAACGATGCCGAGGCGGACGCCACGCAGACCCATCATCGGGTTCACTTCGTGAAGGGCTTCGATACGCTTGACCAATTCCTTAGTGGACATGCCACGATCTTTAGCCAAAGCCTTGATCTTTTCTTTCTCGTCAACCTTTGGCACGAACTCATGCAAAGGCGGGTCCATCAGACGGAAGGTGAGCGGTTTGCCGTCCAAAACCTTCAGCGTACCCTTGGCGGCCTTTCTGATGTAAGGTTCCAACTCCTTAAGGGCGGCCTTACGGTCATTGGTGTTGTTGGTCAAAATCATGTTGCGCAGCTTAGCCAGAGGCTTTTCGCTGTTCTTGCCGTAGAACATGTGCTCGATACGGAACAGGCCGATACCTTCAGCGCCGAAGTTGATGGCATTTTGGGCATCTTCCGGGTTGTCAGCATTGGTGCGGACGCCCATCTTGCGGTATTTGTCGACGAGCTTCATGAACTTCTTGAAGAGCGGGTTCTCAGTGGCGTTGATCATGCCAACGGGCTCGGCATAGACCCAACCCTTGGCGCCATTCAGGCTGATGACGTCGCCTTCTTTGAACTGCTTGTCGCCGATATGGACGATCTTCTTATCGAAGTCAATCTTCACAGCGTCGCAACCCACGATGCAGCACTTACCCCAGCCACGAGCCACGAGAGCTGCGTGTGAGGTCATACCGCCACGAGCGGTCAGGATACCGTCAGCGGCACGCATGCCTTCGACGTCTTCGGGGTTGGTTTCCTCACGGACCAGGATGTTGGCCACCTTAGCGGCACGGTATTCCTTGGCCTTCTCGCTGGTGAGGGCGATGCGACCGACAGCGCCACCAGGACCTGCGGGCAGACCCTTGGCGATGACGGTGTGCTTCTTCTCGTCGGTGGTGTCGAGGATGGGGTGGAGCAGCTCGTCGAGTTGCTCGGGGCTGAGGCGCATGACGACTTCCTTCTCGTCGATGCGGCCTTCTTTCAGCATGTCGAGGGCCATGGTCAGGGCAGCCACACCGGTGCGCTTGCCGACACGGCACTGCAGCATGTAGAGTTTGCCATCCTGGATGGTGAACTCGATATCGAGCATGTCATGGTAGTTGTCCTCAAGGATGCGACGCACTTCGCAGAGTTCCTTATAGGTCTCAGGCATCAGTTCCTGCATGGACTTCATGTGCTTGTTCTGCTCGTTCTTGGTTTCGTTGTTCAACGGGTTGGGGGTACGGATACCGGCCACCACGTCTTCGCCTTGAGCGTTGATGAGCCATTCGCCATAGAATTGGTTGTCACCGGTGGCGGGGTTACGGGTGAAAGCTACGCCTGTGGCAGAGGTGTCACCCATGTTACCGAACACCATGGTCTGTACGTTGACAGCAGTACCCCAATCATCCGGGATACCTTCGATGCGGCGGTAGGAGACGGCTTTCTTACCGTTCCAGCTCTTGAACACGGCCTTGATGCCGCCTTCAAGTTGTGCTTCGGCGTCATCAGGGAACTCCGTGTGGAGCACTTTCTTGATGCGAGCCTTGAACGATTCAGCCAACTTCTTGAGATCGTCAGCGGTCAGTTCAGTGTCGCTCTTGTATCCTTTCTTCTCCTTGTAAGCGTCCAGCATGTCATCCAACTGCTTGCGGATGCCTTGACCGTCGGCGGGCTCGATGCCTTCTGCCTTTTCCATGACGACGTCAGCGTACATCATGATCAGACGGCGGTAGGAGTCATACACGAAACGTTCGTTGCCACCAGTTTTCTTGATCAAGCCAGGGATGGTCTTGGAGCAAAGACCGATGTTCAAAACGGTGTCCATCATGCCGGGCATCGACTTGCGCGCGCCTGAACGGCAGCTAACCAGCAGTGGGTTGGCGGGGTCGCCATATTTCATACCCATGATCTTTTCCATCTTCTTAATGCCAGCGTGGACTTCGTCCATCAAGCCTTTAGGAAGTTGGCAGTTGTTCTGGTAATAAGCGGTGCAGCACTCGGTGGTGATGGTCAAACCAGCGGGTACGGGAAGCTTGAGCAGGCACATTTCAGCAAGGTTGGCACCCTTACCGCCCAGCTCGTTCTTCATCGAAGCATTGCCTTCAGCAGTCTTTCCGCCAAAGGTGTAAACGTACTTTGTCATGTTTTTAGTTGTTTATTAAAGATTGTTGTTTTCTCGTTTTTGAAACGGCAAAAATAATAAAAAAGATTGCTAACTTTGCAGCCTAATTGGTAAAAATCATGGGTTGTTTCACAAAAATATTCTTGACAGGTTTAGGCTGGGCTTTCGGAGGCCCGATTGGAGGTATCATCGGATATGCATTGGGAAGCCTTTTTTCAAGTATTCGCCCCAGCGTGATGCGTTCCGAAGTAAACGAACATTTCGGCAATACCGAGGAGAAACGTGATTTCAACGTGACTCTTTTGGTGCTTTCTGCCGCTGTGATGAAGGCCGATGGGAACGTCAAGAAGTCTGAATTGGATTACGTGAAACGCTTTTTCTTGCAGAATTTCGGCCAGGAAAGGGCTGAAAATTACATCAAGATGTTGCGTGAGATTCTCGAGAAGGATTACAACATCTACGATGTGAGCCGTCAGGTGGGGCAATACATGGATTATTCCTCGCGCCTGCAGTTGCTTCACTATCTTTTTGGCATTGCTTCCGCCGATGGCTTCGTGTCCAATCAGGAGGCAGACGTGATCCATTCCATCTCAATGTATATGGGAGTAGGGGAGTCGGATTACTTGTCCATCAAGGCCATGTTCATGCGTGAGGTCAATCCTTCGGAGAATGCCTATAAGATCTTGGGTATCGATCCTTCAGCCACTGACGATGAAGTGAAGAAGGCTTATCGCGAAATGGCCAAAAAGAACCATCCTGACTTGGTGAGCAACTTGGGAGAAGAAGTGCATCAGGCCGCTGAGAAGAAATTCCAGGAAATCAATCAGGCTTACGAGATCATCAAAAAGCAGCGTAATCTTTAGTTAAAGAGTCTCCAATTCACTCCTAGGAAGAACTTGCTGTTGCGCATCGGATAATGCGGTGCAATGAATGAATTGCGGTTCCCAGTAAGAAGGAACATGTTGCTGTATTGTAAAAAGATATCGGCTTTTTTTACATTGATGGTCAGGGCCAAGTCGATGAACGGATAATTGCCAATGAGTACCTCATCTTGCAGATAGAACGTCCTAAGGGCGGGCATATAAGCATCGGCATGATACTTGGTGAAGTAGTTGACGGTGAGGCTGGGTTGCACCACTGCCGCTCTTCTGAAAATGGGTTGGGAATAGCTGACTTTCAGCCTGCCAAGGAACAACGGGAGGTGGATGATGTCCTCGTTGCTGACTTTTTGAAGGGTGACGAAACCTTCAATGTTGAACCTCCAAAGCGTTAGGTATACATTACCATACAGTTCGTTGATACTGGCCAATCCGTCATATTGCTCCGGACGAGCCTCTTGGTTGAAATAAATGAGATCGTTGATGGTGGTATGCCTGACGCCTGCATTGAAAAACTTGTAATGGTAGTTGGCGTTGAAACTCAAGTATGTGGCAGGGTGAAAGTCGTTGTCCCATCGAAAATGGTTGGATTGGTAGCTTGATTCGAACCAAGTGGGAGACTGGCGTTTCATGTTGAAATCGACGGTCAATTTGCCGAAATTTCGCTCCCTGGTGCCAAAATATTGTCGCCATTGTCCTTTGATGCTGAAGTCGCCGATTTGGTAACCCAAGGTGATGAGTCTAGCCTGTCCGGTAATCGTGGTCGATTTGAAAAGGTTGATGATGATACCGCCGTTCAAGCTGACCTGGGAATGGTTTTGATCCGTGATGACCTTTTCGTCAAGATAGTCGTATCGTTTGACTTTAAAGAAATCGTAATCGATGCCGGCATACACGTACAATGGGACATCATTCGAATAGTTCTGATATCCTAAAGAATTCCAACTGAGGCTATTACGAAAGATTTGAACGATGGTGGTATCGGTGGTTTTCGCATTGAGAATGGTGTCGAACGGAGCGTAGAAGGGTAGGGATGCCGATGTCTCGTTATAGAATAGTTGGTTGCGTTGGTAGGCAAAACTATGGTTGATACGGCCGAGGGTGAATTTTCTGGTGGTGACCGAATCGACAGACCTAACTGTTGGGATGGAATCGGTTATGAGGCCGGGAATGGTGTCCAACGTCAGGGTGTCGGGTATTGAGACCTGGGTTGTTTTATGCTGGGGCAGCAGGTTGAAATAATGCTGGAATCCTGCGCCTGAGGCCTTGATGTAATTGGAGGCACCCGTGAGATTGGTGAGAATGGCTAAATTGTCACTTTCCAGATGCTCGATGTAAACGTTGTCGTCAGAGATGCCGCCGTTTTCCTGCACTTCGATCTTATTTCTGAACCAATAGGCGTGAGCCCTGTAGCGTTGGTTTTTAGTGCTGTATAAAAGGTTGACCCAGAAGTAGTTGTTATCGGATTTGTTTTCGTTGAAAGTGGCAGGGGAGTAGTTGATATTATATTCGAAGGATAGGAAAAGACCCCGGTCAAATTGGCGACCGAACTTGAAGTTGAGGTGCTGTTCCTTGTTGCCGAACGACATGACGTATCGAATTTCGGAGTAGGGAAGGAGTGAAAGATAGGTTCTGAGGTCTTTTTCGGTCTTGATGTATTGGGCAAACGATGGGATTTCCATGTTGAAACCGATGGTCGGTGAACTGAAATACCTCATGGAATGGTGGGCCAAGCCGATGTTGGAAAGGGTAGAGTAGAGGGTCTGTCCACGGCCAAGCTGGTCGAAATTGTTGGCATGGAATGTTGCCGTATCAAAGTGATGAGGGGTGTTAAGTGTGATGGAGTCGAAATTGGTTGGATGGAAGACCACCATGGTGGAATCGGTCTTTCGTGTTTGTGCGAACGAAACGATCCAAAGGAATAAGGATAGTATGGTAATGGCGATCTTTTTCACGTGGCAAAGATAAGAAAATAGTTGATCAACTACCAACTAAAAAAGCCCTCACGCTTTCGCGGAGGGCTTTTTCGTATGGGTGGGCGGCG
>CAMYVD010000009.1 GCA_947302205.1 uncultured Bacteroidales bacterium
GTGCTCCTACCGGTGCCATCGGCGGCATGTTCTCATGGATTTCACAGCCTTGGATCCCTCCAATGTACGGTCAGGACGAAATGGTTGACATCTTCACGGAGTGGTTCCATGCCGATCAGTACAATCGCACCCTGGGTGGTGTTTCACTCAACGGCAGCATGAAGATTTTGGATGCTGCTCCTTCAGATAATGGCAGCACCCACTGCACATGGCTTCTCTTCGGTGACCCGTCATGCATAGTTCGTTCCGACATTCCCACTGACATGGGCGTTTCCGCTGCTCCCTCAGTGTTGATGCTTGGCATGACCGAACTTCAAGTGACCGCTGATGCCGAATACGGCATCGCTACCTTGACCATGGACGGTGAGATTCTCGCATCAGCTAAACTCGTCGGTGGTCAGTGCACACTCCAGTTCCCCGGCCTGTCCAATGTCGGTAACGCAGAGCTCGTTGTCATTGGCTATAACAGAGTAACCTATCAGGGCACCATTGAAGTGGTTCCCGCTGAAGGCGCTTACATTACCGTGAACGATTACGCACTGAGCGCTCCTGCCAACTATGGCGAGACCGTTGACATGTCCATCGAATTCAAGAATGTCGGTGTTCAGACTGCAAACAACCTTACAGCAACGCTTTCCACCGAAAGCGAGTATGTCAACATTCTCCAAGCAGAAGGCTCCATCGCTTCCATCAATCCTGATGAAGTGTTGACCGTGGAAGGCTTCCAGTTTGAGGTTGCCTCCAACGTTCCAGACGGCACAAGCGTTCGCTTTGATGTCGACATCACTGACGGCACCAACACCTGGACCGGCAAAGCTGTGGTTGTTCTTCACGCTCCTGTCGTCGTATTCAACGGCATTGTGGACGACAGCAACAACCTGACCTTCACATTCGTGAACGAAGGCTCGGCTCCATTCTATGGCGGTGAACTGACCCTCACAAGCTGCTCACCCGACCTCGTGTTTGAACCAGCCACTATCACTGTGGAAGACACTATTGAAGGCGGTGCTTCACTCACCATGGCTTCATCCTACACTGTTGACGCCAGCGTTGAGCCTGCCTCTTCATTCGAAGTGGCCTACGACTTCACTACTGGAGCTTTCAACTACAGCGGTATTTACATTGTGTATTACCAAACCATTGTTGAGGACTTTGAAAGTGGCGCCTTCGGTGATGACTGGACATTCAGCAATACCGGCGCTTGGTCCATTGTCAACGGTGGCACCAAGGGCGTGAAGTGCGCTAAATCCATGAACAACGGTATTGGCAACTCCAACTACTCCATGACACTGACCGTTGACGTTGCAACCGCTGGAACAATGTCATTTATGTACAAAGTGTCATCAGAATCCAACTACGACAAGCTCCACTTCTACATGGATAACCAAGAGAAGGGCGTTTGGTCAGGTACTGTAAACTGGACCGAATTCACACAGGCGGTGACCGTGGGTCAACACACCTTCATGTGGAGTTACACCAAAGACGGATCTGTGAACAGTGGCGACGACCAAGCCATGGTGGATGATATCACCTTCCCCATGAACAATGTCTACACCTTCATTGAACCTGCTTCCGACCTCGTTGCAACAGTGGAAGGCCATGATGTGACCCTGAACTGGGCAGCCTCCTCAGAAGCTGTGACCTACGCTGTGAAACGCGACGGTGAAACCTTGGGCAATGTGGCTGAAACCACTTACACAGACCGCGTTGAAGAAGGCGGCACTTACAAGTATACCGTTTGCGCTGTTGATGCCAATGGTTCCATGTCAGCTCCTGTCAACGTCATCGTTGAACTCGAATTCACCGGTGTGGCTGAGAACCAGAATGTCAAGATGAGCGTGTTCCCGAACCCTGCCATCGACATGGTGAACATCAACGTCAATGGCTCGTTCAAGTATCAGCTCGTCAACAGCCTCGGTCAGGTGGTCCGCAGCGGCGAAGCCAGCAACAAGGCTGTCGTCAGCGTCAACGACCTGAATCAAGGCATCTACTTCCTGACGATCACCGCTGGCAACCAAGTCAGTGTACAGAAAGTGGTTGTTGAATAACAATTATTTTCCATCCACATTTAAAAAATCCCGCCAGATTTGGCGGGATTTTTTTATTTTTGCATCAACATACTCAATAGCTATTAGTTTATGAAAACTCAAGTACTTACCCTACTTTTGGCGCTTGTTTCATTGATGTCATTCGGGCAAACAGTTTGCCCTGGACCGGAAAACTTTGCGGGAGTGAGTTACTATGACGAAGGTGAAATTGGCGCAACCTTGAGCTGGGACAGGGCTACTTACGAGTTCACCCTTGACAGGTTCGAGATCTACAGAAGCCTAGATGGAATCAATTACGAGATGGTGCATCGCATCGTCAACACCCCATCCATCACCCATTATCAGTGCAATGACCAAGTGAAAGCCCCTGGCGATTATTATTACAGGATTATTGCCTATTACCAGAATGACTGTGCCTCGGACGACATAGAGATTACCGTAACCGTGTTGAACTACACTGCGGTTGAAGAACAAGTCGCCAACCCGACGGCAATTTACCCAAACCCCACTACGGGAAAGGTCGTTGTGGCCTCTGAGGACATGCAACAGATTGACATCGTCAACAGTTTGGGGCAGACTTTGCGCAAGATCCAAGCCGAAAGCGACTATGTCACTCTCGACCTGTCGGTTTACGGCAAAGGCATGTATATGCTCATGATCCAGACCGACAACGGCATCACCGCCAAGAAAGTCATCGTTGAATAACCATAAAAACAAACGTTTTCCATGAAGATCAAGTTCATTGGAGCTGTACAAGAAGTTACCGGTAGCAAGCACCTGATCACTACCGACCACGGAAAGAACATCCTGCTCGATTGCGGCATGTTCCAAGGCAAAGGCCTGGACACCGACGCTGCCAACCGCAATACCATGATCGAACCCAAAGACGTGGATTACATCATCCTGACCCACGCTCATATCGACCATTGCGGCTTAATCCCCTATTTTTACAAAAAAGGATTCAGGGGACAGGTGGTTTGCACCGATGCCACACGCGACTTGTGCAACATCATGTTGCCCGATAGCGGTTTTATCCAAGAGAATGATATGGAGTGGTTCAACAAGAAGCGCCGCAAACAAGGCCTTCCCGCTCTGGAACCCATCTATACGGAGAAAGATGCCCGAGAGAGCATGGACCTTTTCCTCAGCGTGGCCTACAACCGCTACGTCTATCTCGACAACAACATCAAGGTGAAGTTCAACAACACGGGTCACCTGTTGGGTAGCGGTTGCGCGACCATCGAGATTGACGAGGGCGGCGAGATGACCCGTATCGCCTATACCGGGGATATCGGCCGCGAATACAACTACCTGCTCCGCTCACCGGAACCCTTCCCGCATTGCGACTATCTGATCACTGAAGCCACCTACGGAAACAGGCTCCATAGCGACAGGACCAATGCCGAGCAAGAGCTGTTGGACATCATCTATCACACCTGCGTGGAAAAGCGAGGCAAGTTGATCATTCCTTCCTTTGCGGTCAGCCGCACCCAGGAGATCGTCTACCTGCTGAACAACTTCTATAATGACGGCAAACTGCCCGAGAAAATCCCGGTATTCGTTGACAGTCCCTTGGCGGTCAATGCCACCGAGATCTTCCGCATGCACGTCAACCTGTTCAATGAAAGCGTTCAGAGCGTCATCGAGTATGACCCCGACCCCTTCGGATTCAACAGTCTGACTTTCATCCGTGATGTCAACGCCTCCAAGGCCTTGAATGCCCGAAAGGAGCCTTGCATCATCATTTCCGCCTCAGGCATGATGGAGGCCGGACGCATCAAGCATCATATCGCGAACAGCATTACCAACCCAAAGAATACGATCTTGGCCATTGGCTATTGCTCACCCGAAACTTTGGGTGCCCGACTCTTGGCTGAACCACGGCCCAAGACCATCTCCATCTTCGGAAACGAATATGAGGTGAACGCTGAAATTTTCTCCATCGACGCTTTTAGCGGACATGGCGACTATAAGGAACTAGCCGACTACCTGAAATGTCAGGATCCTTCCAAAATCAAGAAAACATTCCTTGTTCACGGCGATCCAGATGCCATGCAGTTCTACAAGCGCGTCTTGCGGAAAGAAGGCTGGGAAAATATCGTCATCCCTGAACCGGGCGAGACATTCGAACTGAAATAACACCCATCAACTATGGCACAAAAACCCTCGATTCCAAAAGGCACACGTGACTTCCTTCCCGAAGTCATGGTACGCCGCAACTATATCTTCGATACCATCAAATCCGTCTTCAAACGCTATGGCTTCCTGCCTATCGAGACCCCTTCGATGGAGAACCTCAGCACCCTTTTGGGCAAGTACGGTGAGGAAGGCGACAAATTGCTGTTTCGCATCCTCAACTCCGGCGACTTCATGTCGGGCGTGGAGCAAAACGGCGAACCGCTTGAATCGCTGAAACTGGCCGGAAAGATCAGCGAAAAAGGCCTGCGTTATGACCTGACGGTGCCTTTCGCCCGTTTCGTGACCATGTATCGCGACCAGATCGCCTTCCCGTTCAAGCGCTACCAAATCCAACCCGTTTGGCGTGCCGACCGTCCCCAAAAAGGCCGTTACCGCGAATTCTACCAATGCGATGTAGACATGATTGGCAGCAATTCCATCTTGAACGAAGCCGAATTGGTCAATATTGTGAATGACGTGTTCAATAATCTTAAGATCAACGTCATTTTAAAGATCAACAACCGTAAGGTGTTGGCTGGAATCGCAGAATACATTGGCAAATCGGATGCTTTGGTTGACATTACTGTGGCCATTGACAAACTCGACAAAATCGGCATCGAAGCCGTCAACGCAGAATTGGCTGAAAAAGGCCTGGAACCTGAAGCCATCGACAAGCTGCAGCCCATCCTCTTCATGAAGGGCAACACCCGTGAGAAGCTGGCTCAACTGAAGCCTTTGCTTGACAATGAAGTTGGGCAGAAAGGCATCGAGGAACTGGAAACCCTGTTTGATTACATCGAAGACATGGATCTGGATATCGAGACAGAGCTCGACCTCACGTTGGCTCGTGGTCTGAACTATTACACTGGTGCCATCTTCGAGGTCAAAGCGAAGGACTTCCCCATGGGCAGTATCTCGGGCGGTGGCCGTTACGACAACCTGACGGGCATCTTCGGCCTGCCCAACGTCTCTGGCGTAGGCATCAGCTTCGGGGCCGACCGCATCTACGATGTGCTTGAAGGTCTCAAGCTCTTCCCTGAAACCATGTCGGAAAGCACTCAGGTCATCTTCCTTAATTTCGGGAAAAACGAAGAAAAATACTGCCTGAAATACTTGAACCAAGTGCGCAAGCACGGCATCAACGCAGAAATCTATCCTGATGCCGCCAAGATCCAGAAACAGATGAAGTATGCCGACCAACGCAACATCCCCATCGTGGTCATCGCCGGCGAAACCGAAGTAGCCGAGCAGAAATTCACCGTGAAATGGATGAAAGAAGGCCGTCAGGAAGTGGTAGAAGCCAATAAACTTGTTGAAACAATATTAAAATAACATAGAATGAAAACCCATTACATCAGCTCCAAAGAGCTTACATTCAAGCAAGTCAACGAAATACTCACCCAAGACTACCAACTCGCCTTGAGTGATGACGCCATCCAACGCATCCAGCATTGCCGCGATTATCTCGACAAGAAGATGGAGAACCCTGAGAAGCCCATTTATGGCGTGACCACCGGTTTCGGTTCCCTCTGCGACCACAGCATCTCAAAGGAAGACCTGAGCACCCTGCAAAAGAACCTCGTCATGTCGCACGCCTGCGGCACAGGCGAAATGGTTCCCGAGGAAATCATCCGTCTCATGCTCCTGTTAAAGGTTCAGAGCCTTAGCTATGGCAATAGCGGCGTACAGGTCGTGACCGTGCAGCGCTTGATCGACTTCTTTAACAACAATGTGCTGCCTGTGGTATACAACCAAGGTTCACTCGGCGCTTCAGGCGACTTGGCTCCCTTGGCCAACTTGATGCTGCCTTTGCTCGGCTTGGGCGAAGTTCATTTCGAAGGCAAGATCGTTCCGGCCCAGAAGGTTCTGAAGAAGTTCGGTTGGAAACCCATCACCTTGCAATCGAAAGAGGGTCTGGCCCTGCTCAACGGCACCCAGTTCATGAGCAGCTACGGCACCTACGTCCTGCTGAAGGCTTTCCGCCTGAGCTATCTCGCCGACTTGATTGGATGCGTCTCCCTGGAAGCTTTTGACGGCCGCATTGAGCCTTTCTTTGATCAGGTACACCAGATCCGTCACCACAACGGCCAGATCGTCACCGCCAAGCGTGTGCGTGAGTTCACCAAAGGCAGCCAGCTCATCAAGCGTGAGAAGAAGCACGTGCAGGATCCTTATTCGTTCCGTTGCATGCCTCAGGTCCATGGTGCCTCCAAGGATGCCATCGACTATGTGGCTTCAGTGTTCAGCGAGGAAATCAATGCCGTCACCGACAACCCGACCATCTTCCCAGATGAGGACCTCGTGATCAGCGCCGGCAACTTCCACGGTCAGCCTCTGGCCATCACCTTGGATTTCCTGGCCATCGCCATGGCTGAACTCGGCAACATCAGCGAACGCCGTGTGTACCAGCTCATCAGCGGCAAGCGCGACCTGCCTTCGTTCCTCGTGGCCAAACCAGGCCTGAACTCAGGCTTCATGATTCCACAGTACGCCGCAGCTAGCATCGTTAGCCAGAGCAAGCAGCTTTGCACCCCTGCTTCGGTTGACAGCATTGAATCGTCACAAGGTCAGGAAGACCACGTGAGCATGGGCGCCAACGCCGCTACCAAAGCCCTGAGAGTGGCGGAAAACCTCGAAAGAGTGTTGGCCATTGAATTGCTCAACGCCGCCCAGGCGCTTGAATTCCGCCGTCCGCTGAAGTCGTCAAAGACCATCGAGAAGTTCGTGGCCGATTACCGCAAGGTGGTCGAATTCGTGAACGTGGACAAAGTCATGTACACCGAGATCGCCAAGTCGGTTGACTTCGTGAAGAATTATCCTTTGAAATTTGATGATTTGAAGAACAAATGATGGAAGACACCCAACTCGTTAAACGACCCACAGGCATGACCATCCTTTTGGTCCTGTCGCTCATTAATGCCATTTTCCAGATCTTCAGTGCTTTGGGCATGTGGATCACTACGCCTGTGATGAGCCAGATGATGGCTGATGGCACCTTGGAAGAGTCGATGGATCCTTTCCTGTCGATCATGAAGATGGGCAACGACGAGTTGGAGACTTTCTGGCAGATCATTGAGAACCATCTCTCCATCAAACCCATCTACTACCTATTCACGGCTTTGCTTTACGTGGGTTCGTTGGTTGGAGTCATCAAGATGTTCAAGCTACAGCGCATTGGCTTTCATTGCTATAGCATTTCACAAATGCTTCTCTTGATTGTGTCGGTTATTTTCATCTATTCAAAACAGGGCAGTGCCGGCTTCTTCAACGAGTTCCTGATGACCGTGATGTTCATCTTGCTGTACCACCTCTATTTCAAGCGCATCGAAAATGACTCGGAAGCCAAAAGAGAGCAAGATATTTGACCTGAAGCCGCAGTTGACGCTGGCAATGAAGTTGGCGGCTACCTTTGCAATCACCTACTACGGGTTGTTGTTCCTGTATGAGATTGCCATGCTGGTGATGTATCACTATTCCATCGACTCGTATTATCTAGGAAACGGTGAAGTCCTTGAAAATCAATCCAAGGACTTCATCTATCTTATTGTTGAGCTCTTGCTCACCGGGCTTTTGGTGTTCAGTTTAATCCTGATTTTCAGGAAGAAGTTGAAGGGCAAGGCTTTTTTTGTAGGCTTTTCGGCTTTACTGATCGCCTTCCAACTTTACACCTCGGGGGTTCATCCCTGGTTGAAATACGCCTTGGAGGTGCTGATGGTGTTGATTATCACACCAGTCAGGATGAAAGTAAAGATCAAGAACGGCAAGATCACGCTGGAGGAGAAAGAGGCATCGCCAGAGAATCCAAAAGAACAGGCTCCTGATACGGTTCAGGAACCCCAGGCTCCTGCAACGCCTTCATCCAATAGCGAGCCACTTTCGTAAACTGTTCCATGTCAGCTTTCTTAATCGGATCCGCCGGTGGTGACTCCATCTTGAGCGGGTCGATGGGTGTGCCGTTTTTGAACACGCGGAAATCCAAGTGAGGACCTGTGGCAACACCAGTACTACCCACATAACCAATCACCTGGCCTTGTTTCACACGCACCCCTTCAGCAATGCCTTTGGCATAGCCTTTCAGGTGCATGTAACTCGTTGTATAGGTGGCATTATGCTTGATTTTCAAGTAATAACCTGCGCCACCCGCTTGATAGGCCTTTTTGATGACCACGCCGTCGCCGATACTGCTCACCGGTGTGCCGGCAGGAGCGGCATAATCCACGCCATGATGAGGCCTGTAGATCTTCAGCACGGGATGATAGCGACTGTTGGAGAACGTGGAACTGATGCGGCGATAGTTCAGCGGAGCTTTCAGGAAAGCCTTCCTAAGGTTCTCCCCTTTCTCGTTGTAAAAGCCCAAAATGCCGTCTTGTTCGTAAGCAATGGCACGGATGGTATCGCCACGGTGAACGAAGTTGCAACAGATCACTTCGCCCATCCCGACAGGCTGTCCGTCAATGTACTGACGGTCATAGACCACATCAAAGCAATCCCCTTCCTGAATGCCGAAGAAGTCGATGGTCCAAGCGTAAACGTCAGAGAGATGCACTGCCAGATTGGCGTCTCCACCATTGGCGATGACGGCATTCCACAGCGACGAGGTAATGACACCCGAAGTACGGGCAAGGTTGACTTCCAAATCCTTCTGGAAACGCCAAGCGATGAGCGAATCGGTCAAGCTGAACAAAGCGTAGTTGCGGCGGTCGATCTCATAGATCCAGAACAACGGGGTCTCCAGCGTATCATTGGTCATCAGGAAATAATAGCGGTTTCCTGAGCGGATTTTGCTCACGTCAAACACATCCTTATGGTTGCGAGCGATGTGGTCTGTGACTTTGGGGCTGATGCCCTTCGAGGCAAACAAGGTGGAGAGGAACTGCCCTTTTTCGATTTGTCCTTCTTCGACGTACATCGAATCAACGCAGATGCCATACAAATAGGTTGGCTCTGCGGGAACGATGGTATCCATGATTTCCTCATCATAGCCTGGCTCGTCACGATGGCTGCACGAACGGTTGCAGTAGGTGATGAGCACAGCCAGCAAAATAACGGGTGCCGCCAGCAGCAGCACCCGTCTCCATTTTAATCTACGTCTCCTCATTTTGTAGCTTGTTCGTAACCAGCGTGCAATGCTTTCATGTTGACCTCAACAACTTCAGCACCCTTGTTGCCGAAGATGTGGTTGATGGCTTCCTCGACTTTACCCAGCTCAATGCCGAGGTAAGGTACGGTAGCGCCTAAAAGCACCATGTTGGAACGGGCCTTGATGGTCTTGGCAATCTCACTGGCGTTGAAGCTCACCACATTTTTCACTTTAGCCAGCTCAGCGTTGATCTTCGCCATGTCAGGATAGTTGTTGATGTTGATGAAAGGATCGCTGTTGGTGATGATCCAACCATCCTTGGCCAGCCAAGGCAGATAGCGCAAGGCTTCCATCGGCTCGCTGGAGAGGATGATGTCGGCATGGCCTTCCGGGATGACATCGGCATAAATTTCGTCGCTGGAAAGGCGAAGGTGTGAGAACACCGAGCCGCCACGCTGCGACATGCCGTGAATTTCAGACTGTTTGAGGTTGAGGCCCATGTTCAAGGCGGCATCCGAAATGATCTTGGCGACTGAAACGATACCATCACCGCCCACGCCGCACAATACTATATCTTTTTTCATGATTACTTCGTTTTTAGGTTATTTCTTCAGGTGTTTCTTCAGTTCGACGAGGCATGTACGATGAGGAATGATAACAGAAACGCCATTGTAGTTGACTTCCTCTTCGATGATACGGACGTTCTCCTCATGGTTCTTCGGCAACGGGATGATGTCACGGATATGATCGGGAGCCACGCCAAGGCCTTCGCAAATCTGGCGGATCTTGTTGTTGGCCGATGAAGGTTGACCACCGGTCATGGCGGTGATGTCGTTGTCGAGAATCATAACCACCACATTGGCCTTTTCGTTGACGCAGTCGAGCAGACCCGTCATGCCACTGTGGCCGAAGGTACCGTCACCGATGACTGCCACACTCGGGAAAATACCCACCTCGCTGGCGCCTTTGGCCATGGTGATGGAAGCGCCCATGCACACGGTGGTGTTGATGGCATGCATGTTGAAGCCCAAGGTATAGCAACCGATGTCGCCGAATACCTTACCGCCTTTATGGTTGGCCATCACAGCGTTCAGAGCGTTATAACTGTCAACGTGAGGGCAGCCCTGGCACAGCGCCGGAGGACGGTTGGTGACCACCTCAGGAACAGTGGCACCTGATTCAGCCTTCAAGCCAAGAGCCTTGGCCACCTTTTCGGCGTTCAACTCGCCATCGCGACGGATGGTTTCGTCCAAACGACCCATGACTTTCTTACCCTTGCCCAGGAAGCCCTTGATAAGTTCCTCAACAAACGGCTGTCCGTCTTCAAGCACGAGGATCTCGTCAACCTCGTCATACAGCTTGTTGATCATGTTGTAAGGCAACGGATATTGTGTGACCTTCACCACTGGATAGGGGCATTTGCCGCCTTGGAAGTTTTCCATCAGGTAATTGTAGGCAATACCTGTGGTGATGATACCCAATTTCTTGTTTTCGCCAGGAATGTATTTGTTGTAGCCTGATTCCTCAGAAGCCTTGGTGAAGGCAGGCTGCTTGTCGATCAAATCTCTATAGAGACGTTTGGCGTTGGCTGGGAGCAGCACGAACGAACGGGCATCGGCAGGCTCGGTGAGCTCATTCTGCTTGCGGACGGGCTTGCGCACCACACCGGCGCGGCTGTGGGCCAAGCGGGTGGGGATGCGGTAGAGCACCGGAGTTCCCAAGGTTTCACTCAATTCAAAGCCGAAATGAACCATGTCGTAGGCTTCCTGTTGGTTGGAGGGTTCCAGCATCGGGATCATGGCCCAGTGACCGTAGAAGCGGCTGTCCTGCTCATCTTGTGAAGAGAACATGCTCGGGTCGTCTGCAACCACCACGAGGACGCCCTTAGTGCCGATGATGGCGGCGTTCATGAATGGGTCGCCGCAGACGTTCAAGCCCACGTGCTTCATGCAGGTCATGGCGCGCTTGCCAGCGTAAGCCACACCGATGGAAGCTTCCAAAGCCGTCTTCTCGTTGGCGCACCAGTTGGCACGGACACCGAGTTCCTTGGCCTGCTTCGATTTCATGACATATTCCGTAATCTGGGTTGAGGGAGTGCCTGGATAACTGTTGATGGCACTGCCTCCGGCATCGATAAAGCCTTGTGCAATAGCTTCATCGCCGAGTAACAATAATTTCTCCATGCTATTTCTATGTTATGATTTAATCCTAATAGGTTAAAGTATAGTTAACGCACAAAGGTAAGAAAAAAAGACGCACAAACAATCAATTTTAACGAATAAATCTTTCAACGTTCTCCTCACCTGTCTTCACACGCTTGTAATGAACGGCGTAACATCCTTTAGACAGTTGACTGACATCAATGTCCGTGTCGCCAAAAACCCTTGCCTTATAGGCGATTCGTCCTAGAATATCAACAATTCTGACATCATAAAACCCCTCTTCAGGGAATTTCAGGCTAAGGCAATCGCCCACAGGATTGGGAAAGATTCCATAGTGCTCTTTATGGTGGATATAGATCGTGTCCACCTGTGCCACCGTTCCGACGCTCCAGTGCGCCCGCCATCCGGCAGCGGTCGTAAGGCAATCGGAGCGGAACTCCACACACAAGGCATTACCCGTTGACCTCACCATACCAAGGCTATGGGTATTCCATCGGCCGATTTGAGGCGCATTGATATTGGAACCGTCATAGATCCAAAGGAAATCGTAATCACGCTCAAGGTCAAAGCTGTCGAAACTTAGCGTAATCGTTGTGTTGGGATCGCTCTCAATCACCCATATCCGACGTTCGTCGTTCCCGTAATTCTCATGATTGAAGTTGCCTTCGGTTATGCCAACTCCCCCGAGTACCATCGGAAGTTCATGATTATTGATCAGCTTATAATAATGGTCCCAGCTCCAAAACGGCCCTGGATCGGTGTGTGATTGGTCAGGATAATGCTGATGCCCACGGATTTGGATGCATGCCCCTTCGCCACCCAAATTATGGAGGCCCGAGTCAAGCGCGGTGCCGTCATCCAAGGTATCGGTGCAAAAGGTCCGATGCCCGTCGATGGTCTCATACCGTGAGCAGATGCTTCGCATCAAGTCTGCCGAAGATTCGTACATCGCCTCGGTGAAGAAGCTGGCAATGTCGCCGTAAGCTTCATGTTCCACACCGATGGTGTAGCCATTGGCCGTGCGGGCATGATACGCCTTGTCCGCCTCCCTCACCATCTGCGTCACCTGTCCGTCTACTGACCTTATGACATAATGCGCTGACACGCTGGATTCGCAGTTCAGGAACCAACTGATGCAACCGGCATAGCTGCCCTCGGTGTAATGGATCACCACGGCACTGACCTCCTTGGTACGCTCCTCCCAGTTGCATTCCGGAGCAGGGACCCAGAGGGCATTGGGATAATCGGTTTCCTTTGAAACCGCCACGCTTTCACCGGAAAGCAATGGATAATCCTCCCCAAACAAGGCCTTCAAATCGACATCAAGTTGGTAATACACCGAATAAAGCATCATTTTCATCGGGAGTTCGTCTTTTTTCTCCCCCATCGGGAGTTCCGACAATTCCATGATCACTGGCATCCACGCCTCTGGAGCCTTCGAGGTGATCCCTTTTTGCAAAGCGACTTTCTCACAAGCTTTTGCGTATGCCAACACATGGATCGCTTGGTCTTCAAGGATTTCCTCCTCCGTGAAACCTGAAAGCATCGACACCGTCTTGAGGTTTTCCCTGAAACAGCCCTTGCCGTCACGTACCAGCCCCATCATGCCGTAAGCCCGGGGCATGGCTGTAGGATCATCGGCTGGGAAAGAATAATTGTCATCCGTAAGATGGTGGCATTGCGTATTGGTGAACGCAACCGCTTCAAGCAATCCTGTCGGCACCGAGGGGCATTGCCTTTCGGCCAACTGGAAAACTGACAAAACGACCAGAATGAGTAATTTCATAACGTCAACTTTGTTTTCATCGCAAAAATAACGTTTTTGGAATAAAATTTGCCGCTTTTCCTGTAACTTTTCCGCTTTTCGGACGTTATATGATGGTAAACTTAAACAATTAAACGTAAAATGAGCAACAACCAACGACTTGAGAGAGACCTCCAGAACAGGGTTTTAGGAGGCGTTTGCTCTGGATTGGGCAATTATTTTGGAGTGGACCCGACAATTTGGCGGGTACTGTTTTTCATCTTGTTTTGGCTGGGTCTTTCCGGCCTTCTCATTTACATCATCCTTTGGATGGTGATGCCTGCTGGACAACCTCAGTCCAACCAAAGCGCATTCGTACAAGATGCCGAGACTGTCGGCGAACCTAGGAAAAGCAGCGGTAACATGACCGCGGGCATCATTTTGATTGGCATCGGCGCCATCGCCTTGCTGACCCGTTACATCCCTCAGATCAGCTGGCGCACGATATGGCCCGTCATCCTGATTGCCATTGGTATCTTTATCATCATCCCTAAAAACAACAAAAAGTCATGAAAAGCAAAAACTTCATTACCGGAATATTAATCATTTTTGTCGGTGTGATAGCCTTGTTGGCCGCACTCAACGTATTCGATTTCCACTGGTCCATCGTTTTCAGGCTTTGGCCTATGATGCTGATCATCTTCGGCGTCACCCTTCTTCCGCTGAACGATTATTTGAAAAGCGGCTTGGTATTAGCCGCCTTGGGTTTGGGATGCGCATTGTACCACGTTGAACTCCAGCGGTATAACGGCAACGCCATCACAAGGCTTTACAATAATGTCAAATCGTGGAGTATCGACATCAGCAACGATGACGACGAGGATGACGAAGCAGAGGCCGAGGAGATGAATGACGATTATGCCATCGACCAGCATTTCTCAGAGCCTTACGCGGAGGTTGACCATGCTTCCATCGACATCGATTTCGGAGCCGGCGACCTGAAGCTCAAGGCTCCTTGCGCCGAACTGGCCAAGGTGGATGCGCAGAGCAACTTTGTAAAATACAGTTTCCGCAGCGAGAAAGCTGACGAAAACATCGCATTGTATGTCAACGGGAAAGGCCACTCCAAAAACGTTGGCAAGAAAAACGAGAACGACCTCTACATCGCTTTGTGTGCCCAGCCGGTTTGGGACTTCAGCCTTGACATGGGAGCCTCCGAGGCCGAACTGGACTTCTCGCCCTATAAAGTGTCATCCATAGAAATCAACGGTGGCGCCTGCGAAATTGACCTTAAGTTGGGCGACAGTGGCTGCGACACCAAGGTGGATATCGATACCGGAGTTTCTGACATTGACATTGAGATCCCTTCTGGCGTGGATTGCGAGATCAACATTGAATCGGCCATCACAGGTAAAGATTTCACCGGTTTTGAAAAGATTGAAAAAGGATTGTGGCGGACACCCAACTACGGACAAGGTGAACACAAGATTGTGATTGAGATGAGCTGCGCCGTTTCTGACATTTCGGTAAAACGCTACTGATTTCTGCAAATTTCTGCGAGCGATTGAGTTTTTTTGCTTACCTTTGCGAGTTTTAAAAACTGAACTCATTTTAAACCATGCAAAGGAATAAATTTCAGCGGCTGTTACTCACGTTAGCCATTGTCTTCTGTACTACTCTCACATTCGCTCAAAACAACGACATCAAGGGCTTCGTCTACGAGGAATCGACAGGCGAGCCTGTGATGTTTTCAAACGTATTCCTGAAAGGCACCACGTTAGGATGCTCGACCGACGAGAATGGTTATTTCAACATCACGCGTATCCCCGATGGCAAATATACTTTGTTCATCACCTGTGTGGGTTTTGACACCTTGACTTACCCCGTCAGTCTGGCGAATGGCCAAACCATCAACAAGAAGTTCACGCTGAAGGAATCAAGCATCAGCCTTGACGCGGTGAGCATTACCGCCGACAAGGTGGAGGCCAAGACCGAGACCAAGACCTCTGTAATCACCGTCACGCCCAAGACCATCAACAAGATCCCGAGCGTAGGTGGCCAGGCCGACCTGGCGCAGTACCTGCAAGTGGTTCCGGGTGTCATTTTCACCGGCGACCAAGGCGGTCAGTTGTACATCCGTGGCGGCTCTCCGATTCAGAACAAGGTGTTGCTCGACGGCATGGTCATCTACAATCCCTTCCACTCTATCGGTTTGTTCTCCATCTTCGATACGGACATTATCCGCAACGCCGAGGTGTTCACTGGAGGTTTCGGTGCCGAATATGGCGGCCGCATCTCTTCCATCATGGACATCAACACCCGTGACGGCAACAAAAAGCGCTGGACCGGTAAGTTGGGCGCCAGCTGCTTCGGCGCCAAGCTGACGTTGGAAGGCCCCATCGTCAAGGCCAAGAGCAACGACAAAGCCTCGGTTACCATGGTGCTCTCCGCCAAGAATTCTTACTTGGAGCAGACCAGCAAGGTCCTTTATAAATATGCCGCTGAAGATGGACTCCCGTTCAACTACAACGACATTTACGGAAAATTCTCCATCAATGCACCTAACGGTTCAAAGGTCAACTTCTTCGGTTTCTCGTTCAACGACAAGGTGAACAACTACAAGGCCCTGTCGGACTTTGGTTGGAACTCCTGGGGTGCCGGAACCAACTTCCTTGTCATCCCTGGCAAGGCTCCTGTGATGATCGAGGGTAACATCGCCTATTCGAGCTACACCTCCCGCATGCATGAGAACAACAACCCAGACCGCTACAGTAAGGTTGACGGTTTCAACATGGCATTCAATTTCAATTACTTCTTAGGAAAGAACACCTTGAAATATGGCGTGGAGCTGTCAGGCTTCGGCACTGACTTTGTGACCTACAGCAACTACGGCCATATCCGGATCCCGTTGAACAACTTCTCCACCGAGATTGGCGCCTACGTAAAATACAAGGCCTCGTTGGGCAAACTGCTGCTGGAGCCCAGTCTCCGTTTCCAATACTACGCAGATTTGAACACGCCCTCGCTTGAACCGCGTTTCGCCTTCAAGTACAACATTACCGACTGGATGCGCCTCAAGGGTGCCGCAGGCATGTACTCACAAGACTTGGTGGCAGCCACCAGCGACCGCGACGTGGTCAACCTGTTCTATGGCTTCCTCTCTGGCGTCACCGGAACACCAAGCACTTTCAACGGCAAACAGATCAAGTCGAGCCTCCAGAAAGCCAACCATTTCGTGCTCGGCACGGAGTTCGACATCACCAACAACCTGAACATGAACATCGAAGGTTATTGGAAGCAGTTCAACCAACTGACCAACATCAACCGTAACAAGATTTACGTAGACAACGAGGAAAACTCCTCTGTCAGCGAACTGCTCAAGAAAGACTTCATGATTGAAGACGGTAACGCCTATGGCTTCGACCTGTCGTTGAAATACGAAGACAAGCACTGGTACCTCTGGGCTGTCTACGCTTTGGGATTCGTCAACCGCAACTATGAGAAATACGATGGTGGCGAGGTCACGATGGTTTCCTACCAGCCCCATTTCGACCGTCGTCACAACGTCAACCTCATCCTGACCTACACCGCTGGCGACCTGCGTCAGTGGGAGTTCAGCGGCCGTTGGAACTTCGGTACGGGATTCCCGTTCACCCAAGTACAAGGCTTTTATGAATACCTCACCTTCCAGGATGGCATCTATTTTGACTACACTACTGCCAATGGTGAGTTGGGCTTGGTCTTCGCCGACCTGAACCAAGGCCGTTTGCCCATGTACCACCGTTTCGACGTTGACGTCAAGCGCAAGTTCTTCTTCACCGAGCACACCATCTTGGAAGTCGATCTCAGCGTGACCAACGTCTACAACAGAGCCAACGTGTTTTACGTGGACCTCATCACCAGCGAGGTGGTCAAACAACTGCCCGTCCTGCCGTCTTTAGGCTTTACCCTGTCGTTCTAACCTGAAAAGCTTATTCCCAACATGAAACGAGTATTCCTTTTCGCAGCCATTTGCCTGCTGACCTTCAATGGATTGGCGCAAGACAACGATGCCCTCAAGCAGTTTTACCGCACCATCCAAGGCGCCTATCAAGGCCAGTTGAACGACTCGACCACTGTAACCATCCACTTCACCCCCATCTGGGAACGCGATGACAATCCTTTCCAATGGCTGTATTTGGAAGTATTCAATAATGAGACCAAACAGATAATCGAGCAAAACATCCTGGAGATCAAACCGATCACTGAAATCACTTTCAGTGTTAAAGTGTATGGCATCAAGTCACCGGAACTATTTGCCGGCAAATGGAGCAACCGCAACTTCTTTGACGGTTACAACACCCGCATCCTCAAGGGAAGGAAAGAGTTTGTGTTCCTCAAGACCATGGATTTCGAATACCAAACCGGATGGAACAGCCCCAAGTCATTGAAATGCTTCCCGTCTGGCGACAGGATCCATTTCAAGTTTGTGCAGGAAGACGAGCGTTTTTATATCAAGAGAGTTCCCCAAGGAACCACCAACATCCTTGGTTACACTTTCTTTAAAGAGCTGACTGACTGAGTTTGAACACCCAAGCCGAAGCGCTTTGGATATCAGCATAACGAAGGCTGCCCGTTTCGATGACGAGGCGGCCTTTTTCGTAACGCCAGGGGAGCTTCTTTTCGCAGCCCAGCAAGGTTACCGTCATGTTCTTGGCAGGCTTGTCAATGTCAAGCACCAACGGTTCATCAGGATAAGTGAACGTGATGGCATAAACAGCGTCATGGTTTCTGGTGAAACACACCTCAGGTAGCGCCACCGTGTCGTTCCGAAATGGCTGGGAGCCATAGATGGCTTCGCCATTGACTTCGAGCCAACGGCCAAGGTCGAGCAAACGCTCTTGTTGGAGCATTGGGATCTTCCCATCGGCGGCAGGGCCAACGTTGATGGTCATACCACCCCCAGCCGCCACCAAGGTCACAAAATGACGGATCAATGCATCGGAAGTCAGATAGTTTTCGAGCGGCTCGTTGCGGTTGAGGCCGAAGGAACGACCAATGCCACGACATTCAGCCCAAGGACGGTCGGTAAGTTTGGCTCGGCCCGTGTATTCAGGTGTACGGAAGCCATGCTGCTGTCCCTCGCCCCATCGGTCGTTGACGATGGCCTCGTCCCCTATGGTGTTGTAATACCAAGAGATCAGCTCCGTGGCATGCCATTGCTCCGCACTGTTGCGCCATTCGCCGTCAGTGAAAAGGATGGTGGGCTTGTAGGCCGTAACCAATTCCTTGAATTGGGGAATCATGTGGGTATCGACATAGTTGCCTATGAAGTCGTCGGGATCCTCATACCAGATATGTTTCTTGTTGGTCCATTCTGGCAGGGAATAATAGAAACCCATCTTCAGCCCTTGCTTGCGCACCGCTTCGGTCAGTTCACCGCAGATGTCGCGATGCGGTCCTGTCTCCACAGAGTTCCAATCCGGCGCATACTGGCTCGGCCAAAGGCAATAACCATCGTGATGCTTACTGACCAAAAGCACGTATTTTGCCCCTGACTTCCTGAACAATTCAGCCCATTCATCGGGATTCCAAAGCTCGGCCTTCCACATCGGGACAAAGTCCTTGTATTGAAAATCCTTGCCGTAAACCCGTTCCATGAAATCCTTTCGATGGTCACCCATCATGAGGCCTCGGTAAAACCATTCGGCGTAACCGTCTTCACTGGCGAATGCCGGCACGGAATAAAGGCCCCAGTGGATAAAGATGCCCAGTTTCGCTTCGGAAAACCATTCAGGATAGCCCCGTTGGTTAATGGATTCCCATGTGGGAAGCACTTGGGATTGGGCTGAAAATGCAGTAATAGCGAGAAACAAGACTAGGAAAAGACGTTTCATAGGACGATGATTTGGGACAAAAATAACAAAAAAAGGGACACATCGCAATGTGTCCCTCCTGTTTTATCCCAAAACAATACTTAGAAATTGTAATAGATTCTGATTGAAGGAGCGGCCAGATCGAAACCAGTCAGGAAACCATCAATCGGAACATCGTTTGCATCCTTAATGAAATTGTGGCTGTAGCCAATTCTTCCGAAACGGAAAGCGGCAGTCCATTTGTCAGTGGCCATCCAAGCGATACCGGGCTGAAGCAGCACAGCGTATGCGCCCTTGGGAGCGGCATCAATGAGATTGAAATCAGCTGTCAAATCCAAGAACAGGGAGAACTTGCCACCAATGGTGCAAGGCACATAACGGAAATAAGGCTGAAGAGACAAGGTGTTGGTTGAACCGACGCCTTTAACATTGTTGTAGGTATAACCAGCGCCAAGAGCAATGGTGAATGGGGAATCAGGGATCATGTAACCAATTTCTGGAGAGAGGGTAACGGCTGTGTGATTCTTTTGAATGTCAGCACCAAGACCACCGCCGATCCACCACTGGGCATTGGCAGACATGATACCTGCAAAAACGATTGCGAGTGTTAAGACTAACTTTTTCATTTTAAATGGATTTTAGTTAAACAATATTGAATTTAGATTATTTTTCAATGAACGCGATGGTATCGCCCTTGGCGACACGTTTGCCTTGTTCGGCCGTGGCTTCCACAATCTTGCCTGACCACAAAGCGTAGACAGGTTCCAGGCCATGCTCGCTGTTGATGGCGCAGAGCAGATCGCCTTCCTTGTAGACCTGACCCGGAGCGGGAGCGATGGACTTGTCGTCGAAGTCGACTTCCCACATCACAATGCCGCTCACAGGGGCGATGACGGGTTCAGCGTTGGGATGACGTAAGGCACGAAGATCCGGGATCTTGGCCTCACCGCCAGCCTTCTCGAACTTGGCCTTCATCTTGGCTTCCAACTCTTGGTTGAAGCGACGTTTGGCCTCACCTGACTTGTACTCGCGGTACTGCTTCTCGTGCATAGCGAACTCGAAGAGCTCTTCATCATCCTGGCCACGATCCCAACCTTCTTTCTTCATCTCTTCGATGAAGTGTGGCAAAGCATCAGGGTAGTTATCTTGCGGGTTACCAGTGAAGAACTCTAATCCCTTCTTCTTAGCCAATTCCACGATTTCGGGAGCCAAAGTGCCCGGCAGCTTGCCAGCCTTGCCAAGGATCATATCCCAAGCGGCGGGGTCGATGCTGGTCTCGTAACGAGGCTCACCCTTGCTGAGGGCAAAAAGGTTCATCAAGGCGATGTTCTTGGTGTACTGGCTGAATGGCGTCACCAAGGGCGGGTTGCCGAGTTTCGGCCAAATATCCTGCACTTCCTGGAACAACTCAACGAGCATCTCGTCCTCGCTCAGTTCAGGAAGGCCTTCCTTCTTACGATTCATGTTAATGGCAGCGTGAACCGGCTTGAGGTCAGCCATCAGCGAGCCCATCATGCCACCTGGCAGACCACAGCCCAACAGCAACGAGTTGATGTAACGGTTGCGCGGGTCGATCCAATAGCCGAGGAAGTCGTCGATGAAGCTTTGGGTCATGCTGCGGGCGGCCATGTAGGTCTTCATGTCGATGTCCTTCACGAGGAAACCTGCATCTTTCAGCATGGCTTGAACGCTGATGACATCGGGATGGACGGTGCCCCACGACAGGGGTTCCATGGCCACGTCCACATAGTCGCAGCCGGCCTTGCAGACCTCAAGCATTGAGGCCATCGAGAGACCCGGTGTGGTGTGGCCGTGATACTGCACCTTGATTTCAGGGTGTGATTTCTTGATATGCTCCACGATACGACCGAGCGATACAGGGCGACCCACGCCGGCCATATCCTTGAGGGCGATTTCCTTAGCGCCGGCTTCGATGAGCTGGTCGGCGATATGCATGTAATACTCGGCGGTATGCACCTGCGAGTAGGTGATGCTCATGGCGGCTTGTGAAATCATGCCGGCTTCGTTGGCCCATTGGATGGACGGGATGATGTTGCGCACGTCGTTCAATCCACAGAAGATACGGGTAATGTCGACGCCTTGGGCTTTCTTCACCTTATACATCAGTTGGCGCACGTCGGCAGGAACAGGGTTCATGCGCAATGCATTGAGGGCGCGGTCGAGCATATGGCACTCGATACCGCCTTTATGCAAAGCAGCGGTAAAGGCACGCACCGATGGATTCGGGTTCTCGCCATAGAGCAAATTTACCTGCTCAGCGGCGCCACCGTTAGTCTCCACACGGTCGAAGCAGCCCATGTCGATAATCAGGGGAGCGATTTGCTCCAGTTGATCCTTGCGTGGCACATACTTTCCTGACGACTGCCACATGTCGCGATATACGAGACTGAATTTGACTTCTTTCTTCATGATTCAGATGTTATTAACGTTTTTCAGCATGTTTTCTGGCTCTGTGGCGGTCTTTGGCCCATAGACCGTACACTTCGCTCACATTGCCAGCGGTAGTAAAGGCGTTGATTTCGTTCTTACCGAGGAACTCCATCAATTTTGAGAACTCGTCATTGGAAAGCAGGGCTTCAAGCTCGATCGATTTCTCGTTGGTGTAGCCACCGATGACCTCGTAGAGGGTGCAACCACGTTGGAGGTCGTCAATGATGTAACGGCGGATGCGGTCGTAGTCTTTCGACACAATGCACACACGTTTCCGTTGGTTGAGGTTGGCCGTGAACATGTTCACCACCATGCCGTTGATCCATGTGGCAATGAGGCCGATGATGACCATCTGGAAGGGATTGATGGCAAAAGCCGTGAGGCAGATGATGGCACCTGCCACGCTCACCGACTTACCCATGTCGAAATGCAGATACTTGTTGACGATCTTGGCCAAAATGTCGAGGCCTCCCGTGGAGGCATTGATGGAGAACATCAAGGTCTGGGCAGCGCTGAGGATGACGACGCAGCAGAGCAAGTCGAACCAAGGGTTGCCCATCACAGAGAAAGCCTGGTCGGGGGCGACGCCCATAGTGACGAGATAATCATTGGGAGTGGCGAGGTTTTGCCAAGGATAGAGCCACTCGCAGAATTTGGTCATGGGACCGAGGATGAGGGCGCAGTAAACGGTCTTGAGACCAAATTCCTTGCCAACCAAAAGGTAGGCCAACACCAACAGGATTGCGTTGATGATGGTAATCATCATCGGGAGGCCGATGTTGACGCCCATGCTGTTGAAGATGTTGGTGAGCACGATGGAAAGACCCGAGATGGAGCCCACGATGAGTTTGCTGGGAACCAGGAAATAGTAGACGCAAACACCCGTCATAAACATGCCAAAAGTCATAATCAGCAGTTCCACCCAGAACTTTTTGCTGACCAAGGCCTGGCCAATTTCTTTGGAAATATCATTTACTTTACTCATAAATGATTGATTTATAAACTTTTAATAAATAAAATAATGCTCGTTTTTACGACTGCAAATGTCGTAATCTTTTTTGAGATAAAAAAGGGAAATCAGCGAAATAGTTATAAACAAAAAACGCTTATCTACAGCCTGAATTTTATATTATTAATACGGTAAAAATAATTTTTTATCAATTAATATATTGATTTTTCATAAAATTTATATATTTGCAAGCGAAACAAAAAAGTGGAATACTATGAAAAACTTACAGATCAACACTTTAAAACTCACTGGCCGACGGTTGCCACTTCACCAAAAGATACTTATCTTTGCTCCAAAATCAGCGATAAGATGGATGACGAAAAAATAGCATTGAAGCCTTTTACGAAAGAAGAGCTCCTTGAAATGGTTGAAACCGGCAGAAAACAAATCGCCGAAGGAAAGCACTTCACTACTGAGGAAGTGCTTCAGTATTGCGGTTACAACATTGACAGCAAGGTATTATGAAAATGATTTGGTCTTTAATCGCTCAAGACCAATTACGACAAGCAGCAGACTACATTGAAAACAGTTTCGGCAAGAAAGCCAGAATGGAATTCTTGGATGACATCAATCATTCCGTTCCACTACTAAGCAGTTTCCCTTTCCTCGGAAAAAAAAGAAGAGCCACTATTGGAAGGGACCCCTGTTGCCTATAGAAGTTTGGTGATTGGTCGATTAAACAAAATTGTCTACTACATTAACAACAGCGTCATCGAAATCGTTGCCTTATGGGACACCCGTCGTGAACCGAAGAAGTTGAACGATGGGTTGTAATGAATATGAACGGAATCGCAAAATTATTTGTCGTACTCGAAGAATGTGGTGAATGATTAGATTTTTCGGAAAACAAAATTTTACCTATAAAAAGTATTGCAATCCAAAATTTATATATCTTTGCAGCGTTATGAGAATCGTATCACATCGACGGTTAGTTGAATTTTATAACCAAGAAGGACATGGCGACTCAAAAATTGCGTTGGAACGTTGGTATGACATTGCGGAACAGGCGGAATGGAAGAACTTGTCGGATATCAAGACGGATTTTCCAGCTACTGACTACGTAGGTAATCAACGCTACGTGTTCAATATCAAAGGAAACAAATACCGCCTTGTGGTTGTGGTTAAATTTACTATCAGCCATATCTTTATCCGCTTTGTGGGGACTCATAGTGAATACGAAAAAATTGATGTAACAACCATTTAAACGAGATAGATATGAACCACATTACTAAAGAGCAATACGAATTTGCCCTAGCTCGGATCGAAGAATTGTTGCCATTGGTAACCGACGATGTCCCAGCTAACGACCGTAACGCTGTGGAACTGACTCTGATGTCGGATATCGTTGTCGAATACGAAAAAGAGCATTTCCCCATGGAGAAACCATCCGTAGCTGATCTGATAGAGCTTTCACTCGAAGAAAAGGAAATGACCCAAAAACAGCTAGCCACCTTAATTGGAGTAAGCCCTTCAAGGATCAACGACTATGTGAGCGGAAGAGCGGAGCCAACCCTACGAATAGCCCGATTGCTTTGTAGAACATTAGGGATTACCCCTGCAGCGATGTTAGGAGCTTAATTCTTCTTTCTATGACCCTCCTTGACTGGCTACCGATCACCAAGAAAGAAACCGACCTGCGCGGGTGGGATGAGGTTGACATTGTGTTCGTTACGGGCGATGCTTACGTGGACCATCCGGCGTTTGGGGCGGCAGTCATCGGAAGGATGCTCGAGAAAGAAGGATTCCGAGTGGCGCTCATCCCACAGCCCAACTGGAGGGATGACCTTAGGGATTTCAAGAAATTCGGCAAGCCAAAGCTCTTTTTTGGCGTGTCAGCCGGCTGCATGGACTCGATGGTAAACCACTACACCGCCAACAAAAGATTGAGGAGCAACGACGCCTACACTCCTGGTGGTGAGGCTGGTTTCCGTCCCGACCGAGCCAGCGTGGTCTATAGCAACATCTTGAAAAAGCTTTATCCCGATGTGCCCGTGGTGATTGGCGGCATCGAAGCCTCACTGCGCCGCGTGACGCATTACGACTATTGGGATGATTGCCTGAAACCCTCCATTTTAGTGGATTCCAAAGCCGACATCGGGGTTTATGGCATGGGCGAATACACCATGGTGGAGATCGCCAGAGCCATCCAGCAAGGGAGAAAAGTCAGTGAGCTGACCGACCTCCAGCAGACCTTTTTCCTTCAGGACAAGAAACAACCCATGCCTGCTTTCGACGGCGAAACGATCGCATTGGTTCCCCATGAAATCTGCCTGAAGGACAAGCGGAAATACGCCTCCAATTTCAAGCACATTGAGGAGGAATCGAACAAGAAACACGCTGCCAGACTGGTTCAAGACGTGGGCAACCAGCGAGTCGTCATCAACCCACCCCTGCCCACCTTCACCACCGAGCAGATCGACGCCTCGTTCGACTTACCTTACACCCGACTGCCCCATCCGAAATATGCCAAGCGCGGTGCCATCCCGGCCTACGAGATGATCAAGCATTCCATCAACATGCACCGAGGCTGCTTCGGGGGATGCGCTTTCTGCACCATCTCTGCCCATCAAGGCAAGTTTGTGGCCTCCAGAAGCAAGGCTTCCATCATGCGCGAGGTGGAACAGGTAACCCAGATGGAGGACTTCAAAGGCTATATCAGCGATTTGGGAGGTCCGTCAGCCAACATGTATCGGATGCGAGGCAAGGACGAGAAGCTATGCGAGAAATGCGCCCGCCCCACCTGCCTCCAACCTTTTGTGTGCAAGAACTTGAACACCGACCACCATCCGCTGATCGAGATTTATCAAGAGGTGGACCGCCACCCGAAAGTCAAGAAAGCCACGGTAGGATCCGGCATCCGCTATGACCTGTTTTTGCATGACTGCACCCCCGAAGAGAACCAAGCCATGGGCTACGACGAGTATTTCCGCCAGTTGGTCACGAGGCACGTCAGCGGACGACTGAAGGTGGCGCCCGAGCACACCAGCGACGCCGTGCTGAAACTCATGCGCAAGCCGCGGTTCGACATGTTCGTCAAGTTGAAAAAGAAATTTGACTATCTCAACGAAAAGGAGCATCTCAACCAGCAACTCATCCCCTATTTCATCTCCTCGCATCCCGACTGTTACTTGGAAGACATGGCCGATTTGGCCGTGAAAACCAAGGAGTTGGGATACCATCTAGAACAGGTTCAGGACTTCACCCCTACCCCGATGACTTTGGCTACGGAAATCTATTATTCCGGCTACAATCCATACACCTTGGAGCCCGTTTTTGTGGCCAAGAGCAAGGAGGAGAAACTCGCCCAGCAACGCTTCTTTTTCTGGTACAAGCCCGAGAACCGCGAATGGGCAAAGGCCATGTTGAAAAAACTGGGGCATCCCGAATGGATAAAAAAGCTTTTCGGTAAATAAAAAAGCATTACTTTTGCAGCAAAATTCAACAAAATATCCATCATGAAAAGACACATCATCGGAGCCATGTTGCTCATCGCCGCCCTGATTGTCACCGGTTGCGGCAACAAGAATCAGAAAAAGCAAGAAACCAAAGAAGTGAAAGAAGAAGTGAAAGCTGAACGCATGCTGATCATCGTTGATCCACAGATCGACTTTACCACTGGCAGCCTCGCTACCGCCAAGGGTCCTGAGGCCATGGACCGTTTGGCCAAGGCCATCAATAACGGCGTTTTGGACAAATACACATGGGTCATCGTCACCCAGGACGCCCACCCTGCCAACCACTGCTCCTTTGTGGAAAACGGCGGCGTGTTCCCGCCCCACTGCGTGCAGGAAACCGAAGGCATGAACGTGTATCCCGCCCTTCAGCAGGCTCTTGATTCCAACATGAACAGCATCGGCATCCACTACATGACCAAGGGTGATTTGGCCGATAAGGAAGAGTTCAGCATCTTCCAAAACGCCCGCAGCGGCGAAAAACTGACCAAGACCATTGAAGAGTTTGTTCAGTTTGAAGGCATCGACGTTTGCGGCATTGCCACCGACTATTGCGTTTACGAGACCGTCAAGGACTTGATGAACATCTATCCCGCCAAGCAGATCCGTGTGGTGACCAACTGCATTGCCGCTGTTGACGACAATGACACCAAGTTGGCTGACCTGATGAAGGAAAACGGCATTGAAGGAATCACATTTTAATGAGCAAATTCAAAGCGTTTTGTGAGCGGAAAAAGGTCGATCTCACCTGGCGCGCCTATTTCGTGGACGCGCTGGGTGCGATGGCTTTAGGCTTGTTTGCCTCGCTACTCATCGGAACGATCTTCCAGACCTTGGGCGACAAGACCGGATGGGACGCTTTCGTGACCATTTCGAAATATGCCAAAGCCGCCACCGGAGCTGCCATTGCGGTGGCCATCGCCTATAAGCTCAGATGCGAGGGACTGGTGCTGTTCAGCGCCATCGCCGTGGGCATTGCCGGCAACGAACTTGGCGGCCCTATGGGCGCCTATGTGGCCGTGCTGGTCGCCATCGAGTTAGGCAAGATGGTCTACAAGGAGACACAGGTTGACATTTTGGTCACGCCCGCTGTGGTGATCATTAGCGGCGTGCTGGTGGCGTTCGCCATCGGGCCTGCCATCGGCAGGC
Organism: uncultured Bacteroidales bacterium; assembly: GCA_947302205.1. Taxonomy (GTDB): domain Bacteria; phylum Bacteroidota; class Bacteroidia; order Bacteroidales; family F082; genus Limimorpha. The sequence continues at coordinate 27,129 of CAMYVD010000009.1, forward strand.
TGATGACCGCCCTCGGGGCGTTCATCGAGCACGCCACCCTGATGCAGCCCTTCTTGATGGGCATCATCGTGTCGGTGGTCATCGGCGCCGTGCTCACCTTGCCTATCAGCTCCGCCGCCATCTGTCTGGCCATCGGCCTCGGCGGCATCGCCGGCGGCGCAGCAACCGCAGGGTGCTGCGCACAGATGGTCGGCTTCGCCGTACTGAGCTTCAGGGAAAACCGTTGGGGAGGCCTCCTGGCACAAGGCTTAGGCACTTCCATGCTCCAAATTGGCAACATCGTAAAGAACCCACGTATCTGGATTCCACCAACTTTAGCTGCCGCCATCACCGGTCCCATAGCCACCTGCGTATTTCACCTTGAAAATGTACCCATCGGTTCTGGCATGGGCACCTGCGGACTCGTCGGCCCCATCGGCATCTACACCGCCATGCCCGAAGGCGGTGCCACGATGTGGATTGGCATGTTGCTGGTCTGCTTCGTGCTTCCAGCGCTGCTCTCCTGGCTCTTCGGGCTCGTATTGAGAAAGATCGGCTGGATCAAGGAAGGCGACCTCAAAATCGAATGCTGATGGCAAAGCCTTTATCACCCGACCAAGTCTTGGACAAAATGGCCAAGTACTGCGCCTATCAGGAGCGGTGCGTCAAAGACGTGACCGAAAAACTGAAGACCTTCGAACTCAACCAGAAAGAAAAAGACGAAATCCTTGATTATCTGATCGACAATCGATTCGTTAACAATACACGCTTCGCCCAAGCCTTTGTCAAAGGCAAAATCAACCAAAGCGGCTGGGGCTTGAACAAAATCCGTTTTCACCTGATGCAAAAAGGCATCGACAAGGAAATCATCGATGAAGCCTTGCAAACTTACGATGAAGAGGCTTATCGCCAACGGCTCATCGATATTCTGAGAATCAAGGCTAAGACCGTCAAGGCAGAAAACGACTTCGAGAAGCATCGGAAACTTGCCGCTTACGCCATGCAGAAAGGTTTTGAGGCCCATTTGGTGTGGGAGGTGATCAAAAAAGGGTTTTGAGATCCAAGTTTTTTCGTATTTTTGCCTCCACTAAAACGAGGAAACCCATGAAGGCCCGCAAACAACTGATCACCCAAGCCCCTGAATGTCTGACTGATCCGCTTAGCCAGACACAAAATGTGGTTATTTCCGTGTTGTTCGCCTTGGTGTTTCTGACTGCCTACACGCCATTTTCCGACACCTCGTGGTTCCAGTTGGGCACCAACAGCCGCTTCATCGGCACCTTGGTTTTTGTGGGGATTGGCACCTTCTTTTTAGCTTGCAGTCGGCTATTGATGACTTTCTGTGTCAGGAAGATGAGGCATTTCGCTTTCTGGGCTTACATTTTATGGCTGTTCATGGAGATTATGCTGATTGCGGCTTTCCACACCTATCTTTCCTATTTCCTTGTAAAAGCAACGACTTATTCATTAAGCTATATTTTTGGCAAAAGCCTTTTGATTACTTTCGTAGCCTTGGCGGTGCCTTATACCATCGTCGATCTGATGATCCTGCTGAACGACTCGCGCCGCAAACTGACGTTGACCAAGAGTGACGCCGTGGAATCGGATGACGAGGTGCTGCCCGAGCACACTGAGATCATCAATTTGATGGACAACAATGGCAACCTGAAGCTCTCCGTAAAACTCGACAACCTCTATTACATCAAGGCTGAGGACAATTACATCAATGTGTTTTACCAGCGCAACGGCGCCATTGCCAGTTACATGCTTCGTTGCAAGATGAAGACCATCGAGGACAACTGCGTCGATTCCAGCAGCCTGATGCGTTGCCACCGTTCCTACATCGTCAACATCAAGAAAGTCAGCGTTATGCACAATGAAGCCGAGGGCTTTATCTTGGAATTCGAGCGGGAAGGCTTGGATTCCGTTCCCGTTTCAAAGACGTATTCCAAAAGAGTGCTGGAAGCGTTTAACAAGAAATAATTTTTTTTAAAAACAATACATATGAAAAAACTGTTTATTCTATTGATCCTGATGGTTACTCAAGCAATTGCTTTTGGCCAGATAAAAGAGATTTCTGCTGGAATCACCCCATACGGACATTGGAGAGTTAGGGAAAAAAATGAGGATCTTTCGTCTCGTACATACTCGATAACAAAACCAGCATTCAATTTCGGTTTGGGTTTTCGCACCGATAAATTCGAAACCTTGGTTGATGTATACTATGCCAAAGAAGCCGCACGCAACAATCATTTCGCAGCGCATGTAAATCAAGGCATTACCCTTCTTCAGGGAAAAAGAGTCCAAATCCCGATTTATATAGGCCTTGGATTAAGTTATTACTCTTCTCCTGTTCCAACAAAATTGATCGTTGATTTTGGTGGGCGTTTCCGTGTAAGGGTTTATATAACAAACACAATCGCTTGGTATGCCGGAGGATATTATTTGTTTGGTCTCACCAACAAAAAGGACAATAAAAGCGTAATACACCATTCTGGTTTGGAAACCGGGCTTATGTATAATTTTTAATACAAACATTTAGTCTAATTCAAAGATAGCAGTCATGAAAAAACATATTACACTGATTCTCCTAATGGCCATCATGTTTTCCGCACAAGCAGAAAGTTTGGATTCTTTCTTTAGCAGCGCCATCAGAAACGGCAGAAGTGACCATGGCAAAGGATACTATTCCGCCCAATTCGACAACAAGGATGTTACCATTGACGAAGTGCTCGGATTCATGCAAAAACAAGGATATATTCTAACCGATAATTATTCCACTAGAAGCATGTTGAGATTCGGAGCCTATGTTAAAGCCGTGCGCGAAGTTCATTTCATTTTGAGATCTGATTTGGAAAGTTTCATTGCCAACACTCCCCAAACAAACACAGTGGGGAAAGCGATTATTCACTCCAACGCCAGAAAAGAAACCGTCGATGTCTATTGGTCCGGAAGTGTGAGAAATGGTTGGATTTCAGGGAATGGCGTCGGCTACACCAAGCTAAACAACAGCATGTATATCATTAAAGGGTACTTCAGCGACGGAATTCCACAGGGGAGATGCGAGGTCGTAACAGCCACACCTTCATTCTCAAGTGTCCGTGGTGCCAGTAAATTGGAAAAAACCGACAGAAGAACCTTCAATTATTCCGTTGGAGACCTCAACAACGGATACAGGTCATTATGCCTAAATGGCAAATATGGATTTATTGACCAATATGGCAATATCGCCATTTCATGCAAATACGGGAAAATCGTCCAAGGATTCAACAACAATGGTTATGCTATTGTTTCCGACCCTTCAGACGGAGACCAAGAAATCAAAATCAGCAGTAGCGGAACAAACCTGGGTTATTCAGACAACCAGCTTAGAATCAACGAAGAGAAACGTTTGGCAAAGATTGCCGAGGAAAAGCGCCTAGCAGAAGAAAAGAGAAGACAGGAAGAAGAAAGAATTAGGAGAGATCGGGAGAGAGCCGAGGCTGAGGCCCGTGCAGAAGAGGTACGTCAGGAGCGCATCCGGAATGCCAGAGAAGGCGACAAAATATATTATGAGCAGCGATGGACGTGGAGTGAAGGTTGGTGGATTTTTAAAGAATCAGGAAGTTACACCATGAAAGTGATCTGTTTTGTTGAAAAGAATGTGGATAATGGTGAAAGGCTTCAGATAAGGGTTGGCCGTGTAGAATCATCGAGTAAGGACCATTACTCAACACCAGAAATCGATGGTATCAAATATAATAAAGGCGATGTGATTTGGATCTTCCCATTACGAGATAGAAACTGGCACTTGTAAACAAATCAGAAAAGCCCCGCCGTTTGGCGGGGCTTTTTCATTCTGCTCATTATAAAAAAATACAAAAGTCTTAGCAATTCATGCCGCCACAGCAGTGGATGACCTGACCTGTGACGTATGAGGAGAGGTCAGAGGCGAGGAAGAGAGCCACATTGGCCACATCCTCAGGAGTGCCACCGCGACGCAGCGGGATCAAGCTTTCCCAAGCCTTGCGGACATCTTCAGGAAGAGCGTTGGTCATGGCGGTGATGATGAAACCAGGAGCAATGGCATTGTGACGGATGTTACGCACGCCCATCTCCTTGGCAGCACTCTTGGTGAAGCCAATGATACCGGCCTTTGAAGCGGAATAGTTGCACTGGTTGGCATTGCCTGACACACCTACCACCGAGCTCATATTGATGACGCTACCGCCGTTCTGCTTCCACATGACCGGCTGAACAGCCTTGGTGAAGTTGAACACCGACTTGAGATTGACGTTGATCACGGCATCCCACTGCTCCTCAGTCATACGCTTGAGGGCGGTATCCTTGGTGATGCCAGCGTTATTGACCAGAATGTCGATACGACCGAAATCGTTCACAATCTCATCAACAACCTGCTGAGTTTCAGCAAAATTAGCAGCGTTTGAAGCGTATGCTTTGGCTTTGATACCCATAGCCTGAAGCTCTTTCTCAGTCTCCATCACGACATCGTTCAAAGCGATATCGGTGAAAGCAATATTGCAGCCCTCTTGGGCAAAACGTATGGCGATGGCCTTACCGATGCCGCGACCGGCACCAGTAATCAAAGCCACCTTATTTTCTAACATCTTCATGATTTCATGATTATTTGATATAACCTTCGATGAGAGCGTAAAGATCGGCGACGGTCTGAATCTTCTCAGTATCGCTGTCTTCGAACTTCAGATTGAACTCACGTTCCAGTTCCATGGAGAGTTCAACAACGTCCAATGAATCGGCGCCAAGGTCGTTGACAAGGCTCTTTTCAGGAGTGATTTCTTTTTCATCGATGCTTAATTTCGAAGCGATGATGCTTCTGATTTTGTCTTGTGTAGTTGCCATTGTATTGATTATTAAATTGTTAATTATTATTTACGTGTATCTGGAAGTAAAGCGAACGACAATTCACCTTTGACACAAAGTTTGCCGTTGGTGCTCAGCGTAGCGGAGCAAATGTAGATGTTGGCACGATGCAGGGTGAGCGTGGCTTCCACTTCAACGGTGTCGCCTGGGCGGACGCTATTCTTGAAACGCACCTTGTCAATGCCTGTGTAGAAGGTCAGTTTGCCGATGAGGTCGTCCTTCATCAGCAGGGCACACGACTGAGCCATGATTTCGCAGAGGATGACACCCGGAACGACGGGTTCGCCTGGGAAATGGCCTTTCAGGAAAAACTCCTCACCTGTCACATGGTACTTGGAGTGACACACATGGTTCTCGTCGAGGGTCATCTCGTCAACCAAGAGCATAGGCTCGCGGTGAGGGAGATACTGTTTGATTTCTTCTCTATTCATATTTTTAGGTTTTAAATTTTCCTTATTGCCACGCAGGCGTTGTGACCGCCGAAGCCAAGGGAGTTGGAGATGGCGATGTCAAGATTAGCTTTGACGGCCTTGTTGGGCGTGTAATCGAGGTCGCACTCGGGATCGGGTTGGTCCAAACCAATGGTTGGAGGGATAATACCAGTATTGAGTGCCATCACGGAAGCCACCAGTTCGATGCCGCCAGCAGCGCCGAGGGCGTGACCCATCTCCGATTTGGTGGAGCTGATGTGGGCACGACGGGCTTCTTCCTCACCCATTGCAATCTTGATGGCCTTGGTCTCGCCGCTATCGTTCATTGGGGTACCTGTGCCGTGAGCGTTGATGTAGAGGTTTTCACCTGGCTTGTAGCCAGCCTCTTCAAGTGCCTGCTTGATAGCAAGGCTCTGGGTGGTACCGTCGGGACGTGGAGCCGTGCTGTGGTAAGCGTCGCAGCTGTTGCCGTAACCGCAGACCTCGGCATAAATCTTAGCGCCACGCATTTTGGCGTGTTCATACTCTTCAATGAGGACGATGCCTGCGCCTTCAGCGATGACGAAACCAGCTCTTTCCTTATTGAAAGGCAGGGAGGCTCTCAACGGATCTTCTGACTTGGTCAGTGCCTTGCAATTTGCAAAAGCGGCAATGCTGACGCGGTTGATACCTGCTTCGGCGCCACCGGCAATAATAGCATCGGCATAGCCATGCTTGATGGCGCGATAGGCCTCACCGATTGAGTGGGTACCTGTGGCGCAAGCCGTCACGATAGGCACGCACGGGCCTTGGGCATTGTAGCGGATAGCGACGCTGCCTGCTGCCATATTGCCAATCATGGTGGGGATCATCAACGGGGAAACCCATCTTGGTCCTTCAGCTTCCATCTTAATGATTTCACGCATGATGGTATCGAATCCGCCGATGCCAGAACCAATATAAACGCCTAAACGGCTGGGATCCATCTGCATATCCTCATTGCCTTGCATTGCCTGGGCTGCTGCAGCCATGGCATACACGGCAAAACGGTCGTTACGTTTCACAAATCCTTTGTCTACGCCAGCAGCGATAGGATCGAAGTTCTTCAACTCAGCGGCGATTTTCACTGGCAGGTCAGAGGTATCGAAAGACTGAATTGGAGCGATACCGCACACGCCATTGATCAGATTATTCCATGTGGTTTCGAGGTCGTTGCCCACCGGCGAAACGACGCCCATACCTGTTACTACTACTCTTCTCGTTTCCATATAATTCTTACTAAATCATTCCCATTCCCAGAGGCAGGCTGCCGAAACAAAGCCAGCTCCGAAAGCGCTCATGACAATCTTATCACCTTTTTTAATCTTGTTTTCTGCCAACATCTCGTCAAGCAGGATCGGGATGCTTGCCGAAGAAGTGTTACCGTATTTCTCGATATTGGTCGGGAACTTCTCCTCGGGTTGACCAAGGATGGAGCGGATTCCCTCGATGATGCGCTTATTAGCCTGATGCAGAAGGTAATAATCCACATCTGAAGCGCTGACCTTCTCTTCTTCGAGAACCTTTTGAACATCTTTGGCTGATTCTGAGACAGCGGTGCGGAACAAATCCTTACCCTTCATCATCAGAGGTTGGCCTTCCACTTGTTTCTGCTCAAAAGGAGTCTTTTCCATGTGACGCTCATAGTAAAGCACATCACGATCGGAAATCATGGTAAGATGCACGTTTTTGAATGCATTGCCTGGGCCAAGCACCACAGCGCCAGCACCGTCACCAAAGAGGATGCTGGTGTCACGTTCCTGCCAATTGCAATATTTAGAAGGTTCCTCAGCGCACACGATCAACACATATTTGGCACGTCCGGCTTTCATCATATCGTCGGCAAGCATCAGAGCGTTGACAAATCCAGCACAGGCCACGTTGATGTCGAGACCGGGGCAGGTCACACCGATGCGTTTTTGAATGATGCAGCTCAAGCCAGGGGTAATATGTTCGTTGGCCACATTGGAGACCAAGAGGAAATCAATCTGGTCAGGGGTCAGTCCCGAAGCACTGATGGCCTTGTTGGCGGCCTCCACTGCCAGATCGTAGAGGGTTTCATTTGACAATAAATGACGGGTTTTAATGCCCGTGCGGGTTGATATCCACGCATCACTGGTATCTAAAAAGGTAGCCAGATCATCGTTGCTCACGGTGAGTGACGGTAATGCGCTTCCTGTTCCAATAACTTTCATATCTGTAATCGATAAAAATTTTCGGTGCAAAAGTAGATGGGTTTGAACACTCAAATGGAAAAAGGTGGCCGTTGTGACCAAAATGTGGCGAAAAGGGGCGTTTTGGGACGAAATACCCCGATTTTAGGGACGAAAATCGGGTGGTTTTCGGAAAAAACCACCCGATCATGGGATGAAAAATGACGTTTAAAGGGGGTGAATTACATTCCCATGCCACCGCCTTGCGGTGCGCCTTGCGAGTCGTCAGAACCCTGACGGGCTGCCTGTTCGAGTTCCATCTTGCCGAAACGGAAGGTCACACCGACCGAGACGCTGCGGCTGTTGTACTTGGAGTCGGAGGTGGAATTCACGTAGGGGCTATAGTTGCTCTCACCCCAGCTGTTCCAGTTGAAAATGTCGTTGGCGTTGATGAAGACCGACATCTTGCGGTCAAAGAAGTCAGCCTTCAGTCCTGCATTGATACCATAACGGGCATGCCACTCGCTAAAGAGCATCTTCGTAGGCGAACTGTAATAGCCCGAAGCCGTCACCTCGACCTTGTTCCACAACTTGGCCCAAAGATTCAGGTTAAAGCTATAGGACCAGGCATTTTGCGTCACAGGTTTCCCGTCGAACACCGTCTCATAATAGGAATTGTAGAGGTTGGCGTAAAAACGTAGGTTGAAGAAGCCGTTCGGACGATACATCATGTTGTAGGAGAAGCCCAACTGATGGCTCTTGCCCACGTTGACGGGATAGGTATAAGGCACCACACGGCCGTAGAGCCAAATCAAGGTGCTGTCGGACAGCTGGATCTCGTTAACCTCGTTGGTTTTGCCGCGATAGTAGGCCGAGAGACCCACGGAACCGAAGTCGTTCCAGTACTTGGTCCAACCGGCTTCAATCGAGTTGGTGTAGATGCGCTCCAGATCGGGATTGCCAGTGCTGTATTCATCGGTATGATAGATCGGAAAACGACTCAATTCCTCTGCTTCAGGAGCGGCAATGCGGCGGGTATAGCTCAAGTTGAAGTTGTGCATCGACTTGGTGCGATACGACAGGTGAATGGAGGGCCTCAGGCTAAAGAAATGCCTGCTGAAGTTATACTGGGTGGAATCAGGATAATTGCCGCTCACCAACTCGCTGCAGAAGCGGAGGCCTGGTTTGATCGTGAAACCACCGAACTTGTGCTGCCAGGTAACGAAAGCCTCGTTGGACAGGTTGGTGAATCGGGCGTGATAAGAACGGTAGACGTCGTTCACTTCCACATTGTTGATGATGGAATCGGTTTTCAGATACCTGTTTTCGGGATTATAGCTTGAGTTGATTCCCATGGAAATCTCGCCGTTTTCGGAATAAGGAAGGGTATAGATAACCTCGCCCTCTACGCCCATGGAGCTGTAGTAGCTATCCTGTTTCACCCTGTGGGTGAGGACATTGGGCAAGGTGAAATTCCGCTCCACATCGCCGCCGTTGCCTCCGCCCCAGCCCATGCCGTCGATGCTGACGGAGAGGTTATGACCACGGTTGTTGAACTTATGCTGGTAATACAACCCCCCGTTGGCGAAATAGTTGCGGTTCCATGCATACGCGCTTTCGGCGAAAGCCGTGGTCATGGTGTCGCCTGGCAAGAAATCCTGACGGAACATGGAGGTATTGTTGGTGTTCTTACCCCAGTTGGGCCAGCCGCTTAACCAGAAATTCAGGCTGTTGGCCGTGTCGATTTCATAATCAATACTGAAATAGCCGCCAGTACTATAACTTCTATTACTGTAGACAGAGGTGTCAACCTCATGGTTGGCTGGTACCCCAGGCTGGTTGAAAAGCGTCTGCTCGGAAACCATACTGCCTTTCCAGATGGAGTAGCCGCCGTTGACGTATGCATTAATAGTCAACTTGTCGTTCGACCATACATACGACACCCAAGGTGAGACAGATGGTCTGGTGGAGCCGTTGACGCCGAAGCTGAAGAACTCGTTTTTCTGCACCTTGGCGTTGGTAACGATGTTGATGATGCCATCAGCCTTGGAACCATAACGTGCCGAGGGGTTGGTGATGACCTCCACATGGTCAACACTGTTTGCTGGCATGGTTTGAATATAAGTCTTGAGGTTTTCGGCCGTCATGTGGGAAGGTTTGTCGTTGATCCACACCTCCACGCTCGAGGTGCCACGCAGGCTGATGTTACCCTCCACATCAACCTGGACGCCGGGGGAATTCTGCAGGACATCGGACAGCGTTCCCGTCTGGATGCTCGGGTCTTCCGCCGTATTATACATGGTCTTCTCCCCTTCCACGGCAAACAGTGGGCGTTTCTCAGAAATGACCACCTCGTCGAGCTTCAAAGTACCTGCCTTGAGTTTCAGGGTGCCCACATTCATGTCGCCTTTGACCTCCACCGGCATTTGGAAGAGTTCATAGCCGATGGCCGACACTTTCAAGGTCATCTCCCCTTTGGGAGCGCCTTGCAGGACAAAAGCCCCTTTGTCGTCAGAGGCGGCGCCACACACAAACACGCTGTCCGACACGCGGAACAGTCCTACGTTGACAAAAGGCACACCTTCGTTGGTGGCTTCATCGATGATTTTTCCGGAAACTTTGCTTTGGGCAGAAGCCGTTGACACGGCGATCAAAGCGACGATGAAAGAAAGGAGAAGTTTTTTCATTTTTCTTAATATTTCAATGTATTAACTGATAACAATTACTTTTCGTATAGGAACAAACAAATAATCTTTTTAGTGTATTAGTTTACTATCACACTGCAAAAGTACAGCTTTTTTGATTGCTGTCAAGAAAAAAGTGAGATTTTTTTCGGGGTTACTTCGTCGTTGGCATGTAGAAGCCAAGTACTTGCCTCGTAGATGCTCCCTCTTTTTCTCGTTTGTTCATCGTTTCTTCTTCGATTGTTGTTCGATAAAAATCGAACAACAATCGAAGAACATTCGAATATCAATCGAATAACAATCGAACAACAGTGCTTTCATCTACGAGCCTGATACCTGCCAAGTACTTGGCAAGTGCTTACTATTGCCTTACTAATTGCTTGCAAAATGCCTCCAATTCGTCTTTAGATGACCATTTCTTCATGATAAAGAAACAACCATTCCCAATACCACTCTGGATTTTCCATTCCTGAAACACGACACCATCCAAAGAAAGCGCCACCTGATGACCTATCGATTCAGTAGTGAATTGATACCAAAATTGTGCGGCTTCAGGTGTCATGTTCACAATGATTGGCACGGATTCACTGCTCGGATACTTGCAGGGATGGTTAACCTCCACCTTTTGCACCAGGGGTTTGCCCCCCAGGATGCTCGAGCTGATAACCGGTCCTTCAGGTGTGGTCTTTTTCAGCATATAAACCTTTGCTTGCGGTTTTTCCTCTTGTCTTTCGTTGGCGACCATAACAACCAAGGAATCGTTTTGTTGCCATTGTTTCATCAACATGGGTACATTCCCTTCGGGAACGACTGTATCGGTAAAGACCTCCCAGAACTCCAATTTGCCTTCCGTCGTAAGGTCGTCCGCAGCCCGCACATATTCCCTGGTTTGCCACATCGGCGGCATTTTCAGACGGGAACCGACAATCGTGTAAGCCCAAACATCAAGGCCAATGAAAGCGACAATCATGGCTACACAAAACCATTTTTGTTTCCTGTCGAAGCCCGTTTTCCTATTATTTATTTCGTTGTCAGAAGCTTCAATTTGACGGATAATCTCGTCGCAAGGTCTTGTTTTATAGCGAATTTCAGCGATTCCCAAACTCATCGTGAGCACAAGCACAAGGCCAGACAAAATGATAAAGGTACCAAAGTTGAAATAACCGTTACTTCCAATTTCCGTCATTAGCCAGCCTACAAAAAGGATGATAATCGAGACTGCGTATGATACCACAAAAATGGCATAGAGTTTCTTGAAAGAACGCGCATGACTGGAAAGAGTCAGCAAATCATTGTTTTCTAGCGACTTGAATCGAACCATCTTCGTCATCCAAAACTCAACAATAAAACAGATTACGCAGAAAGAGACCCAAAACAGTCTTAACGAGAGATTGTTGGCAAATAACCATTTTATAATCAGCAGTCCTACAACAGCCAATAAAGGATAAGCTATGAATTGTATCCATCGGTACCGTTTGTAGAAATCCACGCTATGCTTGATAGATGATTTCATCAACCGTTCATTGACGATTTCCTGCTGGTCGAATTGCTCTTTCAGCGTCTCGTATTGTGCTTTCAGTTGTTCGAGTTCGTTCAGATTATTGTTTTCCATGATGAATCCCTTTCATTGTTTTTTTGACATACTGATCAGTTTTTCCTTGATGCGCGCCAATCTCACCCCCACGTTGTTGGGCGTGATGCCGATGATAGCCCCGATTTCGTCGTAGCTGATGCCCTCGAGCCAGAGCAGCACGAGGCTTCGGTCGATCAACTCCAATTGGGAGATAAGGTCGTGGAGTTTACGCACCTGTTGCGATTTTGGGTCATCGGCCTCAAAGGGGTTAATGTCGACCGTCAGCGGCACTGTCTCGATACGTCGGCGTTCCTTCTTGTCCTGGTTGATGGCCGTGTTCAAGGCCACACGATAGACCCAAGTGCGGGCGCTGCTTCGACCCTCGTAGTGGTCGAAGCCGTTCCAGAGCCGGATGAGGATTTCCTGAAACAGGTCGTCGACCTCGGCCTTGTTGTGCGAGAACATATAGCACACCGTATAGATGGTCCGCTTGTGCTCCCGCACCAAAAGTTCAAACTGATGTTCCTTGTCGTTGTTCATAATGCGTTTTTCGTTGCAACGTTCATCATGTTAGACAACGAAGGAAAGGAAAACTTACATCACAGTAACAAATTTTGTTAAAATATCGTTTTTGGTTTCGATTCGAATCAGATACAAGCCCTTTTCGAATCCACTGAAATCCTGGCTGACCACATCGCCATGGGCAACGCTTTCGAACACCTTTTCACCTATTAAGTTAAAGATGGCGACATGTTGAATGTTTTCAGCCTCGATGGTCACACGGCCTTGGGTGGGATTGGGATAGACCTTGGCAGATTGGTCTTCAGCTTCCGCGACGGCTGTGCAGTCTTCGATGATGTTGGTGAACTGCTCATGCCAGGCAGTGTTTTCATAAGTCGAAACGCATCCGCAAGGCACCACAAGGGTGGTACTGCCAAAGCCGCCGAAGGGATAGTTGCCGAGTTCAGGGGGCGTTTCGGATAGAATGATGGCCTCCTTGAAGCCCGAGCAACTTGCAAAGGCAAAATTACCCACAGAAGCCAATTTTTCAGGAAGCGTCAGCGAACCATTGAAGCCCCGACAGTCCTCAAAGGCGCTGGTGCCGATGGTCCTAACAGAGCTTGGGATTACCAGGGAACCAGTGAAGCCCCGACATCCCTCGAAAGTCCAGTTTTGTATGTTGGGCAACCTCTCGCTAAGGGTCAAGGTACCGTCAAAACCCGTACAATTGGCAAAAGCCGATTCGCCGAGTTGATTCACCGTATTGGGAATGACCAAGGAGCCTGTCAGTCCGGTACAGCCCTCGAATGCATACGCACCGATAGAGGTGATTTGCTCTGGAATCACCAATTCGCCTGAAAGTGTGCTGCAAAAATAAAAGGCATCGTCGCCGATGCGAGTCACATCGTTAGGAATGACCGTATTTTGGCATCCTGTGATAATCTCGTTCCATTCTGTTTTAATGATCGCATTGCAACCGTTTCGGGAATCATACACCGGATTGCCGCTTTCAACGACGATCTCAGTCAATGCGGCACAACCACCAAACGGATTCACGCCGATGAGGCCTACCGAACTCGGGATGGTAATGGAAGTCAAGCCAGTAAACCAGAACGCATAGCCTCCAATGAAAGTGACAGCGCTCGGGATGGTGATGGAAGTCAAGCCGGTACAACGGTTGAAAGCGTCTTCAGCGATGGAGGTCACCGTATTGGGGATGGTGGAGTTTTTGCAGCCAAATTTGAGTTCATTGGTATAGGTCCGGATCACCGCATTGCAGTTATCGCGTGAGTCGTAATCCTCGTTGGCAGGATCGACCACAAAGCCATCGATGCCATCACAACCATAGAATGGCGTATAGCCGATATCCTCGACCGAGGCCGGAATAGTGATAACACCGGTGAACCCACACTTATCAAAAGCATCGTCGCCAATCTCTTTTATGGTATTCGGGAGAACCAAAGCACCCGTTAGTCCCGTACAGTAGGCAAAGGCATAGTTGTCGATGATGGTGACCGTATAAGGATTGCCATTATAGTAGGCCACGGTCGGGATGTTGAGCGTTCCCGTTGCATCGTAACCGTCCACGTGACCTGTCACCGTCACCGTGACGTCATCGTAATTAATCGAGTATTCCAAATCACCGTAGGTGAAATCCTGGGCGTTCAGCATGGTTGCGCCAAAGGCGAATGCCACCAGCATCAAGGATACTTTTAGTAAAATTGCTTTCATAGTTGTTCTCCCTTATCTTTTCGTTGGGACAAAGATAAGGAATATTTTCTAACCAAAGCAATTATCCCCGCCAAAGCCGCCACGCCTATGGCGACCCACCACCAGCGAAAGGGACGTGCGTCCTCCTCGATGCTCGATGATTCCGGCTCAGGCTCTACATAATAGATATACTTCCCCTCGCGGATAAGCTGCAAAGTATAGTTTAAAATGGAATGACCATGAGCGTATGAGATTTCTTCGGGTGTGAAGTTGACGGGATAGTCGGGCAGCACGCCGCGACCGTAGGGGAAACGCTCATTGACCACCGTATCGAACACCACCTTGATCGTTGGGATTTGGATGGCTATATCGGAATTGGGCAACACATATTGCGTAAAATTCTCTGCCTTCATTTGATGGTAGGCCGAACCCGTTTCGCGTCCGACGATGACGCCTCGGTTCTGCTTCTTCACCCAGCCCGCGAAGCAAGTGGAGGCAGAGAACGAGGTCTCGTTGGTGAGCAGATACAGCCGCCCTTTATAGTTGACCAAGGAGTCGGGTTCTCTCCATTCTGGCTCGTCCTTCACAAAGCCTTCGCCATTCGGGAGCGGCTCATAATCAGCAAACGGGCCGTCCTCATCATCGTCCACGGGACAACTGCCAACGCAAGCGTAACCGTTCTTCTTGTTCACGATTTTTCGTAAGTTGGTGCAAAACGGTTTTTGGGCAAGATAGGCATAGATGCCTTCCACCGATGCTTCTGGACCGCCATGGTTGAAACGAAGATCGAGAATCAGGTTGGGAATGCGGTCGGCAACGAGGTTGGTAAAGATTTCGGTCAGTTGCTCCATTTCCAAATCGTCCAACTCAAAAGTGTGGAGAGCAAGATAAGCTATCGTGTCAGAGAGTTTTTCATACTCAAAATGCATCTTTTCGTTTGCATGGAAATGGCGGTATTGGTATTCTAACCATTGTGGTTCACGGTAAGGGTCTTTGGGGTTCATTTGTTCAAAACGCTTTGTTTCGCCGTCGGCAAAAGTGACCATAAGGTTGGCATCTTTCGCGATTTGGTCGCAGTAGTAATTATCCATTCCATACAGAAGCACATAATCCCCATAGCTCTTTACATAGCCATCGGAATAGGTGGCATACTCCAACACCATGGCTTTCAGAGAGTCGGCAGGAATGTCATTTACCGAAACCACTGGTTTGCCGAGATAGTCTTTATATCTTGGAACAGTGCGCCATACCTGTAGTGTGTCGTTGAACCAACCTAAACACACCGAGGAAGGCAGTCCACTTGTCCCCGTCACTTTCGGCGCTGAGATGATGGCCGTGTGGCTGTCGTGGATTTTCCCAATCAACTTGAACACCAATACCTCAAAATCACTTCTGGAGATGGTTTCCCCTATCGCAGCCATTTTGTTTTTGATATAGGTGTCGAATTCCTCTTTCGGCGTGTAGTCGTACAACCCCGGGAAGGCGTCTTCAAGAGCCAACATCATGCTGTCAATGTCAACTTGCGCTTCCTCATGCGTCAGTTGGGTTTTGTTGTTCACCTTGGGCGGGATGAAAGTGGTCTTCAGTCCGAAAGGCGTCATCGGGTCAACGGCTTGGGAGTTCTTCGAGATGCTGACGCTTATGCATGGCTGTTTGATTTTTTTATAGACGAAGCCTATCGTGCCCAAGGTGTCGCCTCGATGTATTGGCTCCCCTGTTTTGAAGAGCCTTGTCGGACGGATGCCGTCGATCCAGACGGTTTTCCCATCAGCAGTCTTGATTCCCACCCATAGAGTTGTGTTGTGAATCTTTTCCTGAGTCATATTGTCCCATTCAAGGAAAAGCAAGGAATCTTGCTCATAGTTACCTGTCTGTTGGTCAAAACTTATCAAGGAGCAGCTCCAACTGTTGCGGTAGCCCAACAAGGCACTATGGATTTTCCCGTCCACAGGGCAAAGCACGGGGGTTCCCAAGGGTGCCCCGATGATCAAATCTCCGAAATTCAGTTCGGCTTGTGTCTGCGCTTCCGCCACACCGATATAATCCTGCGGACGGAAAAGGATGCCCTCGCCAGCCTGCTTGCCGGGAATAGGCCAAAGATAGTTGTCTTGGGCGAAAGCAAAATTGCCCATGAGCAACAATGCAATGATGATAGCTTTTGTTTTCATGGTTTGAACCGTTTTGAAATTTGAAGACAAAAGTAACCAACTTGTCAAGAGGGGGAAAGGGCAGTCCAAACTATTATGGGTTCAAAGAACTGTAAACTATTGATAATAAATAAATTAACAACAGAACTATTCCAAACTTATTTTGGAGAAAGACCAAGAATAATCTATTCCAGATGGAATAAAAAACATGAAAAAACAAAAAAATAATTATTTGCTTGCAATATTACCAAATATTGGTAACTTTGCGGTGCGTAAAAAAAAGAATCATGAAAACTACATCCGTGGCTTTAGGCAGTTATTTTGAAGACTTTATTAGTTCTACCATTCAAACTGGTCGTTACAACAATGCCAGCGAGGTTGTCCGTGCAGGACTTCGACTTTTGGAAGAAAACGAGAGAAAAATCGCATGTTTAAAGAACGCCATTGAAGAAGGCATGTCGAGTGGACGTTATGAAAACTTCGATGCCGAGGAACACTTGAAACAACTCAAAGCATCACGTCGCAATGGCTAAGTTTCACCTCTCTAACAAGGCTGTTGAGGACCTTGATAGTATTTGGCAATATACACTTGAAACCTGGTCCGAAAATCAGGCTGACACCTATTATCATGATTTGGTAGCAGCCTGTCAAGACATTGCGGAACATCCGACCTATCTTGACAGAGAATACAGCGAAATCTTTCCAGGGCTATATGCCCATCGCTGTCACAAACACTTGATTTTCTATTATTTAGTTGAGGATGGCGTTGAAATTGCAAGAATCCTTCACGAACGGATGGATATTCCAGCTAAATTTGAAGCTTAGAGCAAATCCTTACCCATCTTTTTCTTCACCCGACCTCTGATTTTATCCACCATGTTCACCGTGGTGCCGAGGTAATCCGCTTCCTCCTGACGCGAGACTTTAAAATGCGAGAGGATGAAGGATTTCTTTTCGTCCTCATCCAAGTCGGGGTATTTTTGACAAAGGGTTTCCCATAGGCCAGGATACTTCGCTTCCACTACGGCGAGCATGGCCTTCCAATGGTCCTTTTCACCAAAAACAGCTTGTTCCACATCATTGAGGAGGTTCGCTCTCTTGCCATTCAGATAGTTGTCCAACAACAACATGATCCGCTGTTCCTTGTCCAAAGCCTCCGAAAGCCGATCGGCATAGTCATGCTGGATTTGTTCGTGTTCAGCGTCTTTTTGCGCCAAGGCTTGGTTCTGTTGCTTGAAGTGGAACAACTCTGCATTGATCTCGGCTTCTTGTTTCCGTTTTCTTGCCAATCGAACTTGCGAGACTAAGAAAGCTGCCAAAACCAAAGCTGCTAACCCACTGATAACGATGATCGATCGTTGACGCATGATAATTTTTTCGTTCAACTCGTTTTGTATCAGGGCATTATCATATTGATGGCTAATGAGAGCGAGATTGTTCTCGCGACGCTCTATCTCTGCATGGACATTACCAGTTTCATACTGATAAAAGTAATTGTATGCCGTCTCGAAGTCGCCACGCTCTTCGGCAAAACCGGCAAGATCACCATAATAAAACCATGTATCATCCTTAGAATCCATTTGGTTGACAAGTTCTTCCAACTTCCCGTAGTAATAAGCCGTAGAATCCAAGTCGCCCAACTCATATAAGACGTTACCCATGCCGTGGTAATAAAACATCCATAAATTGTCGTTCATATTCGGGAGGCGGACCTGCATGAATTTACGGAGAGATTCGGCGGACTTCTCATATTCCCCAGCATTGAAATACATCGCATAGAACGCCGAGAACACATCGCTCTTTGTTTCCACCGAGCCACTTTTTTCGGCATAGGCCAACGCTTGGTTCAGAACCATCTCGGCGGTATCGTATGCCTTATGGAATTGATAGAAATCCCCCAACTCTCTCAGCGCATAAGCACGGTCAACGTAATCGACACCAAAGCCTTCCGCAGCAGCTTTCAGTAACGAGACGATTTCTTCTTCATCGGCGTAATAGCCTAGATTTGCAGCAATATTAAACCGAGCATGAGCCACCGTCAGCGTGTCGTCGGCCCAAAGGCCGTAACGCTCCGCCTCCTTGAACAGCCGCATGGCCTCCATCTTGTTGCCCGAATCCAACTGGATGCTGGCGTTATCTAAAGCATCTCGTGCGGCTTGGCGAGCCTCCTGCGGATCGGGACCGAAAGCTGAGAACAACAGAAGCAGCAAGACACCGATGATATTTAAATGTTTCATACAGCAAAAATAGAAAACACCTTTCAATTTTCACCTTTCAATTTTCATTTTTCACTACCTTTGCACCCAAATTCACATATAGTATTCACCATGATCACTTTAGACCAACAAAAAGAATTATGTAAGAGGGTTGAGGCCTTGAGGAGGTATCTTTGACGTGGACCGTCGTACCATAGAGGCCCAAGAATTAGACGAAAAGACCCAAGACCCACAATTTTGGAGTGACCCGAAAGCCGCCGAAGCGACCATGAAGAAGGTGCGTGAGGTAAAAGGCTGGCTCAACGGCTACAAGAAGGCTGAAGATGCCTACAACGACTTGGCGGTGCTGTTTGATTTCGCCAAGGAAGGCGAAGCCACCGAAGAAGAGGTGGATGCACAATACGCCGAAGCCTTGAAGATTGTGGAAGACCTGGAATTCAAGAACATGCTTCAGGAAGAAGCCGACCCGATGAGCGCCGTGCTGAAGATCAATGCGGGCGCCGGTGGCACCGAGGCCCAAGACTGGGCTCAGATGCTGATGCGCATGTACATGCGTTACGCTGAAAACCACAAGTACAAGCTCACCATATCGAACCTTTTGGAAGCTGAAGACGCCGGAATCAAGCAGGTGACAATGAAGCTCGAAGGCGAATATGCCTACGGCTACCTGAAAGGCGAGAACGGCGTACATCGCTTGGTGCGCGTGAGTCCCTACAACGCCCAAGGCAAGCGCATGACCTCGTTTGCCTCCGTGTTCGTCACCCCTTTGATTGACGACACCATCGAGATTGTGGTGGAACAGTCGAGGTTGTCGTGGGACACCTTCCGCAGCGGCGGCGCTGGTGGACAGAACGTCAACAAGGTGGAGTCGGGCGTGCGTTTGCGCTACCAATACAAAGATCCTTACACGGGCGAAGAAGAAGAGATCTTGATTGAAAACACCGAGACCCGTGACCAACCCAAGAACAAGGAAAACGCTTTGCGCCTCTTGAAATCCCAACTCTACGATCGCGAGATGCGCCACCGCATGGAGGAGCAGAACAAGATCGAAGCCGGCAAGATGAAAATCGAATGGGGCTCACAGATCCGTTCCTACGTCTTCGACGACCGTCGTGTGAAAGACCATCGCACCAACTATCAGACTTCTGACGTTCAAGGCGTGATGGACGGAGATATTGATGAATTCTTAAAATCATACCTAATGCAATTTGGAGGTAAAAAATCATGATCACTTTTTTCATTGCTTTAGCCATATTGGTTCTCGGTTACTTGATTTACGGAAAATTTGTGGAGAAGCTCTTCGGGGCTGATCCCAATCGGGCCACTCCGGCTACTACCATGGCTGACGGTGTGGACTACGTCCCGATGAAGCCTTGGAAAGTTTTCCTGATCCAGTTCCTGAACATCGCCGGTGTGGGTCCCATCATCGGAGCCATCATGGGCGCACAGTTCGGTACAGCCTCTTTCCTGTGGATCGTGTTGGGCAGCATCTTTGCCGGTGCCGTCCACGATTATCTGTCAGGCATGATTTCCTTGAGAGACAAAGGTGCCAGTCTGCCTGAGATCCACGGAACCTATCTGGGCAACACCGCTAGACAAATCATGCGCGGCTTCACCATCATCCTGATGATTTTGGTCGGCGTGGTGTTCATCAACACCCCCGCCACCTTGCTCAACGCCAATTTCACCCAAGGCTGGAACCCCTACGTATGGATCATCATCATCTTGGCTTACTACCTGATTGCCACTTTGTTACCCATCGATAAGGTGATCGGTAAAATTTACCCAATCTTCGGTATTTTGCTATTGAGCATGGCAGTAGCCATCTTCATCGCATTCATCATTTATAAACCCGAGATTCCAGAGCTTTGGAGTGGCTTGCAGAACCGTCATCCCGACGCAGCCAACAACCCCATTTTCCCGATGATGTTCATTTCCATCGCCTGTGGTGCCATCTCCGGTTTCCACGCTACCCAGTCACCGCTGATGGCGCGTTGCATGATCAACGAAAAGCAAGGCCGTCCCATCTTCTACGGTGCCATGATCACTGAAGGTATCGTGGCCTTGATTTGGGCTGCCGCTGCTGCTTATTTCTTCGGTCCCGACAGTGTGGTTGACGTCACTGGCAAGAGTGGAGCCGCCATCGTGGGCGTCATTGCCAACACCTGGTTCACACCGGTCATCGCCACCATCACCATTTTAGGCGTGATCAGCGCTGCCGTTACTTCGGGCGACACCGCCATGCGTTCAGCTCGTCTGATCTTGGCAGACTTCCTGCATTTCGACCAGAAGCCCATCAAGAATAGATTGATCCTTGCCATCCCTTTGTTTGTTATTGCCGCTGTCATCTTGGTTTATAGCATCGCTGATGCCAAGGGATTCCAAGTGATTTGGCGCTACTTCGCCTGGGTCAACCAAGTGCTTGCCACGGTCACCCTTTGGGCCATTACGGTCTACCTTTGTGAGAGCAAAGGCAAGCATTGGTATTTCATCACCTTCATCCCCGCCTTATTCATGACCATGGTGACGGGTTGTTTCCTCTTCGTGGCCAAGGGCGCTGACGGAGGGCTGGGCTCCATGCTGCCACGGCCTGTGGGTTACGGCATCGGCGCCGCCATCACTTTGATTGGGCTGATCGCTTTTTTGGTTTGGAAAAGGAAGCATAAAGCAGCATGAAAAAGGCGCTCCTATTGATCCTTCTTTTGATCCTCGGAATGTCCATTCCGATGCATGCCCAAAACAAGAGGGACTATATCGTCCGTGCAGCGATCAATGGAGGTTGGACCATCAAGACGGGAAAGACACCCAACGCTTATCCTGCCTATTATAAAGATTACCTTTATAACGTCAAGCAAGGATTTGCCGCGGATGCCAATGTCCAATTCAACATCAACAACTTGTTTGTCATTGGGTTGCACTACGATTATTTCAGGCAAAGCCATAGCATGCCCATCTATAGCACGACAGAGGACGGGAACATCCTTTCATGGAGTATCAACAACACGTATACGCTTGACTTCATTGCCTTTTCGTTGGGCATCCAGAAGATTGAAGGCAAGAGCCGTTATATGATCCAGTACCTGATCGGATTCATGGACTACAAGGAAGACGGCAACTACTCGCCCTACAACAATTGGTTAACCAACTACTCCGTTGGACATTGTTTTGGCCATGGCCTGATGGCGGGTTATGATTACATGCTTAACGAGCACGTTGCCATAGGCATTGAGGTGACCTATTGCATCGGCAACATCACCCAATTGAACCAACAAGGGCATCTTGACGATCCCAATGAACTGGTCTCCCAAACCATACCGCTGGAAGAGCCAATACCACTCAGCCGACTAAGCCCAAAAGCAGGCCTTCGCTATTATTTTTAACCCATCATTATGATCTCCATCCAAAACCTGAGCATGCATTTCACCGGTGAGGACCTGTTCACCGACATCACCTTTTTGATCCGCGAAAAGGACCGCATCGGATTGGTTGGCCACAACGGCGCCGGCAAGACTACGCTGCTCAAGCTCATCTGTGGATTGGAACAGCCCTCCAAGGGCGATGTCATCATTCCTGAAGGGATCACCATCGGTTATCTGCCTCAGGAAAAAAACGTGAACAGCCCCAACACGGTGCTTGACGAGGCCATGACCGCCTTCGACGAATACCACCAGTTGGAGCATGAAGTGGAGCAGTTGCAACATGCCATGATGGAGCGTACCGACTATGAAAGCCGTGAGTACCAGCGCCTGATTGAGCATCTCAACGTCCTCAACGACAGGTTGAACATGATGGGGGGCAACGCCATTGAGGGTGAAGCTGAGCGCATTTTGGTGGGATTGGGCTTCGAGCATGATGACATGCAGCGTCCCATGCGGGAGTTCAGCAACGGCTGGCAGATGCGTGTGGAGTTGGCCAAAATCCTGTTGAGAAAACCGAATCTGTTACTTTTGGACGAGCCTACCAACCATCTTGACATCGAATCCATCCAATGGCTTGAAGGCTTCCTGAAATCCTATTATGGTGCCATCCTGATGGTTTCGCACGACCGTGCCTTTCTGGATAACATCACCGTCCGAACCATCGAGATCAGCAACGGCAAGATCTACGATTACAAGGCTTCCTATTCCGATTATGTCAACCTGCGTGAGGAGCGCGTGGACATGCAACGCAACGCATACAACAACCAACAGCGGGAAATCAAGGAGATTGAAGCCTTTATCGAAAGGTTCCGCTACAAGGCCACCAAGGCCAAGCAGGTGCAAAGCCGCGTGAAGTTACTGGAGAAGATGGAGGAAATCACCATCGACGATATCGACAAGACTGCCATTCACTTCAAGTTTCCGCCTGCGCCCCATTCCGGCAAAGTGACCTTGGAGCTCAACCATGTGGGCAAAGCATACGACGACAAAGTTATTCTGAAAGACGTCAATTTGCTGATTCCGAGAGGTGAGAAGATTGCTTTTGTAGGCCGAAACGGCGAAGGCAAGTCCACCCTGTCGAAGATCATCTGCGGAGTGCTTGACCATGAGGGTGAAGTGAAACTCGGCCATGAGGTCAAGATTGGGTACTATGCCCAAAACCAGCAGGACATGCTCGACATGAACAAGACTGTGTTTGAGACCCTGGACGATGTAGCAGTCGGCGACATGCGGCTGAAAGTCAAGGCACTGTTGGGCGCTTTTCTGTTCCGTGGCGATGACATTGACAAGAAGGTAAAAGTGCTCTCAGGTGGCGAAAAAGCACGTCTTTCGCTAGCGAAGATGCTCCTCTTCCCTACCAATTTGTTGGTTTTGGACGAGCCCACCAACCATTTGGACATGCTCTCGAAGGACATTCTGAAAAATGCCTTGATCCAATACGACGGCACCCTGATCATCGTCTCCCACGACCGCGACTTTTTGCAAGGGCTCACCAACAAGGTTTACGAGTTCCGCAAGCCCAACATCAAGGAATACATCGGGGACATCTATGATTTCCTGGAGCAGAAGAACCTTAGCCACTTGAAGGAATTGGAGCTAGCCGCCAAACAGCAACCGCAGAAGGCCGTTGTTGAACCCGTTTCGCAGAACAAGATCAACTATGAGCGCAAGAAGCAGATCGACGCCAAGTTGCGAAAGGTTGACAAGGAGATCCAGCGTTTGGAAGATGCCATCGGCAAGATGGAAGCCGAGTTGGCGTCATTGGACGACATCATGAGCCATCCCGACCAACACCCAGAGGTCAAGGTTGACAACGACCTGTTCTGGTCATACGGACAGAAAAAAGAAGCGCTCCAAAAGCTCATGGATGAATGGGGAGAGAGACAGATGGAGCGCGAAGAGGTAATGGCCGAATATTGATTATTCGATAATCATATCAAACGGCATTCTGGCTTGGATTCCAGTGTTCTTTTGGAGGTTCTCAATGCCTTCGAAGTAATGGTAATAAACGCCCATCTTCTGACGCAAGGCGGCGTCGAGGTCGTTATTGGAATTGAACGACTCCATGATACGGGTGAAAAAGTCCTTTTCCTTAGGTAACTCTGTCACTTTGTAATCCTCACCCAATCCTGCCTTTTCAGCGGCATATGCGATGGCATCTTCCATGTCACCCAGTTGGTCAACGAGACCGATCTCGATAGCGTCGGCACCAGCCCACACACGGCCTTGACCGATGCTGTCAACGTAAGACTGACGAAGACCGCGACCCTCTGCCACACGACGGGTGAAGTCATCGTAAGTCTTTACTACATTCTCCTGCAATTTGGCGTATTGGAACGGAGTGAGCGGCTGGGTCACGCTGCCGAAGTCGGCGTTTTCATTGGTTTTGGCCACATCGAATGTCAAGCCAATCTTATGATTGAGAAGTCCCTGAAGGTTCGGGAAGGTGCCGAACACGCCGATGGAGCCAGTGAGCGTGGTAGGATCAGCGAAGATATAGTCAGCTTTAGCCGAAATCCAATAACCGCCCGAAGCTGCGTAGTTGCCCATGGATACGATAATGGGTTTCACCTCCTTGGTCAGGTCGAGCTCGCGGCCAATGATGGCTGAAGCCAAGGCACTGCCGCCAGGTGAGTTGACACGCAACACAACGGCTTTCACATTTTTGTCCTCACGAGCCTTGCGGATGGTCTTGGAGAGGTTCTCGGAATAGATATTCTCTTCGCTGCCCTTGCCATCGTAGATCTGGCCCGAAGCGTAGATGACAGCCACCTCGTTCTTGCTAGGATTCTTGATTTTATAGGACTTGGCGTAATTCTCATTGTTAATTGCGTTGATCTTATCGCCGCTGCCTGTCATGGTTTTCAGTTCAGCAAGCACCTGATCCCTATAATAGAGCTGGTCAACCAGGCCATAATCCAAAGCGACCTTGGCATCGGTCATCAGTTCCAACTTGTCGGCAATCTGGTTGAGTTGTTCCACGCTGATGTTGCGGCTTTCGCTGATGGCCACAAGAATCTGGCCCCAGACGGTACTTAACAGCTTATCCATCTGTTCGCGGTTAGCCTCGCTCATCTTATCGAGGAAATAAGGCTCCACGGCGCTCTTGAAGCGATTATTGGGCCCACGGACAATCTGCATCTCAACCTCGAGCTTCTCCAGCAGGTGTTTGTAGAACATGATCTGCGAAGCCATGCCGTGGAAGTCGATCACGCCTTCCGGATTCAGCCAGATATGATCAGCGATAGAGGCCATATAGTAAGCGCTTTGCGAGTAGGTCTCGCCATAGCAAGCGATGAACTTGCCCGATTCCTTGAATTCAATGAGTTTGTCACGGAGTTCCTGCAAAGTAGCCGTTGAAGTCGGTATGCTACTCAGTTCCATATAGATACCCTTGATATTGGGATCCGTCTTGGCATTTTCAATGTTACGCAGGATCACGTTCAGTCCAGTGGATTCAAGCATCTCCTTCGAGCTGAAGTTAATGGAGCCAAAGGGATCGTCAACAGTACGGTCCTGGATCTCATAATTGAGTTTCATGTAAAGCACTGAATTCGGTTTTACCACCGTGGAGGTCTCAGCGTCTTTCGACATGCCGGAAATCATGGAGGAGACCACTCCGACCTTTACGAAGAAGGTGATCAACATTGCGATCAAAGTGCCGAGAAATGCGGCAAGCACTACTTTTGAAAATTTCATGGTTTTAGAGTTTTGTATTGCAGGCGCAAAGTTAAATCAAAATCATTATCTTTGCAACATGACAAGATGTTATATTTTATTCGGGTCAAACATGGGCGACAAGGAAGCTTTACTGGAGCAGGCCTGCAAGCTTATTAATAATAGGTGTGGCCTATTGGTGGAGCGTTCTTCGGCCTATATCACCGAGCCTTGGGGATTCGAGGCGGAAGAATGGTTCTTGAACGAACTATTGGTGGTGGAAACCGAGCTTGAGCCCGACGACTTGATGGACACGCTGTTGGGAATTGAAGCGGAGTTGGGCCGTGTAAGACACCCCGGGCAAAAGGGCTATTGCTCTCGCACCGTCGATTTGGACATCTTGTATTATGGTGACAGGATGATCAACACGGCCAAGGTGACCGTTCCGCATCCGCTATTACATTTGCGCAAGTTTGCCTTAGAGCCTCTGTGCGAAATCATTCCAGACTTTTTGCATCCTGTCTTTAACCTAAGTCAAACGCAATTGCTTGAGAAACTATGAATTATAATTTTATTGCCATCGAAGGGACCATCGGCGCGGGCAAGACCACACTCTCGACCCGCATCGCCAACGACTTCAACGGAAAGTTGGTGTTGGAGGAGTTTGAGGCCGACAAGAACCCGTTTCTACCGAAGTTCTACAAAGAGCCTGACAAGTACGCCTTTCAGTTGGAGATGACCTTTTTGGCCTTGCGTTTTCAGCAGTTGAAGGATAAATTGGCCAATCTCGACCTGTTTCACGACTTCATCATCTCCGACTATTACGTAGCCAAGTCGTTGATTTTCTCACGCAACAATTTACAAGAAGACGAATATGATTTGTTTGCCCGATTTTTCAACATCATCTTTTCCAACACTCCCAAGCCGGAACTGATGGTGTATCTGTATCTGGATGTTGACCACTTGCAGTATAACATCCGCAAGCGCGGACGCACCTACGAGCAGGACATCACCAATGAGTATCTGGAAAATGTGCAACGTGGTTATTTTGATTTCATCAAGCAGCAGCAGGACGACATGCGTATCCTGATTTTGGACACCAACAAGCTTGATTTTGTGGCCAACGAGAAGGACTACCAGCAGATCATTGAAGCCATTGACCAACCCTATGACATTGGAGTACATAGGATTGAATTTTAGATCATAGATAAAAGTTGGTGATTCTATCTTTCATCTAATAACTAAAAAAGCCCGCCAAAAGCGGGCTTTTTTAATCTGCATCTTGTCAAGATTACTTGACGAAGACTTCAGCGCGACGGATCAACGGGAGGATATCCTTTTCAAGTTCAGGATATACATTGATCATGTTCTTGATCTCCTGTTCGCGGTTCTTGCTGTTTTGGATCACGCGGACGATCTGATCCTTGTCGGCGATGTTGGAAGCCTGGACGAGTTCGATGAACTTATTCCAGTCAGGACCGAAGCCTTGAGCTGAGAATGTGAAGTCTTTTTCGTTCAGTTTCACCTTCTTCAACTGAGCCTTGATAGCCTTGTCGGCAGCATCGGCACGGTCGTTAGCCAGGTTGTTGTTGAGTTCGAGTTCACCTTCAGGTGATGCCCAGCCTTCGATTTCGAAACCATTGATAGCTTCACCAGCGGCGAGTTTAGCTGCGATAGCCTTAGCAGCTTCCTTGTTCAGCTTGGTGTTGGCCTTCAGGTTGGATGAGTTGTAGTCGAAGTAGAAGATTGCGATAGGCAGTCTTGGAGCCTGGATGGTAGCGGTAGCACCACCTTGCCATTCGCTGGTAGCACCCTTCTGGCAGTTAGCCTTAACGTAGACTACATAGTCACCGGGTTCAACGTTTTCGAAGACGTATCTGTTGCCCTTGACGCCAGTCACAGTAGCAACGTTGTTGAATTCCTTACCGCAGAACACATCGTAGGATTCAGCATTACCATTCCAAGAAACGTTGACGCTATTATCGCTGGCTACAGCCTTAACGTTGTCAACTTCGCACTTCACAACGGAAACAACCACGCCGTCAGTGATGACTCTGTCGCCTCCCTGAGTGAAGTAGGTGTTCTTCACGATATCCTCTTGGGTAGGATAGATGGTGCCGTTGTACACATAGAACATAGGATTGCCCATGAGCTTGCCGCTTTCCATCTCAGGAACGAAATCGGTGCAGTAGTGCTTGGTGAATTCGCCACCGGCCTTGTAGTTGACTTGGAAGTCAGCATCAGCGGTGTTAACCTTTTCACCCACGAAGGTCACAGGTTCGAGAGCAACCTGGCCACCGTTGTAAGCAATGGTAGGAGTGATGTTCATCACAGCTTCCTTCTCGAAGTAGTTGGCAGGAACGGTGAAGATCACGTCGAAGCAAACTTTACCATCATGTTCCTCAAGCGGATCAGGATTGGTTTTCATGGTGATTTGGTCAGCATTGGCAGCCATGGTTTCAATGTCGCAAGGCTTCTTGTTGAACTTGAGACGGAGACCGAGGTTGAGGTGGCTGTACATATCGTTGACGACTTGGATGTCATCAATGACTCTCTTACCAGTCATGCCTTCAGGATAGAACACTTTCTGGACCTGATCCAGCTTGTCGTTGCCAGCCCAGGTGAAGGTGTAATCGAGATAGATATCCAACATTCTGCTGACATTGAAGTTCAGTTCAAGACCAACGGGAACGGTATAGGTCATTTCAGCGTCTGTCTTGGCATCGAGGAGGTTGGCACCTGTTCCTTCAGTTGTGGTAAGCATATGCTGGACAGCACCTGCATGGTAGCGGATACCACCGAAACCAATGTGGGGGATAAAGTTGAACACTCTTCTTGGGTTGTAGCCAAAGAATAAGTTGGTCAGGTTGAAAGTCAAGTTCACGTTAGCTTCCATGAACGTGGTTTTAACCAGTTTAAGATCGCTGTAGTCAGCTGTACCATTGATTGGGGTAAGCAATTGATTATGCTTTTCACCGCCCAGGGTACCAGTGCCGAATCTACCGTTGATACCGATCACTTTACCGATCTGGTAACCGAGACCGACTTCACCGCTATAGTTCTTGAAGACATAACCATCGTTTAAAACGAAGTTACCATCTTGAACGAACGGGATGAAACCGTAGTTGGCAAGGTCAGTGTGGTTAATGGAAAGACCGCCATCTGCGAAGATGTAGAAATACCTCTCCACAGGAAGATTTTGCTTCTTCTGAGCAAAGAATGACATAGGAAGGATTGCCATCATGACAATCATCACCAATTTTGCAAACGTCAAATTCTTCTTCATAATAAAAGTAGTTAAGTTTATAATAATTAAAATCTAATTGTTTCTAATACACACTAAAAACCGAACAAAATTAGGAAGTTTTTCTTTTCAAACCAAATAATTCCACGTTTTTTCAGCTTTTTTTATCAACAAAAACCCTTTACCATGCCTTATTTCGCTCGATTCAGGAAGAGTTGTTGGAATATATCCCACATAATGATTCCGGAACAGACCGAAACATTCAGTGAATGCTTCGTACCTTGTTGCGGTATCTCTACGGCACCGTCGCAATAGGGCAAGACCTCGTCACTGACGCCATCAACTTCATTACCGAGGACGAAAGCCATGTTCGGTTCCGTCTCGAAGTCCTGAAGCATGACGCTTCCCTCCACCTGCTCCACGGCAAAGATACGGTAACCCATTGAACGAAGTTCCTCACAGGCTTCCGCCGTTGTCGTAAAATACCGCCACGGTACCGTTTCGTCGGCACCCAATGCCGTTTTGTGGATTTCGCGATGCGGCGGGCAGGCCGTGATACCGCATAAAAACAATTCCCCGATCCTGAAGGCGTCGGCGGAACGAAACACTGAACCCACATTGCTCAATGAGCGAATGTTATCAAGAACCACAATCACGGGAAGCTTGGCCGCTTCCTTGTATTGATCCTTCGAGAGCCTATTGAGCTCTTCCATCGAAAGCTTGCGCATGGCACACCTAATTTAATTACAACACAAAGGTAGGGAAAAAACGGAGCAACCACCCGTTATGTTTGAGAATTTCTTAATTTTGTCAGGCAAAAATATCGAGATGACAAAAGGAACCAGCGAAACGCCGCTGATGAAGCAATACAACTCGTTCAAGGCGAAGTATCCCGATGCGATGTTGCTGTTCAGAGTGGGCGATTTTTATGAGACATACGGAGAAGATGCCGTGAAAGCATCCGAAGTGCTTGGCATCGTGCTGACCAAACGTTCCAACGCCTTGGCGGAATCGCCCGAATTGGCGGGGTTCCCACATCATGCTTTGGACACCTACTTGCCCAAATTGGTCAGGGCAGGCTTGAAAGTGGCCATCTGCGAACAATTGGAAGACCCCAAACTCACCAAGAAGTTAGTGAAACGCGGAGTGATCGAGTTGGTGACCCCCGGCGTGACCTATAATGACAGCGTGTTGG
Source organism: uncultured Bacteroidales bacterium (assembly GCA_947302205.1). Taxonomy (GTDB): domain Bacteria; phylum Bacteroidota; class Bacteroidia; order Bacteroidales; family F082; genus Limimorpha. The sequence continues at coordinate 56,937 of CAMYVD010000009.1, forward strand.
AACAGAAAGAAAACAACTTCTTAGCCTCGGTACACTTGGAAAAAGAGGTTTCAGGGGTGGCGTTTTTGGATGTTTCAACCGGCGAGTTTTACCTCACCCAGGGCAACAACGAGTACATCGACAAGCTGTTGCAGAGTTTCAACCCTTCAGAGGTACTCGTGCAGCGCAACAAGCGCCGTGATTTCATCGATCTGTTTGGAGGGAAGCTGTTTCTCACCGTGTTCGACGACTGGGTATTCACCGAAGATTATGCCCAAGAGGTGCTTAACCGGCATTTCCACACCTCCTCGTTGAAAGGTTTCGGTGTGGACGATTTCCCCAAGGGCATCGTGGCCGCAGGCGCATGCATACATTATTTGATAGAGACGCAACACGACAAGATCAACCATATTGCTTCCTTATCCAGAATTGACCAAGGACAGTTCGTGTGGTTGGACAAGTTCACCATCAGGAATCTCGAGTTGCTACATACTCCAAACGCCAACGCCAAGACCCTGATCGACATCATCGACAAGACCGTCTCCCCCATGGGCAGCCGACTGATGCGTCGCTGGATTGCCTTACCTTTAAAGAACAAGGAACAAATTGAAGCCCGATATGCCGTGGTGGAGTATTTCACCCAACATCACGATGCCATTACATCGTTCCAGGAAGCCATCCATACGATCAACGACTTGGAGCGATTGATTTCAAAAGTATCGCTCTCGAAGGTGAATCCGCGCGAGTTACTGCAAGTGGGAAAGGCCCTGGATCAAGTGGAACTTTTGAAAAACCTTTGCGCCGAGAGCCAGCATGAGGCTCTGAAGGACTATGCTAAGCGGTTAGACCCTTGCGTCAGCATCCGGGAACGCATCAAAGCCACCCTGAACCCCGAAGCGCCAGCCCTGCTTTCCAAAGGCAACTTCATCGCCAATGGCGTCGATGCCGAACTGGACGAGCTGAGAGGGCTTTCACACTCAGGCAAAGAATACCTCCAAGGCATCCAACGGCGCGAGATGGAAGCCACTGGAATATCCTCCCTGAAAGTAGGCTACAACAATGTGTTCGGCTATTATTTGGAAGTGACCAACACCCATAAGGACAAAGTGCCTGCCGAGTGGATTCGCAAGCAGACCTTGGCCAACGCCGAGAGATACATCACCGAAGAGCTGAAGGAGTACGAGCAAAAAATCTTAGGGGCGGAAGAAAAGATTGCCGGCATCGAGCAACGGATTTATGCCGAATTGGTAGGAGCAGTGGGTGGATTCGTTGAGCCTATCCAGCTGGATGCCACCTTGGTAGCCCGTTTGGACTGCTTGGTGAGTTTTGCTGATACCGCCTTGAAATTCAATTATGTAAGGCCTACGATCGATGATTCATTCGTGCTTGACATCAAAGAGGGACGGCATCCCGTGATTGAGCAGATGCTGCCCGTTGGTGAGAGTTACATCGCCAATGACGTCTATCTTGACAAAGACAAACAGCAGATCATCGTCATCACCGGCCCCAACATGTCGGGTAAATCGGCATTGCTGAGGCAGACCGCCTTGATCGTGCTGATGGCGCAGATGGGCAGTTTTGTGCCAGCGGCTTCGGCAAGAATAGGGTTGGTGGACAAGATTTTCACCCGTGTAGGCGCATCGGACAACATCTCCTCCGGTGAATCCACTTTCATGGTGGAGATGAACGAAACGGCGAGCATCTTGAACAACATTTCATCTCGGAGCCTGGTGCTTTTGGATGAAATCGGGCGTGGTACCAGCACTTACGACGGCATCAGCATCGCTTGGGCCATTACCGAATTCTTGCATGATCACCCAGTGAGTCGCGCCAAAGTGATGTTTGCCACCCACTACCACGAATTGAACGAGATGGAAGCTTCCTTTGCCAGAATCAAGAACTACCACGTGACAGTGAAGGAAGTCGGCAACAAGGTGGTCTTTTTGCGCAAGCTGAAACGTGGCGGCAGCAATCACAGCTTTGGCATCCACGTGGCCGCCATGGCGGGCATGCCGAAAAAAGTAGTGGAGCGTGCTGAGAAACTCCTGACCTTATTGGAAAAGTCACACACTGGCGACCAGGTAGACAAAGCCGCCTTGAAACCCGAAGAACCCATGCAATTGAGTTTCATCCAGTTGGACGATCCGTTGCTGCTCCAGATCAAGGAAGACATCCTCAATACGGACATCGACACCTTGACTCCAGTGGAGGCTTTGATGAAGCTGAATGAGATCAAAAAACTGCTCAACAAATAATTTTTTCAAAAAATACTTGCAGAAAAGAAAAAAGTTGTATTTTTGCACCGCAATTCGCAAGCGGAATTCTTGAAGCAGCGAGCGCAAAAGCAAACGAAGTTTGGTTTTGCCGAGTCGCGACAAGAATGCCGACTGCTGAAAGCAGGCGGAAATAGCTCAGTTGGTAGAGCACGACCTTGCCA
>CAMYVD010000010.1 GCA_947302205.1 uncultured Bacteroidales bacterium
CCGAGATGCGTGGCGGTACGGCCAACGTGACCGTCATCGTCAGCGACGAGCGCGTGTGCTCCCCCATCCTCAACGCTTTCGACACTGCCGTCATTCTGAATCAGCAGTCACTCGACAAGTTTGAGGACAAAGTGAAGCCCGGTGGCTACCTCATCTACGACCCCAACGGCATCACCCACAAGCCCACCCGTAAGGACATCCACATCTACAGCATCGAAGGCGCACAACTCGCCTCCGACATGGGTAACAGCAAGGTGTTCAACATGATCATCCTGGGTGCTTTCCTGAAGCTCCGCCCTATCATCGACAACAAGAACGTCGAAGAGGGTTTGCGCCACAGCTTGCCAGAGCGCGCCCACAAGCTCATCCCGCTGAACATGCAGGCCGTTCAGGTTGGCATGGACAACGTGAAAGAAGCATAAAAATACATAGGCTTTTTTTGAACGTAACGAGTTTCGTTGCAAAAACCGCTCCTTCGGGGGCGGTTTTTTTATTCCCTCCGATAAACCATCTCCTTCGAGACTACCGATGCGGCATAGAACCAGCCAACGGCAGAGCCTGCAGGCTGGATGTTGGTCAACACATTGGAAGGCGGGCCCATCATTGGATTGTTGCCCATCGACATCTTCACGCTGTAAAGAAACAGCATGTAGTCGGAAGGGATGCTCAATAGGTCAAGGCGGATCACTTCTCCGTCGGTCAGCTCACTCTCCGTCATCATGGCCACGGGGATCTCCATGTTGTTCTCCAACATCTCAGGGCCATTGACGTAATAGCCGGCATAGCCCGCCATCGGGATGGTGTTGGCATCCAACAAGGTGTCGTTTTGCGGGACACCGTCTTCATAAACCATAATCATGTAAACGATGGTCGGATCATGTAAACTCTGGAAATACGGATACAGGAAATATATCGTGTCCATCATCGGTATCCCTACGTATGAGGGATTGTTCTTCAAGACAATGGAATCAATCTCCTCCACGTTGTCGGCCATGTAACATTCGGCGAACAACTGCTTAAAAGTCCCTGGATCATCGGAGTCGGGCACTTCCACCAACAGTTTATACATGGTGTTCTTATGCCCCGCCACGGAATCAGTGAGATAATGCCCTGGCTGATCCTTTTGCTCCAGATAAGGGATGGTATCCACCCCATCGGTCACAGCAACCTTGGCTCCTGTAACCATCTTGATTGCATCGGCATTGTAAAAGTCGGCCGTATAGCTCAAAATCACCTCATGCCTTTTAAACTCATTGGTAAACGAGCCCTCAACGCCAATCATCGGACTACCTTCCTCCAGATCAATAACGACCTCCTCACGGCATGAAAGCATCGTGAAAATCAACAGTATCGGTAGGAGCAACTTCTTCATGGCGTTTAGAATTTAAATTGATAGGAAATGGATGGCACAGCCGAAAAGAGGTACATGCGCTCGGTTTTCACGCCGCCATCGCCATCCTGAGTAAACGTAACGGCCCAAGTGTTGTGACGGGCATAAACGTTATAAACCGACACGTTCAACTCGCTGTCCCAACGCTTCCATTTGCGATTAGGCAACTGCCAAGTGAGCGACACGTCCATGCGGTGATAGGCTGGGTAACGGCTTTCATTCCGGCTGCCGTTGTAGATGGCGTAGGTGACGCCACCAATGGTGTATTGCCCGTAGGGATACGTCACCGGCTGTCCCGTATTATAGATCCAGTTGGCGGCTACGCTCAGCTTCGGTGTGATTTCGTAGTTGGCCACGATGACAAGATTGTGCGGACGATCGTAGGGAGAGCGGTATTCCTTGCCGAAGTTAACACCTTCAATGGTCCGGAACGACCTCGCATAGGTGTACGAAATCCAACCTGTCAGTTTGCCGGTGTTCTTCCTGATCAAGAATTCCACCCCGTAGGAGCGGCCTTTGCCAAAGCGTAACTCACCGTCAATCAAAACATTGCCATAGGTCTGAGCGTTATCCTTGAAGTCAATCACATGATCCAAATCCTTGTAATACAGTTCCACCGAGGTCTCAATGGCATCATGGTCAAAATTACGGAAATAGCCCACGGCATACTGGTCGCAACGCTGCGCCTTCACGTTGGGACTCACGGGAAACCACACGTCAAAAGGCAGTCCACCCGTTGCCGCCGATGCCACCTGCGCATACTGGAAGGTACGTGAATACGAGGCCTTCACCGACGACACCTCGTCAATGCGAAACATGGCCGCCACTCTGGGCTCAGGATGAATCTCGGTATTGAAAACCTCGCCTTTTTTATAATGGATGGTGTCAGCCACTTGATAGGCATCATCAAACACATAGAAATCCTCAGCGCCAATGTTTTGGAAACAGGAAAGCCTCAACCCGAATCGCATCGAGAACGATGGGCTTGGCATGTAGTCATGGGTGAAATAAAGCGCGTGTTCCAAGCCTTTTCGGGTCACCGAAGTGACGCTATCGAGGCTCAGGTACTGCGACAACGCTCCACCACGATCCACCAGCTCGCCTTGGCTATACGAGAGTATCCCGCTGGAAAGTCCCCATTTCGAAGTGTGCTGATCGTTCCACAGCATCACGAAATCGTACTTGAGCTGCGCGCTCTTCGATCCTGCGCCTAACGAAAAATTGTATGGATCCATCCAGATGTCGATGTCGTAATTGTATTTCGACCCCAGCAGGACGAGATTTGAGGTCAGGCGCTTGCCGAAGATGTGGTTCCACTTCAAGGTAGTGCTGGCATTGCCATAACCCAGTCCCATCATATTGCTCACCTTGAACTTGTCTTTGCCCATATAGGCCGAAAGGAAGAGCCTGTTATTGTTGTTGATGCGTTGCGTCACCTTGGCGTTCAGGTCATAGAAATAGATGTCCGATCCTTTGACCTCCTCCCCCAGAAATGGGATCACCAGTCCTGCATAGGTAGTCCTACCGCCCAACAGGAGCGAAGTCTGCTGGTTGAACAATGGTGTCTCGAGCGACAAGCGGCTGGTCACCAGACCCACGCCACCTTGACCCGAGAGTTTCTTGGGCATCTCATCCTTGATCTGCACATCGAGCACCGATGAAAGGCGGCCTCCATAGTTGGCAGGAATGTCGCCCTTGTAAAGTTGGGCTTCTTTCACCACGTCGTTGTTGAACACCGAGAAGAAACCGAGAAAATGGGAGGCGTTGTAAATGGGTGCGTCATCCAGCAGGATCAGGTTTTGGTCGGTACTGCCGCCACGCACACTGAACCCCGACGAGCCTTCCGAAGCGGCCTGCACCCCTGGCAACAGTTGGATGGTTTTGATGACATCCACCTCGCCCATCAGCGCTGGAATCTTCTTGATGGTAATCATGTCGAGCCTCTGTACGCTCATCGCCATCTCACTGACGTTACGGTCGGATCTTTGGCCTGTGATCTCCACTTCCGAGAGTTCGGTCAGTTCGGGTTGCAGCTTTACGTTCAGTGTTTTAGGCTTCTGCCCTACCGTCACGCTGGTTTCATAGGTCTTAAAGCCCACATACGAAAACTGCAGGTGGTGGTTGCCTTCGGGAAGTTCCAACTCATACTTGCCTTTCTCGTTGGTAGTGACGCCTTTTTTCAGCGCAGGCTCATACACGGCCACGCCGATCAAAGTCTCACCCGAATCGGCATCACGCACGATGCCAGTCACACGGCCTGTCTGGCCGAAGAGACTCATCGCCGCAACGAGCAACAGCAGTATGGAAAGCACCTTTTTCATGGAAATGCAAAGATACATCATTTTCTCTGCTTATAAGGCATTTTCGCCATTTTTTCCACCTGCAAGGAAGGTTGCTCAAACTCCTCGGTGACCACGCCCAACAGTAGATAAACGCCGTCACCTTGAAAGGGATAAGCTTTATAGGCTTGCGGGAAATGCACGGTGTCGAAGGCCTCGCCGGTGGCATCAACGAAGGTTGCCATCGCCATCGGATCGCCCTTGCAAGTATGCACATATTTGATTGTGACCAACTTCCCCAACATCCTGAAGCGCCGCCCCACAAAACGTAGCATCTGCACCGCCATCAACTCACCACGGAACTTGGTTTCCAGCAAGTCGAACCAGGTCAACGTGACTGGGAAGCCATACAACTCAATTTCATCATAAGCGTTTCCTAGCGCACTGGTCTTGAATTCAGGAAGTTCAAAATCACGCTGATGCAGATGCGCCCGCCACAGCAGCTCGGCCCTGCTCTTTTTCATAAAGTCGAACGCACCGCCTCGGATGAGCAGCACCAACTGATCCTTATGAAAACTCACCCTTGTGATGAAATCGTCCAAATCGGCAAACGGTCCGTTGGACTTGCGCTCAGCCACGAAACACTCCACAAAATGCCGCTCAACGCCTTGCAGAAACACGAATCCCATGTAGATGGTCTTGCCTTCGAGCGTGGCGAGGTATTCGCTGTGGTTGACGCACGGCAGATGCACCTTGGCTCCCATGCGCCGCGCCTCATTAAAATAAAACCACGACCGGTAAAACCCGCCGAAGTTGTTGATCACCGACACCTGAAACTCCAATGGGTAGTGACTTTTCAGATAGAGGCTCTGGTAGCTCTCCACGGCATACGAGGCCGAGTGCGCCTTCGAGAACGAATAGCCTGAAAACGACTCGATCTGCCGCCAGAGCTCCTGCACCAACGCATCGGGATAGCCCTTGGCCCTGCAGTTGTCGAAGAAGCGTTTTGTCACCTGCTCAAACTCCGACTTGTCACGCATCTTGTGCCCCATCATACGGCGCAACACATCAGCCTCTGCCAAATCCAAGCCCGCAAAATAATGTCCCACCTTGAGCACGTCCTCCTGGTAGATCATCACGCCGTAGGTATCCTCTAACAGCTTTTTGAGGAGGGGATGTTTATAGTCCACCGTATCGGGATGATGAAACCGTTGGATGTATTCGCGCATCATGCCCGACCGCGCCACTCCGGGACGGATGATGGAGCTGGCTGCCACCAAGGTCTTGTAGTCGGAGCACCTCAATTTCCTCAACAGCCCACGCATCGCCGGACTCTCAATGTAGAAACAGCCGCAGGTCTCAGCCTTCAGCAACTGCTGTTTCACCAAGGCATCCTCTTTCAGCGCCTCCACCTGGTGGATGTCGATGTGCACACCGTGGTTACGCTCTGCCAACTCCTTCGCGTCACGAATGTGAGCGATGCCACGCTGGCTAAGGACATCTATCTTCACCAGTCCCAACTTCTCAGCTGAATACATGTCGTATTGCGTTGTCTGGAAGCCTTTGGGTGGCATATCGAGGGCCGTGTAATTGGTGATGGGCTCCTCTGTGATCAACACGCCTCCGGCATGGATGGAACGGTAGTGTGGGAAGTCGCGAATCCGCTCCACCGAAGCATCCTGAAACGTGACCGTGGCGCCAAGCAAAGCCACATGATCGGAGCCATATTTCTTAAAGATATGCTCGATGACACGATTGCGATCCTTCCAAGAGAAGTCGAGGTCGAAGTCGGGCGGACTGCTTCGCTTGGGGTTGAGGAATCGCTCAAAGTACAAGTCCAGCTCTATGGGGTCGACATCCGTGATCTTTAAGCAATAGGCCACTACACTATTGGCACCACTACCCCTGCCCACGTGGTAGAAGCCTTGCGAGATGGCAAAACGCACAATATCCCAAGCGATAAGGAAATAAGCACAAAAGCCCATCTTCTCGATGATCTCGAGTTCTTTTTCCACACGTCGGTAAGCCGTTTTGTTGGTCTTTCCGTAACGGTAAATCATCCCGTCAAAAGCCAACTTGCGCAGTAACTCACGATCGTCATACACATTGCCGGTGAAGCTGCGTTTATTCTTCGGGCTATCGTCAAGATTGATTTCACAGTCAGCCAAAAGGCGCTCAGCATTCTCAATGAGTTGCGGATAGAGCGCGTAGGTTGTTTTCACACGTTCCATCGGGAGCAAAATCTCGTCAGGAGCGGCACAGGAAGCAGGATCGATGCAGGTGATCACCACATTCTCATCGATGGCCCGCAGCTGCCGATGCAGTTCATAATCGTCAGCTTCAGCGAAGGTGACAGGTTGTAGGGCCACCAGCTTCTCGAACGATTCCTGACGGAACATCTTGGTGAGTTGCGAGAAACGCACTCCAAGAAATTCATTTTCTTTAAGTTGCGCTGGTTTCCGCTTCCCAAAGGGATACAGCACGTAGGTGTTCTCCCATTCGGGTGCTACCGTAGGATACGGTTGTTTATTGAGGTTGTGTTGTGTCAGAAATCGGTTGATCTCGGCGAAGCCTGCGTTGTTTCGAGCCAAGGCCCAATACATCAGTTCATTGCCGTTACGCACCTCCACACCCATCACTGGCTTGATCCCTTTTCGCCGACATTCCGCCACAAAGTCAGCGGCACCCATCGTCGTGTTGATGTCGGTCAGCGGCAGGGTTTGATACCCCAATGCCGCTGCCCTACCCACGAGGTCTTGGATGGGCATCGTGCCGTAGCACAGGCTATTATATGAACGTGCAGCGATCAACTTATGTAGCACACATTTTTCAACTCACCCCGCCGTCCGATGGATGATCTCTTCTCCAAACCGCCGTTTGATCTTATCCATCGCGGCGTAGAGTTGCGTCAACTCGATATTGTCGTCAAACAGGTTCAATTGTGGCATGCCATTGACCAATTCACTCAAGCGAACACCCACCAAACGGATCATCAATCGGCGATTGTAGAGCCGGTCAAAAATGCCGTTGACAATTTGGCGCAACACATGGTCGAAGGCGGTGTAAGGGATGCGCTGCTGCATGTCGTGCGTGTTGAAGTCGGCATAGCGGATCTTCACCGTCACACAGCCCGTCAGCTTATGCTGCGATCGCAAGTCGAAACCCAGGCTCTCCACCATGTGCGACAGGCAATGGCGGACACCCGCCACATCGATAGTGTCCTGCTCAAAGGTATGTTCCTTGCTGATCGACTTCCGTTCCTGATAGGGACACACCGGCGTGCTGTCGTGCCCGTTGGCTTTCTTCCAGATGTCGATGCCGTGTTTACCTAATACCTGCTCCATCGCCTCTGGCGGGATGCGACGCAACGTGCCGATAAGCTCCACCCCCATCGAGCTCAGCAGCGCGTAGGTCTTCTCGCCCACCATCGGAATCTTGTTGATCGAAAGCGGATCAAGGAAGCTGTTGATGTAAGGTATGGGAACCTGTTTTTCGCCGTTAGGCTTGGCCTCACCCGTGGCGATCTTGGCCACCGTCTTATTCTCCGAGAGGCCAAACGAAATGGGCAGTCCTGTCTCACGGATGATTTTTTGCCGCAGCTCGTGCGACCACAGCTGACAGTCGTGGAAGCGGTCCATCCCTGTGAGGTCAAGGTAATGCTCATCAATCGACATCTTTTCGTAAACGGGCGCCGCATCGGCGATGATGTCCGTCACCAGACGTGAATAGCGGCTATAGAGCTCCATATCACCACGGATGAACACCGCCTGAGCGCACAGCCGTTTCGCCATTCGCATCGGCATGGCCGAGTGCACCCCGAAGTGCCGCGCCTCGTAACTGCACGTCGACACCACCCCTCGGTCGCCCATGCCTCCCACAATCACCGGCTTGCCCTCCAATTGCGGGTTGATCAGCCGTTCTACCGACACAAAAAACGTGTCCAAATCCAGATGCAACACCGTTCTTTCCATAATTTGATTAGTTTTTAATCATATTTTTTGCCGTAAATCTAATCATTTTTTCAAATAAAGCGAGTTCCCCGAAAGATTTTTTTCTTTTCCCTACAAAAAACTGCAGCTAATCACTAATATTTACTACTTTTGTAGTTTATTTTCACTCGGACTGTATGAAAAATCCTAAGATATCGGCAACTAGAACCTCGCAAATAGCCATCCTCATCACGGCGGCGGCATTGATGCTACTGATTGCAGTCATCCAATTTTACGATGTCCGTCGTGAAATGGAGAAGAGTTTGGAACGCCATGCCGAGATGGAGTTGTTTGTGAAGTCTTTGACCTTAGACGATACTTTGACCTCGGTGAAAACAGCCTTGCAAAACCACGTATGGGAGGCTGAGCAGTTGCTGCCGTTTCCCGACTCGTTGTTCTCCCTCACACAAAGGATCGTCGAATACAACAGCGCCATTGTCGGCTGCAGCATGGCTATGATCCCCGACTACTATCCTGAAAAAGGACGCCTCTTCGAGCCTTATACCGTCCGACGCGACTCGACACTCATCACCACCCAACTGGCTTCGGAAGACCACGACTATAGCCAACGCGACCTGTTTCTCAACACGGTGAACAACGACCAGTCCTATTGGAGTGAGCCCTACCCCGACCCAGAAAACCCAGCGATCACCTTGATTACCTACACCTGCCCCATCCACGACGAGACAGAACGCGCGGTGGCCGCAATTGCCGTGGACATCTCGGCGACCCTGCTAAGCTACACGCTGAACAGGCAGCACATGTTCCCCTCTTCATATAACCTCCTACTCTCAGGTGAGGGCAAACTGATTTGCGGTCCCGTTAGCAAGAACAGGCATAAGGACGTGGAGCAAATCATGACCTTGATAAACGACAGCACCGTCAAACGCACAACCAGCGTTTCAGGGCGCATCACACAGCTTTCATTCATCGACTGGGAAGACCATTCCGAAGGAACGGTGTATTATTTTACCCCCAAGACCATGGACCGTTGGCATATCGCCGTGGTCAATTACGACGACGAGGTATTTGAACCCCTCCTCAAACTGCAACTTCGCATCATGTTGCTAATGCTGGCAGGCTTGCTGGTGATGGCTTTCATCCTCCATCGCTCGGCATCGAACATCAACAAACTCCAGAAGGCCGAAGTGGAAAGCGAGCACCTCAACAGTGAGCTCAACGTCGCCCGCAGCATACAGATGGAGATGCTACCCAAGACTTATCCCCCTTTTCCTGAACGCGATGACATCGACATCTATGGCATGTTGGAACCCGCCAAAATGGTGGGCGGCGATCTCTTCGACTTCTTTATCAGAGACGAGAAGCTGTATTTCTGCATAGGTGATGTCAGCGGCAAAGGCGTACCTGCAGCCCTCATCATGTCGTCGGGCATCACGCTGTTCCGATCGGCATCGGGCCACGATAGCGACCCAGCACGCATCATGCGCACCCTAAACGAAGCCGCATGCCGAAACAACGAACACAACATGTTCCTCACCATGTTCATCGGCGTGCTCGATCTCCCCACTGGCCGACTGCGTTATTGTAATGCAGGACACGATGCACCTTGGGTCATCGGCCAGTCGCTCAAACGATTCCCCGTCAACGCAAACCTGCCTTTAGGCGTGATGGACAACTACCGCTACATGACGCAAGAGACGACGCTAATGCCCAACGAGACACTCTTCCTCTACACCGACGGCCTGACCGAAGCAATGAACGATAAACGCAAACTGTTTGGCTTGGAGCGTACCACCGCCACGCTGACCAATTGCACCTCCCTGTCGACAGAACAGACTATCAAAAAAGTAAATGAGACCGTCAAAGCCTTTGTGGACACAGCTGAACAAAGTGACGATCTGACGATGTTGGCTGTCCAATACACACGCCGTGAGAAAAAACTCATATTGCAACAATCCATCACACTGAAAAACGACGTTCGCCAAATCAGTCAGCTCAACGAATTCACACGATCCGCGACACAAGCCCTTCAACTGAATCACGAAATGGCACATCAAATCAAACTGGCAGTTGAAGAGGCCGTAGTCAACATCATGGAGTACGCCTATCCCGCCAACACAGAAGGTACTGTGGAAATCAAAGCCGAAGCAGACGCATCCCAACTACGATTCATCCTCATTGATTCAGGTGCAGAGTTCGACCCCACCAAGGCCAGCAAAGCCGATACCACACTCTCTCTGGATGAGCGTCCCATCGGAGGATTGGGAATCTTTCTGGTGCGCAATATGTTAGACAGCATTAATTACGAACGTAAAGAAGGGAAAAATATATTAACATTAATAAAAAACATCAACCATGAAAACAACCGTTAATGAAGTGAATAGTGGCTATACAGTCACGTTAGAAGGTGAACTCGACACTGCCAGCGCCATCGAAGTCGACCAACAACTGCAAGCTATGCATAAGGTCACAGGAAAAGACATTCTTATCGATTGCTCCAAATTGGAATACATTGCATCCAGCGGATTGCGTATCCTGTTAGGATTACAGAAAAGTGCCAAAGCCAACGGCAATAAACTCGTTTTAAAGAACCTCAATGAGGAAATCACCGACATCTTCAAAGCAACCGGATTTATTGACATCTTTACCATCGAATGAAGCTATCAAAATGAAAGCCAATAATTTAAGACATATCTTCACTTTCATCATCTTGATGACTGCAATGGGACTCTATGCACAAACCGAGAAGACCAATGAATTCAGTTTGGATGCCCAATTGGTGACCCGTGGTGAGTTACGTGCGGGCGGTTTCAAGGCCGACAGCCTCGACAAGTACCGCAGGTCGCAATTCATATTGGGCAAATACCGCATCACGGCAGATTACAAGCGCTCCTGGTTAGAGGTAAAGCTCTCCCCTCAGTTCTCCGGCATTTGGGGACAGGGTGGCGCCACCATTAGCCTTTACGAAGGCTGGGCCAACCTACAGTCGAAAAACGGCTTTTTCGCGAAGATTGGCCGTCAGGAACTGGACTATGACAACGGACGTATCATCGGCAACGACGATTGGACCATGACCGCTCCCACCCATGATGTGTTGAAGCTTGGTTATGATGGTGAAAGCCACAAGGTACATCTGATGGCGGCCTACAACCAAGATGCAGATAACATGGAAAACGGAAACCAGTATTATTCGGGCGGCCTGCAACCTTACAAGACCATGCAAACCCTTTGGTATCACTTTGATACGCCCAAGAAAATGTTTGGCATTTCGTTGGTGGGCATGAACATCGGAATGCAAAGCGTCAGGCAAGGAGAAACAGATGTCACCTACTTCCAACAGTTGGTGGGCACCTATATGGCCTTCCGTCCGAAATATTGGTCGTTGGAAGGCGAGTTCTACTACCAGATGGGTAAACAAGAGCACGGTTTGCCCATTGATGCTTTCATGGGTAGCGTGAAAGCCAACGTGAATCCCAGTGAGAAATACGGTTTCTCTGCCGGATACGACTATTTGAGCGGCGACAAGTTTTTTGCCATACCAGCTGATGGACATTTGGGCATGGTTCAACACGACAAAATCAGAGGTTTCAGTACCATTTTCGGCTCTCACCATGAGTTTTATGGCGCAATGGACTTTTTCTATCTGAAAAACTATTACCATGGCTTCACCCCAGGCCTCCAAAACCTCTATGTTGGTGGCAATGTAAATCCTGTTGACGGTCTGAGTCTCAATGCGGCATACCATTACTATGCCATCGCAACCGATCTCGAATATTTGGACAGCAAGACATTAGGACATGAAGTTGACTTTTCTGCTTCATATGCTTTCAGTAAGGCTGTTTCGGTTGCGGCAGGTTATACTTACATGCATGGCACAGAGACTATGGTCATACTCCAACAAATCCAAGAAGTCACCGAACAGCGGAATTTGCATTGGGGTTGGCTCATGCTCTCCGTCAAACCTACATTATTCAACACCATTTGGCAAGACAAAAATTAACCTCAAACAAATATGAAAACTGCTCCCTTGACCCAATCGCAGGTCGGCGTTTTTGCAGAGTGTATGCAAAACCCCGGAAGTAACATATACCAACCTTTGAATCTTCTTACCTTTGGGAAAGACATTGATTTGGAACGGCTTAAATCGGCTATTCTCAAGGCTTTGGAGGCTCATCCCTACGCCAACTGCCGCGTGAAAGTGAACGAAGAAGGCGTCGCTGAACAATACATCGAAGAAGCGCCTTTTGACATCCAAATAGAGGAAATCAAGGACATCGAAGCTGAAAAACCGCATCTCTTCAAGAAGATGGCCCTTGATGGCAGCCAACTGCTCTATTTCAAGCTAATGAGTGGACCCGAGGCCAACTATCTCTATTTCCAGTTCCACCACATCATTTTCGATGGGGCTTCGCTGCGAGTCCTGTTGCGCGACATGGACAATGCCTATCAGGGAAAGAAGGTTGATAACGAGGAGATTTCGTCCATTGACTTCGCTTTGAAGCAGTTTGAGCAACGCCAAGGTGAGCTATGGAAAAACGACCAACAATGGTTTCGGGAGCACTATGTTTGCGACGATGTAGACACCCTCTTACAGCCTGATCTTGACGAGAAAGAGTTTCGCAGCCATACCATTTTCAGGCCGTTGAAGGTGGATACGGATGCCATCAACCGTTTCTGCAAAGAAAAAAAGGTGAATTTGAGCAGTTTCTTCACCTCAGCATACGCCTTGCTGATGTCACGCTACACGGGCGATGAACAAGTATTGTTCTCCACCATCTGGCATGGTCGCAGTGACTTCCATTTGACCAGAAGCTTCGGAATGTTTGTGAGTACAGTGCCTGCCTTCTACAGCGTCAAAGACGATATGACGGTGGATGATTTGTTCAAGCAAGGCGACCTCGACACAGAAGCACGCAAGCATAGCCTCTACTCCTACGCCGACTTCTGCAGCGAGCAAGGTATTGAAACACACCAGATGTTTGTGTATCAAGGAAAACTGTTTAGTGACTTGAAATTGGATAATAAGTCGGTAGCTATTGAGCAACTGACTGACAACAGCACCAGTGATCCGCTTGAAGTTCAGGTTTTCCAAACGGAGGAGCAATACATAGCCATACTTTCGCACCATGCGCACCGCTATTCAGAGGATTTCGTCGAGCAGTTGATGCAGAGTTATGAAACCATTATCAGCCAAATGATGGATTTGGACAAGCCCTTGAAGGAAATCCAAATCATTTCTGAGGAACAGCAACACCTTTTGGACAGTTTCAATGATACGGATTCTGAATACGATGAAAGCCAGACCATCGTTTCATTGTTCAAGAAACAAGTGGAACTGCATCCTAATAAGGTGGCCGTGGTTTACCAAGACAAGAAATACACCTATCGCGAAGTTGACACGATAAGCGACCTTATTGCATACTATCTGGCCGCCAAGGGTTTGGGCCGCGAAGACGTAGTCGCCATTTTGATCCCTCGCAGCGAGTGGATGGCCATCGCCTCACTCAGCGTGATGAAAGCCGGTTGCGCTTATCAGCCCCTTGACCCCTCCTATCCCAAGGAGCGCCTTGAATTCATGCTGCAAGACTCTGGCACCAAACTACTCATTGCTGATGAGACCTTGCTTCCCCTTGTAGAATTCTACAAAGGCGATGTGTTGCTCACCAAAGACATCACCCCTAGCCTCGCCAATCCCGTGGAGTTGATTGGCCCTGAGCCGCACAGCCTGATGACCATGATTTATACTTCGGGCACAACTGGAGTCCCCAAAGGTTGTCAAATAGAGCATCGTAACGTAGTGGCTTTCTGCCACATGCACCAACATTGCCACAACATCACGGAAAATAGTTGCATCGCCGCCTACGCAAGTTTTGGTTTTGATGCTTCCATTGAGGAACTATTTGGTGCACTCACCATCGGAGCCGAATTGCACATCATTCCAGAAGAGATTCGCCTCGACCTGATGGCCTTGAACGATTACTTCGAGGCCAACCATATCACCCATTCCTTCATGACGACGCAGGTGGCCTACCAGTTTGCCACCAACTTCGAATGCAAGTCGTTGCAACGCCTGTTGACCGGTGGTGAGAAACTGGCATCGTTCATCCCTCCAAAGGGCTTTGTCGTTGCCAATGGCTATGGTCCCTCGGAATCCATCTGTTATGTGACCAACTTTGATGTAACCGAAGAACGCAAGAACATCCCGATTGGCAAGGCGCAACGCAACGTGAAGTGCTATATCGTTGACAAATTCGGCCATAGGCTTCCTGTGGGTGCTACCGGTGAACTTTGGGTGGCTAGTCCTCAGGTGACTCGCGGCTACCTCAACCGTCCGGAAAAGACTGCCGAGGTTTATCTGACCAATCCTTTCGACCAAGGCGAGAAATACGAGCGTGTCTATCGTTCAGGCGACATCGTACGCTACCTGCCTTCGGGCGACATCGAGTTTGTGGGGCGTAAGGACGGTCAGGTGAAGATCCGCGGCTTCCGCGTCGAACTGAAGGAAGTGGAGAGCGTAATCCGCCAATTCCCAAGCATCAAGGACGTGACGGTACAGGCCTTCGATGAGGCCAACGGTGGCAAGTTCATCGCCGCTTACGTCGTTTCTGATGAAACCGTTGACATCAATGCGCTGAACAACTTCATCATGGACGAAAAGCCGCCTTACATGGTTCCTGCCGTGACCATGCAGATTGAGCGCATTCCGCTGAACCAAAACCAAAAAGTGGATAAGAAAGCACTGCCAAAACCCGAGAAACCAGCCGATAGTGCCGCTCAAGACGATGTCCATGTCCCGATGAATGTGCTGGAGCAGGAAATCCACGACATCATCGCAGAAATCATTGGAAACCAAGACTTCGGCGTGACCACCGTGTTGGGCTATGCCGGCCTTACCTCCATCATGGCCATCAAGTTGGCCATCCAAATCAACAAGCGTTTTGGTGTGACCCTGGACTCCAAGTCTTTGGCCAAGACAGGCACCATCCAAAGCATCGAAAATGAGATTCTGACCCGACTGATCAGCGGAGAAATTGTGAAACAAGAGGCTACCGAGGAGGTACATGCCGACATGAGCAACATTCCGCTGTCGTACGCGCAGATGGGCGTTTATGTGGAATGCATGAAGAAGCCCGAATCCACTTTATATAATATCCCTTCGTTAGTGCGGTTCCCAAAAGATACCGACACTACCCTACTCGCTCAGGCCGTTGAGACCGTCATCAAGGTGCATCCGCAGATGAGGGCGCATTTCGGGAGCGCGGGTTCGGAAATCATCCAAATAGTTGATTTGGAACAGCCTATTGAAGTTGCACAAAGCCACCGCAGCGAGGCGGAAATGGAGCAGTACAAGCGCGAGTTCGTCAAGCCGTACAATTTGAGGCAAGGACCGCTTTACCGCATGGAAATCGTTACCACTGAGCAGTGGGTCTATCTCTTGCACGATGTGCATCACCTCGTCTTCGATGGTGGCTCCTTCGACCTGTTCATGAACCAGTTGTGCGACTTGATGAATGGTAAGGAGATTGAAGCTGAAGCCTATAGTTACGCCGATTTCGTCGCTGCCGAGAAAGCCGCCGAAAGCAGTGCAGAACACGCTGCCGCCAAAGACTTCTTCCAAGAACGTCTCGGCAATTTGGAAGGCGCGACTGAGATCCCGTCAGACCTGACCAATCCAAAGGAGCAAGGCATTATTGAAACGGTTATCAGCAGGTTGGATTTCGATGCAGTCGAGCGTTTCTGCCGTCAGCACAACCTTTCGCCGGCACACCTCACCCTTGCCGCAACATTCTACGCACTTTCACGCTTTACCAACAACGAACAACTTTGCATCACCACCCTCAGCAATGGGCGTTCCGACCTGCGCATCAGCAACACCATCGGTATGTTTGTCAATACTTTGGCATTGAGTGCCGAGATTGGAGAACAAAGCGTGATGGAGTTCCTGAACGAGACCAGCAAGAACTTCGATGAGACCTTGCGGCACGAATACTATCCCTTCGCACAAATCGTCAACGACTACGATATTTCGGCTGAAATCATGTTCGCCTACCAAGTGGGTGTGGTCAGCAATTATGTTTGTAAAGGCCAAACGCTTGAGGTGGAGAACCTTGAATTGGATGTGCCGAAGTTCCGCATCGCCTTCTACATCATCAATGACGAAACGGGCAAGCCTTGTGTCTGCATACAATATGATAACGGCCGCTACAGCCGTGAACTGATGCAGCATTTGGCCCAATCGGTCGGCAATGCGGTGGAGGCTTTCATCCGTCAGCCAGAGATGAAGTTGCAGCAAGTATCGCTGCTGGATGCCGAACAGACCACCCTCCTTGACAGCTTCAACCAAACCGAGGTGCCTTACGACAACACGCAGACCATCGTTTCGCTGTTCCGTAAGCAAGTGGCTGAAACACCCGACAACATGGCGGTGGTGTATCATGACAACAAATACACCTACCGTGAGGTGGATGACATTACGGAGCGTATGGCAGCCTATATCGTTTCGAAAGGTCTTGGAAAAGAAGATGTTGTGTCGATTCTTATTCCACGCTGCGAATGGATGCCCATTGCCGCACTCGGTGTGCTGAAGGCCGGCTGTGCCTATCAGCCCCTCGACCCGAGCTATCCCGCCGAGCGTCTGAACTTCATGATGAAAGATGCCAACGCCAAGTTGCTCATCGCCGATGAAGGATTGCGTTCCATCGTTGATGAATACCAAGGTGAAGTGCTGCTGACGAAAGACATTGACATGCTGCCTTCGGCTGAGCCTGTAAAAGCTGATATCACGCCTTCGAGCCTCTTTATTTTGCTTTACACTTCGGGTTCGACGGGTACACCCAAGGGCTGCCAGCTCGAACACCGCAACTTAGTCGCTTTCTGCCATTACTATCAGAAATACTTTGGCTTGACCGCCAACGACAAAGTGGCCGCCTACGCCAGTTATGGCTTCGATGTCCACATGATGGACCTTTACACCCCCCTCACCAGCGGAGCCTGCGTTCATATCATCGGCGACGACATCCGCCTGAATCTGCCCGAATTGAACGACTACTTCAACCAACAAGGTATCACCCATTCGTTCATCACTACGCAGGTTGGCTACCAGTTCGCGACCAATGTCGAGAACCATTCGTTGCGTTGCTTCGCTGTGGGTGGCGAGAAACTCTCGGCACTCAATCCGCCGACGAACTACAACATGTACAACGTCTATGGCCCGACAGAATGTACCGTTTTCATCACGAATTACTGGGTGAAGGATTACGAATTGGACATCCCCATCGGCAAACCCTTAGACAATCTAAAACTCTATATCGTTGACAAGCAATTCAATAGGCTTCCTGTTGGTGCCATGGGCGAGTTGTGGGTCGCCGGACCGCAAGTGAGCCGTGGCTACCTGAACCGCCCCGAAAAGACTGCCGAGACCTACATCAGGAATCCTTTCAGCGACGACCCGAAGTACAGCCGTGTATACCGCACTGGCGACATTGTGCGCTACCTGCCCGACGGCAATATCCAGTTCATCGGTCGTCGCGACGGACAGGTGAAGATTCGCGGTTTCCGCATCGAGCTGAAGGAAGTGGAAGCCGTCATCCGCCAGTTCCCGGGCATCAAGGATGCTACTGTGCAGGCCTTTGAGTATGAGAACGGAGGCAAGTACATCGCTGCCTACATCGTCAGCGACGAGAAGGTGGATGTCAAACAACTCAACGACTTCATCGGCCAGCAGAAACCGCCTTACATGATTCCGGCGGCCACGATGCAGATTGAAAGCATCCCGCTGAACCAGAACCAGAAGGTGAACCGCAAGGCTTTGCCCGCTCCTGTCATTCAGGCGGCAGACCACGAATATGTGGAGCCCGCCAACGACGTCGAAAGACTCTTCTGCAAGATCTTTGGTGACATTTTAACTATGGACAAGATTGGCGCCACCGACAACTTCTTCGAATTGGGCGGCACCTCGCTCATGGTAACGCGCGTCATCATCGAGGCCGACAAGGCTGGTCATCATATCGCCTACGGTGATGTGTTCGCCAACCCGACACCACGTCAGTTGGCTAACTTCCTCACTGGCGGCACCGTCAATGAAGACGAAGAGGCCCGCAACCACAACTATGGCCCCATCAACAACATCCTCGAAAATAACACCCTCGACGCTTTCAAGAATGGAGAACAGCAACCCATTGGAAACGTGCTTATTACAGGAGCCACGGGCTTCTTGGGCATCCATATCCTCAAGGAACTCATCGACCGTAAGGATGTACCTGTCATCTGGTGCATGGTCAGGGCCGAGAACGAGGAAAAGGCCGAACGTCGCTTGAAGGGGATGCTGTATTACTACTTCAGCAACAACTATAACGAACTGTTTGGCAACCGCATACGCATCGTCAATGGTGACGTGACCCATGAAATCAAGGTGGACGGCAAAGTGGATACCGTTTTCAATTGCGCCGCTGTGGTGAAACACTTTTCCAAAGGAACCGAGATTGAAGACGTCAACGTAGGCGGCGCATCGCATTGCGTCCAGTTCTGCCTGCTGAACCATGCCCGACTCATCCATGTATCCACTTACAGCACTGCTGGCATGTCCATCAATGGGATGCCACCGGAGCATACAGTCTACACCGAGCAGAAACTCTATTTCGGTCAGAGCCTCAACAACCAATACATTCACTCCAAATTCATCTCTGAGCGCATCGTTCTCGATGCCATCGCCTTGCACAAGCTGAACGCCAAGGTGATGCGTGTTGGCAACCTGGCGCCTCGTTCCACCGATGGCGAGTTCCAGATCAACTTCCAGACGAACAGTGCCATGGGACGAATCCGAGTCTATCAGATGTTGGGCTGCTATCCTTACGAGTTGACCGGTGCCCCGATGGAGTTCTCCCCCATCAACGAAGTTGCGAAGGCCATCGTTTTGCTTTCGCAGACACCACAATCGTGCTGCCTGTTCCATCCGTTCAACGACCATTATGTGCATTTCGGAGATGTGTTGGCTGAATTGGGGAAAATCGGCGATGCACCGCGTCAGGTGGAGGCCGAAACCTTCGGCGAGGCTTTGGAAGCCGCCAAGCAAGACCCTGAAAAGGCCAAGCGCCTCTCCAGCCTGATTGCTTACCAAGACATGGCGCATGGACAAAAAGCCGTGATCATTCCCACCGACAACCAGTACACTTCACAAGTACTGTATCGCTTAGGATTCCATTGGTCGCCTACCTCATGGGACTACGTGGACCAGATGCTGGCTGCCATCGCGGGGTTTGGATATTTTGAACTGTAAATATACGAAGTATTTCACCAAATGAATTAATCATAAAATAACACAATATGAAAGCAGTAGCTCCCTTGTCAAAATCGCAATTAGGTATTTATGCCGAATGTGTACAACATGAAAACGAGGTTTTCTATAACCTTCCGTTTCTTTTTGTCTTTGACGGCAGCCTCGATGCCGACCGTTTGTGCCGCGCCATCGAAACAACGATAAAGGCGCACCCAACTTTCTTTACCCGAATTGGGGTGACTGACGATGGCGAACCCTTCCAGTCCGTCGATATGGAAAAGGAGGACTTCAGCCTTACTGTCGAACAGGTTATAGACCTTGAGGCCGAGAAGCAGAAATTCATCGAGCCGTTCCAGCTTAATGGTGGCAGACTATTTCGTGCCAAAGTGATGCGCGATGCGGAACATATCTATTGGTTCTTCGACACACATCATATCATCTTCGACGGCGTTTCACAGAATCTCATGCTTCACGATGTGGAAGCGGCCTACGACGGCGGCTCGCTTGCTCCCGAGGAAATGTCGATGCGGGAACTGGCCCTTGCCGAGGCTGAGATGCGCAAAACGCCAGCCTTCGAGGAAGGCAAACAATGGTATGCCCAAAACTTCGACTGTGGTGACACGTTCACCCAACTCATACCTGACCTCGAAGGCACGGAACGCTCCGAGTCCAACATAGTTCGCGCGCTCAGCATTGACAAGGAAAAGGTAGAGGCTTTCTGCAAGACCAACGGCATCTATAAGAACACCCTCTTCACAGCGGCATACGCCTATCTCCTGGCGAAGTACAACAATGAGCAGGAGGCGCTGTTTACCACAGTCTACAACGGACGCACCGAACCGAAGTTCCAACATTCCGTTGGCATGACGGTGAAGACTCTGCCCGTTTACGCCAAGTTCAGCAACGACACCTCTGTGCTTGACTTCCTGAAAGCAAGCCAAGAGCAGATGACCGGCTGTCGCGAGCACGACGTCTATGCCTACAGCGACCTGATGGCCGACCTCAACCTGCAATGCAACACCTTGTTTGCGTGGCGGGGAGAGATGCTTGGCGACACTCAACTGATGGGGAAACCTTTGCAGACCATACAACTCCGTAACTTCACCCTGGAAGTACCATTCTGTCTGACGGCCTGTACCGTCGGCAATCAGTATCATGTCAGGGCAGAATACAACTCCAGCGCATACTCTGAGGCGCTGATCAGTCAGTTCGTAGAGAGCTACGAAGCCACTTTAGAGGGCCTCCTCAGTCAAGCGAACCTGTGCGACATCGACGTCACAACAGCTTCGCAAGTAGAACTGCTTGACAGTTTTAACCAAACTGACAATCCTTACGACAACACACAGACCATCGTATCGTTGTTCCGCCAACAAGCCAAGGCTACGCCCGACAAGACCGCTGTGGTCTTCAAGGACAAGCAATTCACATACGCCGAACTGGATGAGATAAGCGAACGCATTGCAAGCTATATCGCATCGAAAGGATTAGGACGTGAGGATGTTGTAGCCATTTTGATAGCCCGTTCAGAATGGATGGCCATTGCTTCGTTAGGTGTGCTGAAGGCAGGCTGTGCTTATCAGCCGTTGGACCCGAGTTATCCCGCCGAGCGTCTGAACTTCATGATGAAGGATACGGCCTCCAGGCTGTTGATTGCCGACGAGGAACTCTGTTCCATCGTGGATGAATACAAGGGTGAAGTGTTGTTCACCAAAGACATTGAGAAGCTGAAGGATTTCAAGGATCATGATGAACCCAAGCCTGAGAGCCTCTTTACGCTCATCTACACCAGTGGCTCTACAGGAGTACCGAAGGGATGTCAACTCGAGCATCGGAATGTGGTGGCTTTCAGCCACATGCATCAACACGCACTGCATGTCGAAGCAGATAGTCGCGTAGGTGCGTATGCCAGTTACGGTTTCGATGCCTGTTTGCTTGAATTATGGCCACCGCTTATGATGGGTGCCACCGTCTATATCATTCCAGAGGAGATTCGCCTCGACCTCATCGCCCTTAACGACTATTTTGAACAGAACGGCATCACCCATACGTTTATGACGACGCAAGTGGCACGTTCTTTTGTCAACGATATTCCCAATCACTCCCTGAAGGCCTTTATCACAGGCGGTGAGAAACTGGCAGATGTCACTCCTCCACCCTATTTGCTCCTGAACGGCTATGGTCCTTCAGAGAGTATCTGCTATGTGACGGCATTTGCCGTGAAGGAGAATCTAAAGAACATCCCCATTGGAAAGGCCGTGGAGAATATGCATCTTTACATTATGGATGCTTACGGGCATAGGTTGCCTGTTGGTGCAGCCGGTGAGCTATGGGTCAATGGTCCTCAAGTGGGACGTGGCTATCTGAATCGTCCGGAAAAGACAGCCGAGGCTTTCATTGAGACACCTTGGGGTCGCTGCTACCGCACTGGCGACATCGTGCGCTACCTACCTGATGGGAATATCCAATTTGTGGGTCGCCGCGACGGACAGGTGAAGATTCGCGGTTTCCGCATCGAACTCACCGAAGTCGAGGCGGTCATCCGCCAATTCCCGGGCATCAAAGATGTCACCGTGCAGGCTTTCGACTATGAGAATGGCGGCAAGTTCATCGCGGCATACATCGTGTCCGATGAAACCGTCGATATCAATGCGTTGAACAGCTTCATCATGGAGGAAAAACCGCCTTACATGGTGCCCGCTGTGACGATGCAAATCGACAAGATTCCGCTCAACCAGAACCAGAAGGTGAACAAGAAAGCCCTTCCGAAACCTGAAATGAAAGCGGAAGAAGTTGTGGAGAGTAACGTGCCGATGAATGTGCTGGAAAAGGAAATTCACGGCATCATCGCACAAATCATCAACACTGAGGACTTTGGCGTTACGACGATATTGGGCTATGTCGGCCTTACCTCCATCATGGCCATCAAGGTGGCCATCCAGATTAACAAGCGCTTTGGCGTGACCCTCGATTCCAAGGCTTTGGCCAAGTCTGGCAGTGTACAAAGCATCGAGAACGAGATTCTGAGTGCACTGATGAGTGGAGGCGCTTCAAAACAGGAAGAAGCAGAGACGGCACATGCCGACATGAGCAACATTCCGTTGTCGTATGCTCAGATGGGTGTTTATGTGGATTCCATCAAGAACCCCGAATCTACCATATATAACACGCCAGTCATTATCCGTTTCCCCAAAGATGTGGACATCAAGTTGCTGACCAAGGCTGTGGAGACCCTCGTCAAGACGCATCCTCAGCTACAGGCACATTTTGGAAGTGCAGGGTCTGAGATTGTCCAGATTGTGGACCTTGAGCAACCTGTAGAGATTTCCCAAAGCCAGTGCAAGGAGGAAGACATACCTCATTACAAGTGGGAGTTCGTCAAGCCCTTCAACTTGAGGCAAGGACCGCTCTACCGCGTGGAGGTTGTCACCACCGAGGAGTGGGTATATCTGATGATGGACATCCATCACCTCGTCGTTGACGGTGGTTCCTTCGACCTGATTCTGTCGCAGTTGTTTGACCTGCTCAACGGCAAGGAGATCGAACCAGAGACCTTCACCTACGCCGACTTCGTGGCTGCACAGAAAGCTGCTGAAAGCAGTGAGGAATTTGCCGCTGCCCAAAACTTCTTCCAAGAGCGTTTGGGCAAGGTGGAGGGCGTAACGGAGGTTCCAGCCGACCTGACCAATCCCAAGGAGCAAGGCACCTTAGGTACCTTGTATACACCGTTGGATTTCACGGCCATCGAAAACTTCTGTCGTCAGCACAACATCTCTCCGGCACACCACATCCTTGCTGCCACCTTCTATGCACTGTCACGCTTTACCAATAGCGAAGAGCTGTGCATCACCACCATCAGTAACGGACGTTCCGATTTGCGCATCAGCAACACCGTCGGCATGTTCGTCAACACGCTGGCATTGAGTGCCACCATTGGTGATCAGAGTGTCATGGAGTTTATCAACGAAACCAGCAAGAACTTCGAAGAGACGTTGCAGCACGAGACTTATCCGTTTACACGCATCGCTTCCGACTATGACCTCACCGCAGAAATCATGTTCGCCTACCAAATGGGCATCATCGATGACTATAAATATAAAGGTGAGACGATACCCGTTGAGACCTTCGAGTCGGACACGCCGAAGTTCCGCATCGCCTTCTTCATCATGAACGACGAGTCGGGTAAGCCGAGCATCTGCTTGCAGTATGACAACGGACGCTACAGCCACGAGTTGATGGAATGTCTGGCACAGTCCATCAGCAACGCTGCCAATGCTTTCATCAGCAATCCCGCAACACCGCTGAAGAACGTGTCGCTGCTCGACACCAAACAGGTTGCATTACTCGACAGTTTCAACCAAAACGATGTCGATTATGACAACACCCAGACTGTTGTGTCACTCTTCCGCCGTCAGGTTGAGCTGCATCCCGACAACATCGCCATGGTCTATCACGACATCCGTCTGACCTATAAGCAGGTCGATGAGCTGTCGGAGCGTATTGCACAATATGTCCAGTCATTAGGTCTCGGCAAAGAGGATGTGGTATCCATTCTGATTCCACGCAGCAAGTGGATGGTAGTGGCCTCCATAGGTGTGCTGAAAGCTGGTTGCGCCTACCAACCTCTTGACCCGAGTTATCCCGCTGAGCGTCTGAACTTTATGATGCAGGATGCCAACGCCAAGCTGCTCATTGCCGACGATGAGCTGTGTCACATCGTAGATGAATACCAAGGCAAGGTGCTGCTGACCAAGGACATCGACGCCCTGCCTGCTGCCACGGCACCTGTCAAGGCAGAAATTACGCCATCGTCGCTGTTTATCATGCTCTACACCTCAGGCTCTACAGGTACGCCCAAGGGCTGTCAGCTGGAGCACGGCAACCTAGTATGCTTCTGCCATTGGTACCAGCGTTACTACGATCTGAAGCCTGAGCACAAGGTGGCCGCATACGCCAGCTACGGTTTCGACGCTTGTATGATGGATATGTATCCGGCACTTACATGCGGTGCTACCGTCGTCATTGTGGGCGAGGATATCCGACTGAACCTTCCTGACTTGAATGTCTATTTCAACGAGGAGGGCGTGACGCATTCATTCATGACCACACAGGTGGGTTGTCAGTTTGCGATGAATTGCGACAATCATTCTCTGCATCACCTCTCCGTAGGTGGCGAGAAAATCCTGCCCCTCACGCCGCCCACTGCATATCAACTACACAACGGCTATGGTCCTACGGAATGTACGATTTTCACTACCACATACCCGTTGACGGAGTTCGAGCAGAACGCCCCCATCGGCAAACCTCTCGACAATTTCCGCTTGTATATCGTCGATAAGCAGCTGAACCGTCTGCCGGTAGGTGCCGTGGGTGAGCTTTGGGTCAGTGGCCCGCAGGTAAGCCGTGGCTATCTGAATCGTCCCGAGAAGACCGCAGAGACCTATCTGCCAAATCCGTTTACGACCGACGCAAAATACAGCCGTGTCTATCGTACGGGCGACATCGTGCGCTATCTGTCCGATGGCAACATCCAGTTTGTGGGGCGTCGCGACGGACAGGTGAAGATTCGTGGCTTCCGCATCGAATTGAAGGAGGTAGAGGCTGTCATCCGCGAGTATCCTGGCATCAAGGATGCTACCGTCCAGGCTTTCGACTACGAGAACGGCGGCAAGTTCATCGCCGCATACATCGTCAGCGACGAGCAGGTGGACATCAAGGAGCTGAACGCCTTCATCGGCAAGCAGAAACCGCCCTACATGATTCCCGCCGCCACCATGCAGATTGACGCCATCCCGCTGAACCAGAACCAGAAAGTGAACCGAAAGGCTTTGCCTGCTCCTGTCATTCAGGCGGCAGACCACGAATATGTGGAGCCTGCCAACGAAGTGGAGAGACAGTTTTGCAAGATTTTCGGCGACATCCTGTCGTTGGATAAGGTAAGCGCCACCGACAATTTCTTCGAGATGGGCGGTACGTCGCTTATGGTGACCAAGGTCATCATCGAGGCCGACAAGGCTGGCTACCATGTGATTTATGGCGATGTGTTCACTCATCCTACGCCGCGTATGCTGGCACAGTTCGTGACTGGCGAGACTCCCACTGAAGACTCCGACGTCAATATAACCAAGTTTGACTACTCCGGTATCGACGCCATCCTGCAACGGAACAATATTGAGACCTTCCTCAAGGGTGAGCGTCAGCAGTTGGGTAATGTCCTTCTTACCGGTGCCACTGGCTACCTTGGCATCCATGTGCTGCGCGAGCTCATCGATTCCGATGCCACAACCATCACCTGTCTCGTTCGTGGCAAGGATCAGCCTTCTGCCGAGCATCGTCTCAAGAACCTGCTGTTCTACTATTTTGAGAAGTCATTCAAGGAGCTCTTCGGCACCCGCCTCTTTGTGGTGAATGCCGACGTGACGCAGGAAATCAATGTTGATAGTCCTATCGACACCGTCTTCAATTGTGCTGCCAACGTGAAGCACTTCTCCAAGGGAACCGACATCGAGGACGTGAATATAGGCGGTGCACAGCGTTGCGTGGAGTTCTGTCTGAAAACTGGTGCCCGACTGGTGCATATCTCTACGACTTCAGTGGGCGAAATATGGATTATCCATAACGATGGCGAGCAGGTACCCAAGCTCGACGAGCGCAAGCTGTGGTTCGGACAGTTCCTCGACAACCGTTATATCAACTCCAAGTTCCTGGCTGAGCGTCTAGTACTCGATGCCGTTGCCCATCACGGACTGAGTGCTAAGGTGATGCGTGTGGGTAATCTCGCGCCACGCAGCTACGACGGTGAGTTCCAGGTTAACTTCAACAGCAACAGCTACATGGGACGCCTTAGAGTGTTCCACGTGCTGGGCTGCTGCCCCTACGACAGCTATGACGAGCTAACCGAGATGTCGCCTATCGACCAAACGGCCAAGGCTGTGGTGACCCTCGCAGCGACGCCAAAGGAATGCACCGTCTTCCAGCCCTTCAATAACCACACAGAACTGCTGGGCGACGTGCTCCAACTTATGGCGAAGGTGGGCAAAATAATACGATTTGTTGAAAATGATGAATTCAGCAAGGCCATAGATGAGGCCGGAAAAGACCCTGAAAAGGCCAAGCTGCTCTCTGCCGTTTTGGCCTACCAGGATGTTACCCACGGACAAAAGTCCGCCATCATCGAACGTGACAACCGCTACACCTGCAATGTCCTACACCGCCTCGGCTTCCACTGGTCGAGCACTTCGTGGGATTACGTGGATCAAATGCTGAAGGCCATCTCCGGCTTTGGTTATTTCGATTAAACAAATTAGATTATTATAAAACCTCAAAAACTGAAACAATATGACTGAAGAAACTAAAAACCGAGACGGCTTCGGCTCAAAATTAGGTGTCATAGCTGCCGCTGCAGGCTCTGCCATCGGATTAGGAAACATTTGTCGTTTCCCCTGTGAACTGGGTGAGAACGGAGGTGCTGCTTTCCTGTTAGTATATTTAATCGTTGTCATTTTCTTGGGCATTCCGGTGATGCTCACCGAATTGGTCATCGGGCGTCGCTCGCAGAGCAATACGGTAGGTGCTTTCAAGAAGTTGGCGCCTCATTCCAAGTGGCCTATCATAGGCTATTTGGGTGTCTTGAGCTCTTTGCTTATCTTCGCCTCCTATTCCGTCGTGGCAGGGTGGACACTCGAGTATATTTTCAAGGCGGCGACCAATTCGTTCAAAGGCGAGAACCTGGCTGTCATCGAACAAAGCTTTAAAACCTTTCACAATACGGGCTGGCTCAATGTGCTGTTGCAGGCCATCTTCATCTTCCTGACGGGTTTAGTGGTCTTCAAGGGGGTGCAGAATGGCATTGAGAAGTATTCCAAAATACTGATGCCCATGTTGCTGGTAATTTTGGTCGTCCTTGCCATTCGCTCCATTACCTTACCTGGTGCCAAAGAAGGATTGTCCTTCCTTTTCCATCCCGACTTCTCAAAGATTACAGGCGACACGCTCATTGGTGCCATGGGACAAGGCTTCTTCTCACTGAGTCTCGGTATGGGCGCGCTCATCACCTACGGTTCGTATGTGAAGAAAGATGACAACTTGACCAGTACCGCCTTCTCGGTGATGATATCCGATACTCTTGTGGCTGTTCTTGCCGGCTTGGTCATCTTCCCTGCCGCGTTCACGTTCGGCGTCAAACCCGAGGCAGGCATGGATTTGGTGTTCAGCACGCTACCCATGCTGTTCAACCAAATGGCAGGTGGCTATTGGTTTTGCCTCATCTTCTTCATACTGCTCGCCATCGCTGGGCTGACTTCCACCATTGCGATGCTTGAAGTGGTGGTGGCCTATCTCTCTGAGGAACTGCACTTGAGCCGCAAAAAGGCAACGGTGATTGCCAGTGCCGCAACACTTTTTATCGGCCTTTTCGCATCGTTGAGCCTTATGGATCACACGCCATTGAAGATCGATGGATTCGCGTTTAACGATTTCCTCGATTTCCTCACCGCCAACATTTTGCTGCCTGTGGGAGGCCTGTTGATTGTCATCTTCTTGGGTTGGCGTTTGGGCAAGACCGAATTCTTCGACGAGGTGACCAATGGAGGTCAGAGGAAGTCACCGCTAAAACACATTGTCTTCTTCATCATCCGTTATCTGGCTCCTTTGGCTGTGGCAGTCATCTTGATTGCCGGGTTGATAAAATAGCCTGAACATTATAAGAAGTTTTTCTTGACAATTCAGAAATTCGACGTATCTTTGACGAGTTTTTTGTCAATTGACGCGTCGAATTTTTAATCATCGCCAAGATATGTTTTTCAGTTCCAACATCAAATTCCTTAGGAAACACCGCAGTCGCACACAGGACGATGTGGCTTTTGCCCTCAACATGAAGCGCTCCACCCTGAGCGGCTATGAGAACGAGGTAGCCGAGCCCAACATCGAGGCTTTAATAGCCTTTTCGAAGTATTTCAACATCGCCATCGACACCTTGGTGAAGGTCGACCTCAGCACTTTAAGCGAAGGGCAAATCTCACAGTTGGAACGAGGCTTCGATCCTTATCTGAAAGGCAGCAACCTACGCGTACTGACCACCACCGTCAATGCTGACAACATAGAGAATATCGAACTTGTCACCGAGAAGGCCAAAGCCGGCTACACCACTGGCTTTGCCGACCCCGAATATATCAAGGTGCTACCTACCTTCTCGATACCTTTCCTCTCGCGCGACCGCAAGTACCGAACCTTCCAGATCAGCGGCGATTCCATGCTGCCTATCCCTGATGGTTCTTACATCACAGGCGAGTATGTGCTTGACTGGACCTATATCCGGACTGGACTGCCTTACATCATCCTCACCAATGACGATGGCATCGTCTTTAAGATTGTGGAAAACAAAATGGAAGAAGAGGGCCTGCTTACCCTCTGTTCGCTCAACCCGCTCTACAAGCCTTACAATCTTTCAGTCAACGACATCAAGGAGGTATGGCGCTTTGTGCATTACATCAGTTCCGAGATGCCCGAACAACAGGAGAACCGGCTTCGTGAGGAACAGCTCGTCAAGGCCGTACAGGACCTGCAGAAAAAGGTGGAAGAGATCCAATTGAAGCTGAGTTTGTGACCATTGGATTAATAATTAAATAGGAGCAGGAGTTTTCTATGTTGGATTCGGGCTTTTAGCTGTAGGAGCCAACAATGAGCAAATCAGAAGTGCTTGACCGACCTGGGCAATTCTATTTCCACTTCGGAACCAGAACAGGAAACACGCTTTGGTAATGAAACTGTATCTATATCGGGCAGCCTTCGATAGACAATGGTGTCGCTGAAACGACCTTCACTTCGATGATCTGCCCGATATAGTTCTCATTGTGTGATGGTATACGAATCACGATTTTGCCTTCGGTGTGACCGGTGAGGTAGCCATTCTTTCGGTCATAGTCCTCCACCAACATCTTCACCGTAGTGCCAACCAATGCCTGATTGTAAACCAAGGAGTGCTTCATCAACTCCTCAGTAAGACGATGATAGCGCTGACGTTTCACTTCCTTAGGCACGTCATCCTCCCACTTGGAGGCCACGGCACCTTCTCGCACACTGTATTGAGCAATGAAAGCCATGTTGTACTTGAACTCCTCCATGGCCTTGCGGGTGTTCTCAAACTCTTCCTCGCTCTCATGGGTAAAGCCCACGATGATGTCCGTAAAGATGGTTGCCGTGGGTAGTACACGACGAATGGTTTGGATGATATGACGGTAACGTTCCAGATCGTGATGGCGGTTCATGCGTTGAAGCATCACGTCGTCACCCGACTGAATCGGAATATGGATTTGCTTGGCCAGGCAGTCATACTGAGCCATCACTTCGATGATCTCATCTTCCATGTCGCGGGGATGAGGGGCGGTGTAATACACCCAGAATTCCTTGCCAGATGCTTTCCCATATTCGCCGATGCGACGCAGCAATTCAGCGAAGTTGATCTTCTCTCCTTTCTTGTCCAAGCCATACGAGTTGACGTTCTGACCCAATAATGTGATGCTCTTGTAGTCTTTCTCCACCAATTCCTTCACCTCATTCAGGATATCCTCCGAAGGCCTTGACACCTCTCTTCCTCGCGTGTAGGGCACAGCGCAATAGGTGCAGAAGTTGTTGCATCCGTTCTGAATCGGTATATAAGCCTCAAAGTTAGAAGCGCGCATGGGACAAATCTCCCAAAAAGGATCCATATTGGCCGAAGGGTTTACCTCTTTCAATGCTGCCGGTGTGACGATACCGTACTGACGAATCATCTCTGGCAACTGAGGCAGCTCATTCATAGTGAACACCAAATCGAACAACTTGAGGAAACGGACCCTATCTGCCGGCAAAATGCAACCGGAAACGAAAGTGATGACACTCTTGCGGTTCTTCATGGCATTCCACTTCTCAATGCGGCCATACACCTTATCGATGCCTTTCTGTCGTACCGAGCAGGCGATGATGCCCAAAATATTGGCTTCCTCTTCATTGTCTGTTGGGGTATAACCCATCTTCTGCAACACCGTGCGTACGCGTTCTGTGTCGCTAAGGTTCATCTGGCATCCGAAAGGCAAGAGATAATATTTCATAGGGAAATAAGGTTTAAAATATCATTGATCATTCCAGTGATTTCGGTATTCAGGCTGTCGGTGGCGATGACGATATTTTTGACGGTTTGGGTCTCGGCATCCATCTCGTAGCCAACCTCCACGTTGCCCCACGGGAACTGGGCTTTCTTAACGGTTTTGAAATGCTCCCATTTAGCGTAAAGGTACTCATGCGAGGTGATGTGGGCGATGGTCGCCTGAACTTCGGCAAGAGGGGCAATCTCATCGAAACGAACCACTTCGGCCTTCATCCCGTAAACATTCTCAAAGGCCTTGACCAACGGATCGACGATGTTTTCCGAGGTGACATCGGCCAGTTCCGAGAGGTTGACCACGCGGCTGCGGACGCTCTGAACGCCGTGTTTCTGCAGCTTTCCCGGATCAACGGTAAGGTAACGCTGCATCATTGTCGCATCAGTCTTAATCAATATCGTGCCATGATGCAGATTATTGATACTACCGTTGTAGAAAGCATTGCCCGAAAACTTACGTCCTTGGCAGGTGAGATCATTACGGCCTGATATCTCGGTTTCCAGTCCGTAGTACCTCAAGGCTTCCTGGATGACCGATTGCTGACGGCGGACATCGTAATCCTGCTTGTCGGCGACAAACGAGAAGTTGAGGTTGCCGAGGTCGTGATAGACCGCTCCTCCTCCCGTACGCCTGCGCATCAGGTGACCGCCTTCGTCGTTCAAGCGCTTCACGTCGCATTCCGAGAAGGGGTTTTGGTTCAGCCCGATGACCACCGTGCGCTCATTTTTCCACAGATACATGGTCACCACGCCCTCCTCCTGATGGTCGGTGAGCCAGGTCTCCACCGCAAGGTTGAGGTAAGGGTTGTATTGGTTGCTGACGATGACCTGTAGTTTTTTCATGCTGCAAAGATATAAAAAAAGCCCGCTTTTCGGCGGGCTTTTGTAGTCTCTCCGGGATTTGAACCCGAGTTACCAGGATGAAAACCTGACGTCCTGACCAGACTAGACGAAGAGACCACGGTCTAACTTGCCTTAGAGGTTTCGTTTTGACGCTGCAAAATTAGATATTTTTTTCATACCTACAACAAAATACGTCAAAAAATTTTTATTCAAAAGTCAAGGAAACTTGTATCTGTTTGTTTTTCACCTCTTTAAACGGAGCATTATACATGCTGTTCATTGATATCTCATCGGTTTTCAAGACGTTGAACAAGCCAAAACTCATCTTAATCTCGATGCCCATCTTGAACCACTGGTTGTAAATGTCAAAGCCTGTACCCAGATCCAAGGCGAGGTCTCCCCTGTTGGTTTGCAGCAAAGCAGGCTCGTCGTTGTTCATTTGGTGCTTTTTGCGACTCAGGTAAAAGCGGGGATTGACACCGGCAATAATGTATGCCGCAATATTGTTATACCTCTTGGAACGGTACTTAACCTGAATGGGAAACTCGACAAAATTGGAGTTAATATCCTCTGACTCAGCGGTTTTAACATCATTGTCATGATCATCAAGGTAATAATGGTAAACGATGTTTCTATGGGGACCGATGGACAAGGTGGGAATCAAACGCAGGTTGAAATAGTCGCCAAGCCTCTTATCTCCAATGACGCCAACCGAAAAGCCCATATTATGCCAGTCACTGATGGGATCAACACCGATGATTCGGTAGGTATGTTCAAGAGGATTGCTGGGGCGATAGTTCTGCGGAAGTTGAGTTGCCGGACGGTCAATGCCCTGATAGTTATCTTGAAGGGTCACATTGTAGGTCATATAGTTCACACCCAACAGGAACCCGAAATGGTACGGCGCATTGTCATAATTCTGCAAGTAGATCACCTTCCTGGTTTGGGCTTGGAGGTTTGATACGCCAGCCAGCGAAAGGATAAGAATAAGTACTATGGTGAGAACTTTTTTCACGATTCTGATTTTAGACGGTATAACGTTGGACTTTCATTGTTTATTGTGGATTAGCGGGCTTTTTTTGAATGAAGCCATGGTACAACGTAGCAATCCCTCCAAAAAACGCCTCTTCTTTGACCTCAACTACACCGAGCCGCTTCAACAATTGAACAAAATCCCAACTTTCTGGGAATGCTTCAATGGACGAAGGGAGATAAGAATAGGCTTGTGGATGTTTTGAAAACGCCCGTCCCACCTTGGGCAAGATGTATTTGGAATAGCATTGGTAAGGTCCTTTGACCATTCCGTTTTTGGGATGAGAAAACTCTAATATAGCAATTAAACCGTTATTTTTCAGCACCCTGAGCATCTCCTGAAGTCCTGCTTCAAGATGCTCAAAATTGCGTACGCCGAAAGCCACGGCAACAGCATCGAAACGACTGCCTTCGAAAGGGAGATGGGCTGCGTCTGCCGTCATCAGCTTAATGCGCTGTTCCAGTTGTTCTTGTTCGACTTTTTGTCTCCCGATTTCAAGCATCTTTTCCGATAGATCCACCCCGACAATGCTTGCCATAGGAATGTTCTTCGCCATGCGGATGGCGAGGTCTGCCGTGCCGGTGGCCACGTCGAGGATGGCCGTGGGCTGGCACGAAGCGACAATCCGTGAGGTTTTGCGTCTCCAAATCTTGTCAACTTGGAACGAAAGCAAATGGTTTAAGAAATCGTAATGTGAAGAGATGTCGTCAAACATCTCAGTGACGGCCTTTTGATCACTCATGACGGATATGTTTGACCTCTTGGCGCAGCCTTTCCTTGTCAATCGACACTACTCCAACCTCCTCACACACCAGTCCGCCTGCAAGGTTAGCAACAGTGGCGATGGTTTCTGGGTTTTCCTTCAGTGCCAGACATAAGGCCGCTATGCTAAGCACCGTGTCACCCGCACCAGACACGTCAACGATGTTTCTGGGATGGGCAGGAATGTGGTGGAAGGATCCGTCATGCAATATCATCACCCCTTGCTCGGAGAGGGTGACCATCAGGTATTGGCAGTTGAGCCGTTGTTGCAGCACAACGGCAGCCTGACGAAGTTCGTCGATGGTCTCGGCGTGAACGCCGAGACCATCGCGAAGCTCTTTGCCATTGGGCTTGAAGAGCGTCACGCCTTGATAGGCGAAGAAGTTCTTCTTTTTGGGATCGACCGCAACGGGAATGCCTTTCTGCCGTGCCAAACCAACGATAGCCTGAATCATCTTTTCCGTCAAGACTCCTTTGTTGTAATCCTGCAGGATGATGACATCGAAATGCTCGCTGTCAAGCCTTTTTTCAAGGACATCCCAAAGCGCCTGATGCTCGTCATCAGTCAGATCAAAAAGATCTTCCTCGTCAATGCGCAGCACCTGCCTATCGCCATTGAACACACGATGTTTGACCGTCGTGCGCCGTTGTTCGCTCTTCACCAAGCAACCGACATCCACACCGTGTTCCAACAAAAGTTGGCACAACATATCGCCGTAGGCATCGTCGCCAATTACTGAGCATACGTACGGAACTGCTCCCAATGATTTTAGATTGAGCGCCACATTGGCCGCTCCGCCTAAGCGATCGAAGCTTGTTTTCACATTGACAATGGGCACAGGAGCCTCGGGCGACATCCGCTCGACCACACCTTTCGTGTATGCGTCGATCATCACATCGCCCACTATCAGGGCTTTCAATCCGTTGAAACGGTCTAGCAAATCCATTAATGCAGTTTCGCCAAAGCTTCCTTGATTCTTCTGGCGGCCTCGATGAGCTTATCCAAAGAGGTGGCGTAAGACAGGCGGATGCAGTCGTCGTTGCCGAATGAATTACCAGCCACGCAAGCTACATGGGCATTGTAAAGCAGCCACATGCAAAGGTCGTCGCTGCCTTTGATGACCGTCTGGCCATCAGTCTTGCCATAGTAAGAATTCACTTCGGGGAACACATAGAAAGCACCGGCAGGAGTATTGCACTTCACACCAGGGATCTCGTTCAACAGCTTCACAAGGGTATCGCGGCGCTCGCGGAAAGCCTTCAGCATGTCCTGAATCTCCTTCGAGTTCTCCGGGCAAAGCTCCATAGCCTTTGCTGCAGCGGCTTGAGCAATGGTGCAGATACCAGAAGTGATCTGACCCTGAATCTTGTTGGTAGCCTTCACAATGGCCTGAGGAGCTGCGATGTAACCGATACGCCAACCCGTCATGGCATAACCTTTGGCCACGCCGTTGACGATGACAAGACGGTCCTTCAGGAACTCAAACTGGCCCATGCTCTCGTGCTTGTGTTCGTACTGGATGAACTCATAGATCTCATCGGAAATGATGATGATGTTGGGGTATTTTCTCAGCACCTCGGCGATGGCGGTAAGCTCAGCCTTGGTAAACACAGATCCGCTGGGGTTGCAAGGCGTGTTGATCAGCAAAGCCTTGGTCTTGGGAGTGATGGCCTTTTCAAGCTGCTCAGCAGTGATCTTGAAGTCGTGGGCCATGTCGCTCTTCACGATGACGGGAACGCCACCGCTCAGCTTTACCATTTCAGGGTATGATACCCAGAACGGAGCGGGAATGATGACTTCGTCGCCGTCGTTCAAAATGGCCAGAAGCACGTTGTTGATGGCCTGCTTGGCACCGTTGGAAACAAGGATGTCGGTATCCTTGTAATCCAGACCGTTGTCGCGTTTCAGCTTGTTGGCGATGGCCTTGCGCAAGGCAGGGGTACCAGGTACGGGCGGATAGTGCGTGTCATTGCCGTTGATGGCGTCAATACCAGCTTGCTTAGCCGATTCAGGGGTGTTAAAGTCGGGTTCGCCAATGCTCAGGCTGATGACGTCAACGCCCTGTGCTTTCAGCTCGCGGCTCTTGTTGGTCATAGCCAAAGTGGCTGACTCAGCCATGTTCAATACTCTGTTGGAAAGGATGATTTCGCTCATGATTTGTTATTTTAGATTTATAGATTCCTTATTAAAGTCTGCAAAAATACGAAATTCTCGCTTCTTTCTTCCAACTTCTTGATTCTTTTCTTATTTTTGCGCAAAATCTAATCAAGATGGGCTACTTTTTCAACAGAAAACTAAAGCTGAAGGAGTTTGAAATGCGGATGAAAGCCAAGGCGGAAATGCGTGTTGCGACCGCCAAGATGGTTACCCCGCTCAAAATCCAAGCCTACGAACGCTTCCTGCTTTTCTTGGAACGCTCGCAGTTGCCCGTGCTGGTCAAGAGAGTCTACGCTCCGGGAATGGCAAAGGAAATGTTCCACATCTCCCTGCTCCACAGCATCGAGGAAGAATTTGAACACAACCTGGCTCAACAGCTTTACGTCGGCAATGACACATGGACGGCGGTTCAGCGCGCCAAAGAGGAGCTGGTGAATCAAATCAACACCACTTTCGACAAAACCGAAGATGGCACAGATGTTGCACTGATCGCCCAAGCTTTGGTGGCCCTGCCCAACCCGTTCATCGAACAGGCCATTCTTATGTTGAAAAAGGAGTTTAACGAGATATAAACCATTTGTAATGAAGTTTTTAGCATCACAAATCGCAGCCTTACTCAATGGCACGGTGGAAGGCAATCCCAACGAGGAAGTGTGGAATGTCGCCAAGATTGAGGAAGGTGCGCCTGGCATGTTGAGCTTTTTAGCCAACCCGAAATACATCCCTTACATTTACGAGACCAAGTCATCCATCGTCATTGTCAACAAGGACTTTGTGGCCGACAAACCCATCACCGCCACCTTGATCCGTGTGGATGACGCCTATGCCTCATTCGCCAAGCTACTGGCATTCTACGACCAAATGTCGCAGGACAAGCAAGGCGTCTCTTCATTGGCATTCGTCTCCTCAAGCGCCAAGTGCGGTGAGAACCTCTATCTCGGTGAGTTTGCCTTTATTGGCGAGAACGTCACGATCGGCAATAACGTGAAGGTCTATCCCCAAGTCTATATCGGTGACGGATCGGTCATTGGCGACAACACGACCCTGTATCCAGGAGTGCGTTTGTATCGTAATACCGTGGTCGGCAAACGGTGCATCATCCATGCCGGCGCCGTGATCGGTGCCGACGGATTTGGCTTCGCTCCGCAAGAGGACGGCCATTATGAGAAGATTCCACAAGTGGGCAACGTGATGATCGACGACGACGTGGAGATTGGTGCCAACACCACCATCGACCGTTCTACAATGGGTTCCACACATGTCCGCAAAGGTGTCAAGCTTGACAATCTCGTCCATCTGGCCCATAATGTCGAAGTAGGAGAAAACTCGGCGCTGGCTGCTCAGGTCGGGGTCAGCGGATCGACCCATCTTGGCAAAAACTGCGTGGTTGGCGGACAGACCGGCTTTGTCGGTCATCTGCATATCGCCGATGGTTCGAAGTTCGGTGGGCAATGCGGCGTCATGGGCAGCATCAAGGAACAAAACCAAGAGTTCATGGGCACTCCGATACAGCCTTTGAAGCAGTATTTGGTTTCCAACGCCAGGTTCCGTCACATCGATGAAATGGCACGCAAAATCGACGCTTTGGAGAAAGAGTTGGAGAAACTAAAATCCTCGCTCTAAGTGTTTTTTTTGGTTCGTACGGATATTTTCCCTATTTTTGCCCGTTTTTTCTTGAGAAGTTTTACTCAAGCGAGATTTTTATGGAAGAAAAACAATGTACTATAAAACGAAAGATTAGTGTTACCGGAGCGGGGTTGCACACGCGCCAATGCGGCACCCTGACTTTCAATCCGGCTCCTGTCAACACTGGCATTCGTTTCCGTCGCATCGACCTGGAGAACCGTCCCATCATCGAGGCTGATGTCGATAACGTCATCGACACGGCCAGAGGCACTACCCTTGGGAAAGGCGGCGTAAAGCTATATACCGTTGAGCACGTGCTTGCCTCCTTGCGGGGCATGGGCATCGACAACGTCCTGATTGACATCGATGTGGAGGAAATGCCCATCATGGATGGCAGCGGGAAGGAATTCGTGAAAGCCATCAAGGAAGCTGGCATCGTAGAGCAAAACGCACCTCGCGATTATTTCGTGATTAAAGAGCCCATCTCCTACCGTAACGAAGTGTTGGGCATCGAACTCTCCGTTGAACCTTGCGACTCCTTCCAAGTGGACGTCACCGTGAAATACAACACCAGAGTACTGGACAAACAAAGCGCCTCGTTGCACGACCTGAAGGATTTCGAGACCGAAATCGCGCCTTGCCGTACCTTTGTGTTCCTACACGAACTGGAGACCTTACTCAGCCGAAACCTCATCAAAGGCGGCGACTTGACCAACGCCATCGTGTTTGTCAACAAAAACATATCTCCTGAAGAACTGGACCACATCGCCCAATTCTTCAAAAAGCCGAAAGTCGAAGTCAGGGAAGGCGGCACCTTGAACAACGTTGACTTGTATTTCGAAAACGAACCCGCCCGTCATAAGCTGCTCGATGTCATCGGTGACCTGACCTTAATCGGCAAACCAATTAAAGGACACGTAAAAGCCTATAAACCAGGCCATTTTTCCAATACCGCTTTTGCAAGGGCCATCAAGCAGGCCATGCTTCAGCAGGAATAAACAGAGATTGTCATGAACCAACCTTTAGCTTACATCCATCCCAATGCACGCATCGCTGAAGATGTCAAAATCGAACCGTTCGCATGGATTGGCGAGGACGTTGAAATCGGCTCCGGCACTTGGATCGGGCCCAATGCCACCATCATGGACGGCGCTCGCATCGGCAAGAATTGCAAGATCTTCCCAGGAGCGGTGATCTCTGCCGTGCCGCAGGATTTGAAGTATAAAGGTGAAACGACCTATTGCTACATTGGCGACGGCACCACGGTTCGCGAGTCGGCGACAGTCAACAAAGGCACCCTGGCTTCAGGCAAGACGGTAGTTGGAAAGGATTGCCTGTTGATGGCCTTCACCCATGTGGCGCACGACTGTTTCCTTGGCGACCACGTCATCATGTCAAACGTGGCTTCACTGGCAGGCCATATCGTGGTTGAAGACTGGGCCATTTTAGGTGGTCTGGCAGCAGTTAGCCAATTCTGCCGCATTGGTGCCCACGTGATGATCTCAGGCGGCGCCATGATCAACAAGGACATCCCGCCGTTTGTCAAGACCGGCACCGGCTATCCTGTTTCTTACGCGGGTGTAAACTTTGTAGGATTGTCGCGCAGAGGCTTCACAAAGGAACGCATCAACGCCATCCAAGACGTTTATCGTGTGATTTACAGCGGAGGCATGAACGTCACCCAGGCGGTTCAATACATCAAAGCCAATCTGCCTGAATCGGAAGACCGGGAATTGATCATCAATTTCATTGAAAGTTCCAAAATTGGAATCATGAAGAATACCGTGGGCGAGTAACCGAACGGTACCACTCATCAAGAAACTTTCCTACTGTTTCCTTGCCATATCGTTCAACGATTTGTCTTCTCAATGCTTCACTGCTATAGGTATGATAAGTGTGGCAGCATTGCTCCATGGCCTTGGCCAATGCTTCGGCATCCTTTGACGGAACCAAGATGCCGTTGCTTTCATCAACAATCTCCGGAAGTGCACCCACATGGGTAGCGATTACGGGAAGTCCGCAGGCCATGGCCTCCAACAGCACAATGCCACCTGTTTCATAATGACTAGGCAACACAAAAAAGTCGCCTGTGGCCAACTCGTCTACCAGCGCTTGGCCCTGAAGCAGCCCCGTGAAACGCACCCGTTCGTTGAGTCCCAAGGCGTTTGCACGTTGCTTCATGGCTTCAAAATCCATGCCCTCACCAATCAAAACCGCCTGATAGGGAACGCCCTTGTCTTTCAGGATCTTCAACGACTCCAGCAGTCCGCTGATGTTTTTTGATTGGTCCTCAAAGCAACTCACATGAACCATCTTTGGAATCTCGTTATGATGGGGAACGATCTGGAACAGGTTGACATCCACCACATTGGGAACCATCTGATAGTTGGGATGTTTCAAGCCATGACGCTGCATGGCCTGAGCAAGAATCCGGCTCACCGTAGTGATGGATTCCGCCTGACCGACCACCCATCGGGTGAGTCGTTTGCGCAACCATCCGCTGAAGTCATTGCCAGGCAAATAGCGCGACCAGTGTTCGGTAATTACGTAAGGTGTGCCATGCAGTAGTTTCTGCAAATAGGCCACAACACCCATCCGGGTCAGCACGTGAACGTGGATCAAATCAGGCTTTCCAGCAAGTTTCAATCCCTTCCGGCATGCTTGGAAATAACGCCAAGCCGAACTGGTTTTACCCCGTTTCCTGTAATAGATCCGGATGGTATCGACACCGTTTTCATGGGTGCGTTCAATATCGTATTTGCCCTGAGCGTTCTCGTCAGGATGGACGTAAACCACCGTGACGTCATGATAGAGTGCTGCTGCTTCGGCATGACGTTGCACAAACAACCCGAACATCGGGTCGTATTTGTGAGGATACCATCGTGCCAGGAAAACGACCTTCATCGCATGTCAATAACGTCAACTTCGGGATGGGCTTTTACGTCGAACGTGAAGAAATCGTCTTTCAGGTCCTGCTCAAACTTGAGCTCCTTAATGTCAATAATCATCTTGCTGCCATCACTGGCCACATATTCTATACTTTTCAGCGTGTTTTTCTTAGGGTCGATGGTCAGGAACAGCAACTTGAACTGGCCTTCGGGATTGGCCAGGACGATGGTGGAGTTATTGACGAAAGTGGCCGTATAGTACTTATCGAGTGAGGTGAGCAACTTCAAGGGCGTGTTGTCGTCACCAAATGAGGTGCTGCTGATTATAACCTCTTCTTCCTCAATCAGGTAGGTCCAAATGGTGGTGCCATCACAGACGGTCTGCTGTTCCTTCTGCAAAATCTTGTACGACTCGCCCTGAAGGAAAGCGGTGCCTTCCTGGATCTCGGATTGGGTAGTGGAATCCATCACGTAATGGTAATCGAAGACGATTTCGGCGTTTTTCTTATCGCGAAATGACTTGGTGATTTTTTTGACTACACCGCTGGCGTCGGCCTGTGCGAAAGCCATGCCGGCCGAAAATACGAAAAGAATGATTGCGCTTAGAATGAGTTGCTTTTTCATATCCCTTGATCTTTTAACTCAATATCCTTCAAAATCTGTTCCAAAGCGAATTCGTTGGCTACTTTTACTTCACGCGACTTACTTCCGGAGAAAGCTCCGACGATGCCTGCGGCTTCCAATTGGTCAATGATACGGCCTGCCCGGTTGTAACCTAGCTTGAGTTTACGCTGGATCATGGAGGTGGAACCCTGCTGGGTCTGCACCACAATACGAGCGGCTTCTTCAAACAAAGGATCCCGCTCGTCACCGTCCTCAAAGTCTGCGCCTTCGCTACCCTCTTCATCAGGCACTTCAGGCAAACGGAACGGCTCCACAAAACCGTGTTGCTCGCCGATGAAGCTGGTGATTTCCTCCACCTCGGGCGTGTCGATGAACGCACATTGCAAACGCACCAGGTCGTTGCCTGTGGACAACAGCATGTCGCCTCGACCGATAAGTTGGTTGGCCCCGCTCTGGTCGAGGATGGTCTTTGAGTCCACCTGAGAAATGACACGGAAAGCGATACGGGCCGGGAAGTTGGCCTTGATGGATCCCGTAATGATGTTCACTGAAGGACGTTGCGTTGCGATGATCAGGTGGATACCGAT
This sequence comes from uncultured Bacteroidales bacterium, assembly GCA_947302205.1. Classification (GTDB taxonomy): domain Bacteria; phylum Bacteroidota; class Bacteroidia; order Bacteroidales; family F082; genus Limimorpha. Next base: position 40,550 of record CAMYVD010000010.1, read on the forward strand.
GGCGCGTGCCAGCTGAGCCAGACGGGCAATAGGCGCTTCCACTTCACGACCCGCCGTCATGATGAGGTCGGCGAACTCATCGACGACCAGCACGATGTAAGGAAGGTAACGGTGTCCCTCGGTGGGCAGCAACCTGCGGCTCTTGAACTTTTCGTTGTATTCAATGATGTTGCGGCACTGGGCGGCCTTCAAAAGATCGTAGCGCTGATCCATCTCAATGCAAAGTGAGTTGAGCGTGCGCACTACCTGCTTGACATCTGTGATGATGGCGTCTTCTGTATCCGGCAACTTGGCGAGGTAATGGCGCTCAATGCGGTTGTAAAGGGTAAGCTCCACCTTTTTGGGATCGACCATCACGAATTTCAAGTCAGCGGGATGCTTGCTGTAGAGCAGCGAGGCTATGATGGCATTCAGGCCGACTGACTTACCTTGTCCAGTGGCACCAGCCATCAGGATATGCGGCATCTTGGCCAGGTCAAACACGTAGGTTTCATTGGAGATGGTTTTGCCAATGGCGCAAGGCAGGGCATATTTGTTGTTCTGGAACTTCTCAGAGGCAAGCACGCTCTTCATGGAGACAGTCTCGGGTTTCTTGTTGGGAACCTCAATGCCGATGGTCCCCTTGCCGGGGATCGGGGCGATGATGCGGATGCCCAGGGCGGCCAGACTCAAGGCGATATCATCCTCCAGATTCTTGATCTTAGAGATACGCACACCGGCAGCAGGAACGATCTCATACAGCGTAACCGTAGGACCAATGGTAGCCTTGATCTTGTCAATCTGGATACCATAGTTGCCCAACGTATCCACAATCTTGGTCTTGTTGGCCTCCAATTCCTCGTTACTCACCTCGGCGCGCTTGTCGCCATATTCATTCAGGAGGTCGAGCGTGGGAAATTGATAGTCGCTCAGCTCGTAATGCGGATCAAAAGGGGTGTCAATGGTATGATGTTCCATCCCCTCCTCCACCGTCTTTTCCTCTGGCGTGTCCTCAATGACAAACTCCACTTCATCCGCTGGATTGACGATTTCCAAAGGCATGTCGTTGGCAGGATTCTCTTGGGGCTCTTCTTTTTTTATAGTGTTTTCCGCAGGTCTATGGATCACCGTGATAGGAGGCAATTCGTCATCCTCAAAAACTTCAAATTCTTCAAGTTCTTCCCCTGGATGGCCTTCAGGATTCTCATTTAAGTTCTCATCATCCTGATCCTCAGTGTTTTCAATAGGCTCTATCTCATTTTCATTGACCTGCTGTTGCAGTTTCAAGGCCTTCCGTTCAGCTCGGCGTTCACGCCATTCCCTGATGGCATCCATATTAAGGTTGAACTCAAACAATAGATACAGCAGGAAAACAAAAATGATGATGAGCACAACGCCCGACTTACCCATAAAGCCGAAGATATTGGCGTTAAGAAACTTACCGACTGCGCCTCCAAAAATCTCACAAACCATGTTAGGCGCCACAAAGTGGATGAAACCGAAAAGCAGTGGCACCCATGCCAATGACATGATGCCGAGTTTCCACAGGTTCCAAACTTTGATTTTAGTGCCAATCGTATAATATAAGCCAATGGTTGTCAGCAGATAAACAAAATACAAGGATCCGATTCCGAAGGATTCCTTGATGAGGACTTGAGCCAGGAAAGCGCCCAACGACCCCGTGACACTGTCGAATTGGATGGCTTTACCAAAGAACGTGGTTCCCGTTTCGTGATAGGAGCCACTGAAATAACTCACAAAAAAGGAAAGGATCGAGATGGCAAGGAACAGGGAAAGGCACAAGACCAGAAAACCCGCTACATACTTGATGCGCGGATCAGGAGTGCGAGGCCCTTTCTCTGTTTTCTCTTTCTTGGGCTTCTCGGCTTTCTTGGGACTTTTTTTAGGCTCGTCAGCCTTTTTCTTGGGTTTGGGATCCACTTCGTCAAGAATGGCCGGGTTCTCAACTTCCAGCGGAGGTTGGGGTTTGGGTTTGAAGGTATTCTCTTTTCTCTTGTTCTCTGCCATAGTCAATGCTTATTTCGGGATTCTAAACATACGTCTCCAGCGGATGCCGCCGTTCACTTTATCAACGGACAGCCACACGAAGACAGCCTTGCCAACAATATGGTTCTCAGGCACAAAGCCCCAGTAGCGCGAGTCAGCCGAGTTATGGCGGTTGTCACCCATCATCCAATAGTAATCCATCGCGAAGGTGTAACTGTCAGCGGGTTGACCATCGATGTAAATCTGATCGCCTTTCACTTGCAGGTCGTGCAACTCGTAGGCATGGATGATGCGTTCGTAAAGCGGCAGGTTTTCCAGGGTCAGCTGGATGGTCTCACCTTTCTTGGGCAGCACGATGGGGCCGTAGTTATCGACATTCCACGGATAGAGGTCGGGACGGTGCGGGAAAATCTCGTAGTTGATGCCTTCGCCTGCAGTAGTGACATTGCGTTCCGCCGAGGTGATAAACGAGAGCTGGCGCAGTTCCTCAGCCACTTTCTCACTGATGTTCAGGATGGCCTCGTTGGGATTGGCACCACGGTAAGCCTCGGTGATGTTGTATTTGTCGAGGATACGCTTGTTGATGCCGTTGCCAGTGGTGGTGACGGTATAGTTGAACTGCATGTTCTCAGGCTGGAAGCCTTTTTCGCCGTTGATATACACAATGCCGTCAATGATCTGGAGCTTGTCGCCAGGCATGCCGATAAGGCGTTTCACATAGTTCTCACGCTTATCGACCGGATGGGCGATGACTTTGCCGAAGGTCTCATGGTCGTTCCATACCCTTTCACGCCCGTATTCACGGACAAGGTCGTAGTAGCTCACGCTGCTCTGGAACTTATCGCACACGGTGTCGCCGGCAGGATAGTTGAACACGATGGGGTCGTTGCGCTTGATGGTGGAGGTGCCGGGATAACGGTGATAGGGCAACTTAATCCACTCCACATACGACTTCTTTGTGGTACTGAAAGGCAGGGTGTTGTGCACAAACGGGAATGAGAGCGGTGTATTGGGGCGCTTGGGGCCGTAGTGTATCTTACTGACGATGAGATAGTCACCAACACAGAGCGACTTCTCCATGCTGGAGGTCGGGATGGTGAAAGCCTCGAACACGTAGGTGCGGATGATGAGGGCGGCTACCACGGCAAACACGATGGCATCAAACCACTCGCGGGCAGCCGTTTTCTTGGGTCTTGTGGTCTTATCAGGATCCTGATACTTATCGTACTTCACGATGAGCGGGAAGAAGACAAACGGAAGGATGGCCGCCATAAACTCCTCCCACACCTTGAATCGTCCGAAACATTTGCCCAGCTCAACAAGCATCAGCAGAAGCATGAAGATGTTGATGTACGGGAAGACGATGAAAAACCACCACCAGAATTTCCTGTTTTTGCGGATGATTTTCAGCATCACGTAGATGTTGAAATATGGGATGATGGAATAATAGCCCTTTTGACCAGCGGCCTCAAACTGTTTCCAGCAAAAGGCAAAAGGCACTGTGAACAGGGCTGGAACAAGGATGATGAAAAGTATCAGTGACATGGTTAAACAATACGATTTCACTAAGAACGCACACCGCTCTTATTTATTATTTTGCAAAGGTAACAAAAATCGCCGTCAAAAGGAAGGTTTTGACGGCGAGAAGTTTTCAACAAAAAAGGCTTTCCATGGTAAACACCCCGGTTTTCCCAATTAGGAACTGTGCAGCGGCGAGTGCGCCTTGGGCCAAACCTTCGCGGCTGAAGGCCTCGTGGGTGAGGGTGATGCGGTCGGCGGATGATTGGGCCGTGATACTGTGGATGCCAAAGACTTCGCCCTCGCGGGTGACTTCGATGGGAAGGACCGTGTCAGGACATGGCTCTTCAATGCTCCAACGCTGGTAGCGGCTGTTTTCGGAGATAATGTCGTTGGCGAGTTTGGCCGCCGTGCCACTGGGCTTGTCAAGCTTATGGATGTGATGTGTTTCAGCCACTTTCAGTGCATAGCCATACCGCTCAGCAAAACGGGCCAGTTGTTTGTTCATCACAAACACCAGGTTCATTCCGATGCTGAAATTGGGGGCGTAAAACAGGCTCTGTCCCTCGCTTAAACAACGTTTTTTGACTTCGTCAAGACGATCGTACCAAGCGGTGGTACCCACCACAATGGGCAAATGCAGGTCAAAACACCTGTTAATGTTGGCAAATGCCTGGTCAGGTTGGCTGAATTCGATGGCCACATCGGCCTTTTTGAGGAGTCCAAGGCGTTCGTTCCATTCCTGCTCGTTGTCGATGGTAACTACAATTTCATGACCTTGGACAAGGGCGTTTTTCTCCACCTCGTGGCCCATTTTTCCGTATCCTAAGAGCGCTATTTTCATATCAAAATTTGAATGAGAGGGTAAGTCCCGTTTGCCTGCTTCCCGCGAAAGCGAGATTCGGCGCCGAGGGAAGCGAAAAGGCAGGATCGACCGCAAGACTGAGGTCGTCACTGATATCGTAAGAATACAAATGCCCATCCACGGTGGCATCAACGATGTTCAGTCCATACCAAGCCACAAGGATGATGCAGAACAGTTCAAAGTCGTGGCGATACGATTCTTTATAGGTCTGCAACTGGCCCTCCTGATAGATACTGGCTAGATACAACTCCTTCTCGGTTGGCGTCACGCCTTCGTCAAGATCGCCTGTCTTGATTTTATAGGCGTTGAGAAAAGTCCTGTAATCCCTATAATTGGCGTATGCCAAATAGCCGAAGCCGCCGAAACCGGCATAAACGATGGGCACCTTCCACCACTTGCCGTTGTAAATCTGCCCCAATCCAGGCAGGCAGGCCGACATGATGGTGGCTTTTTGAGGGCTATGTTCCTTTTTTGCCACACCTTGGGCGTGCACCGTTGATGAAAACAACAGGGCCACTCCCAAAAATAGGATAAGGTGTGAACGGGAACGTGCCATTATTGCTTGTTGAAGAGTGCGATGATACGGTCGAATTCCTCCTGGTTCTTGAAATCGATGACCACGCTGCCCTGCCCTTTGAGATTGCGTTTGACCTTCACTTTGGTATTAAGTGCCTGTGAAAGGGTCTTGATCTGCGCCTTGAAGTGGTCAGGGAGGTAGTTCGTCTGCTTACGCTGTTCCTTGTTTTCCTCAGCGGTAGTCTTGGCCTTATTGGCAAGTTCCTCGGTCTGGCGGACATTGAGGTCGTCTTCGATGATCTGCTGGAGGAGTTTCAGTTGGGCTTCCTTGTCCTCGATATTAATCAGGGCGCGGGCATGAGCCATACTGATATGACCGTCGCGAAGAGCAATCTGGATCTCAGCCGGAAGCTTCAGCAGGCGCAAGAAGTTGGCGATGGCGGAGCGGCTCTTGCCGACCTTGTCGCTCAGCTGTTCTTGGGTAAGGTTGCACTCGTCGATGAGGCGCTGGTAGGAAATGGCCACCTCGATGGCATTGAGGTTCTCGCGGTGAATGTTTTCGATCAAGGCGAGTTCAAGCATCTGCTCATCGTTGGCGATACGGATGAAAGCCGGAATCTTGGCCAGACCAGCAAGCTTGGATGCCCTGAGACGGCGTTCGCCGGAAATCAACTGATAGCGGTTGTAACCCAGTTTACGCACGGTGACAGGCTGGATGATACCCTGTTCCTTAATGGATTGGGCGAGTTCTGCCAAAGCCACTTCGTCGAATTCAGTACGAGGCTGGAATGGGTTGGCCTCGATGAGGTTGATGTCGATTTCAGCCACGGCACCAGCCACATAATCGCCGCTGATGTCACGGCTGGTGATGTCGGTCTCAGGACTCTGAAGGATGGCGTCCAATCCGCGACCCAGTCCTCTTTTCTTATTTTCAGGCATTGTCAATTCTAATTAATTTGATTCTTTTCCAATATTTCTCTCGCCAGGTTCAGGTAGTTGATGGCACCGATGGAGCCGGCGTCGTGCATGATGATAGTCTTGCCGAAACTGGGGGCTTCGCCGAGGCGGGTGTTGCGGTTGATGATAGTGTTGAACACCATGTCCTGGAAATGCATCTTGACTTCTTCCACCACCTGTTTGGAGAGGCGCAGGCGGGTGTCGAACATCGTGAGCAGGATGCCTTCGATGTCCAGGTTGGGATTCAGGCGAGTCTGCACGATCTTGATGGTATTCAAGAGTTTGCCCAAGCCTTCGAGGGCAAAGTATTCGCACTGTACAGGGATGATGACCGAATCGGATGCGGTGAGCGCATTGACGGTGACCAGTCCTAGTGACGGAGAGCAGTCGATGATGATGAATTCATACTCACCCTTGATCTGGTCGAGGGTCTTTTTCATCATGTGTTCCCTGTCGGGCAGGTTGATCATCTCGATCTCAGCGCCCACAAGGTCGATATGGGCGGGCAACAGGAAGAGGTTGGGGGTCTCGGTTTCCACGATGACCTCGTGCGGGTTGGTGCCGTCAATGATGCACTCGTAAACGCTGGTGCCGATCTCTTTAGGGTTAAAGCCCACACCTGAGGTGGCATTGGCCTGTGGGTCGGCGTCGATGAGCAACGTCTTATGGTCGAGGACGGCAAGGCTGGCAGCCAAATTGATGGCTGTGGTGGTCTTCCCTACTCCGCCTTTTTGGTTTGCTATGGCTATGATTTTTCCCATGGATTATTGTCTGATTTTACCGTTGGCAAAAGTACGTTTTTTGGCCGTTTTTGTTGTTTTCGGGAAATGAAAGTTATCAACAACGAAAACTATTGTTGATAAAAAAAGGGGCCGCATTTTTGATGCGGCCCCTGAGGTCTTTTCCAAAACGGAATCAGTTGTTCTTGTCCAAATCGTCGAACCACTTGTCGAGGCCGTCCTCGTTGTTGGCAGCGGGTTCCTCGTTGTAGTCCTCAGGATAAACGCCAGTCTCAATGAAATTGATGGCATCGCCCAAAGCCTTTGAAACCTTCTCAAAATCTTCCTTATAGAGGAAAATCTTGTGCTTTTCAAAGAAGAAGCGGTTTTGCTCATTGTCGAAACGGCGCTTGCTTTCTGTTATGGTGAGGTATTTCTCATCGTTCTTGGTAGTTTTCACATCGAAGAAATAAGTTCTTTTCCCTGCTCTGACTGCTTTCGAGAACAAATCTTCCTTCTCATTCATCATTTCTTTTTCTTCCATCATATCTTTTCTTTTTATAAGTTTGAAAAATCGCACAAAGGTAAAACAATTTCTACTATCTTTGCAAAAAAGATAAAAAATTTTAAATCCATGGAATTGAACTTGAAACGGCCCGTAGTCTTTTTCGATTTGGAGACTACGGGATTGAACACCTCACACGACCGGATCGTTGAAATCAGCATTTTACGCGTGAACGTAGACGGCACCGAAGAGCAACGCACATGGTTGCTCAACCCGGAAATGCACATCTCAGAGGAAGCCTCTGCGGTACACGGTTATACCGACCTCATGGTGGCCAACCAACCGACTTTCCGCGACAAGGCCAAGGAAATCGCCCAGTTCATCGGCAATGCCGACATGGCGGGCTACAATATCCTGAAGTTCGACCTTCCGATGCTCATGGAGGAGTTTCTCCGTGTGGAATGTGAGTTTGACCTGAAAGACCGCAATTTCATCGATGTGATGAACATCTTCATGAAGATGGAGCCCCGCACACTGAAAGGCGCCTACCGCTTCTTCTGCCACGAGGAACTTGAAGGAGCCCACGGCGCAGGAGCCGATACGAAAGCCACTTACGAAGTGCTGAAGGCCATGCTCGACAGGTACCAAGGCGTTGATTACGAAGACTCCAAAGGCGTGAAATCACAAGGCCCCGTCAACGACATGAAGGAACTGTCGCAATTCTCGGCACATCACCAAAACGCCGACCTTTCGGGGCAGATCATCTACGATGCCGAGGGCAAGGAAGTGTTCCAATTCGGCAAGCACAAAGGCCAACGGGTGGAAGACGTGTTCCGCATGGAGCCGTCATACTATTCTTGGATGATGAACAGCGACTTCCCGCTCTACACCAAGAAGCTCATCACTGCCATCAAGCTCAGGATGGGTGGCAAAAACGCACGTTATTGACATGAAAATCATCTGCATAGGAAGAAACTACCTGGCGCATATCGCCGAGTTGGACCGTGAACTGCCCACCGAGCCGCTCTTCTTCATGAAGCCGGCCTCGGCCCTATTGCTACCACACAATCCTTTTTTTTATCCCGACTTTTCGAAAGAGATCCACTATGAGACGGAACTGGTAATAAGAATTTGCAAGCCAGGACGTTCCATTGAGGAAAAGTTTGCCCATAAATATTACGATGCCATCACCGTGGGCATCGACTTCACCGCCCGTGACCTGCAGCGGCGTTGCATTGAAAAAGGACAGCCTTGGGAAATCGCCAAAGCCTTCGACAGCTCGGCACCCATAGGCGAATTCAAGCCCATCAGCACGTTGAAAGACCCTCAAAACATCAGCTTCGGCATGAAACTGAATGGCGAATGGGCACAACAGGGACAGAGCGCCGACATGATCTTCAACTTCGACCGGATCGTTTCACACGTATCGCATTTCGTGACGCTGAAAGAAGGCGATTATATCTTTACAGGTACACCTCGTGGTGTAGGAGAGGTTCACATCGGCGACAAGCTTGAAATGTTCCTGGAAGACGAATTGGTATTTTGGTTTAATGTGAAATAAATATACTGACCTACGATGAAAAAACTGTTTTTAATTGCTCTATGCTTCATTGGATTACAAGCAAGCGCGCAGCCGCTGTGGATGCGCTATAACGTGATTTCGCCTCAAGGTGACAAGATTGCCTTCTGTTACAAAGGCGACGTGTATGTGGTGCCTACCGGAGGTGGCAAAGCCCTTCAGCTGACCACTTCGCCATCGTACGAAACCCAGCCCATTTGGTCACCTGACGGCAAGACCATTGCCTTCGCTTCGGATCGCAACGGCAACTACGACATCTACACGGTCTCTGCCGAAGGCGGGATGGCCCAGCGCGTCACCACCAACTCAGCCTACGAAACGCCTTTGGCCTTCTCACCTGACGGCAAGGAGATCTACTTCTCGGCACAGATCCAGAAACCGGCTGAAAACATCCAGTTTCCTGCCAGTTGGATCACTGAACTTTACAAGATAAGTGTTAAGGGCGGTCGCCCTGAGCAAGTGGTGGCAGTGCCCGTATGCAGCCTTTCGTTCGACAAGGACGGCCAATCATTCCTTTACTACGACCGCAAGGGCAGCGAAAACATCTGGCGCAAACACCATGTTTCGTCAGTAGCCCGCGACGTGGTGTATTATGACGCCAAGAAAGGCACGCACACTATCCTGACCACCAACGTTGGCGAAGACCGTGATCCACGATACCTGCCCGGCTATCAGGAAGTGGTGTTCCTCAGCGAACGCAACGGTGGCAGTTTCAATGTTTATAAGGCCCCCATCGACAACCTTGAGAAAGCCGAGGCCGTGACTCGCTACAAGACCCACCCCGTGCGTTTTCTGAGCGTGGCCGACAACGGCGTGATTTGCTATGGCTACATGGGTGAGATCTATGCTCATCATGTGGGCGAAAAACCCAAGAAAGTACAGGTAGAAATTGTCAACGACCAACCTACGGAGCAAATCGAGAAGAAGGATTTCAAAGGCGCAGGCAACTTCAACATCAGTCAAGACGGCAAGCTGGTGGCCTTCACTTCCCGTGGTGAAGTGTTTGTGACCGGTGCCGACGAATATGCCACCACCAAGCAAATCACTCACACACCACAGCCTGAGCGCAGTCCCTCGTTTTCGAAAGACGGACGCACCCTCGTCTATGCTTCCGAACGTGACGGCTACTGGAACCTCTATCAGGCCACCATTGAACGCAAGGACGACTACAACTTCGTCTACGCCACCTTGATCGACGAGAAACCTTTGTTTGAGTTTAAAGACGGCATTGAGCGTAGCAACCCGGAGTATTCGCCCGATGGTAAGGAAATCGCCTTTATCGAGAATCGCAACATCCTGAAAGTCTATAATATAGAATCAAAGGAAGTGCGTCAGATCACCGATGGCACACAGCACTACGGCAGTTTGGGCTATGAATGGTCACCCGACGGAAAATGGTTCGTAGTGACCTTGATCACCCACATGCGCGATCCTTATTCGGATGTCGGCATCGTGTCGGCCAACGGTGATATGAAGATTTACAACATCACCGAGAGTGCCTACTTCGACGATGACCCGCAGTGGGTGTTGGATGGTAATGCAATCATTTACAATTCAGATAGATACGGCATGCGCTCCCATGCATCATGGGGAAGCCAACGGGATGCTTTCATCGCTTTCTTGAACCAAGACGCCTACGACAAGTTCCGCTTGAACAAAGAGGAATACGCCCTGTTGAAAGAAACCGAGAAAGCCTCCAAAGAAGATAAAAAGGACGAGAAGAAAGACGAAAAATCCAAGGAAAACAAGACGATTGAAATCGACTTAGACCATCTTCAGGACCGTATCATTCGACTGACCCCGATGTCGTCGAGCTTAAGCGGAATGGCCCTATCGAAAGACGGTGACAAGTTCTATTTCATGACCTCGTTCGAAAAAGGCTATGATTTGTGGGAGATGGACGTCCGCGAGAAGTCGATGAAGATCACCAAGAAGCTTGGGCAAGGTGGCGCCGGCCTTAAAATGATGGGTGACAACCTTTTCCTGCTCTCAGGCAATAGCATTCAGAAGTTCGACAAAGGCGGCAAGTCAACTTCCATCAAATACGACGCCACCATGCAACTCGACCATGCCGCCGAGCGTGAATACATGTTCAATCATGTGTTTTTGCAGACGGAGAAACGCTTCTTCATGAAGGATCATCATGGCGTGGATCTTGATTTGATGAAGGATGCCTATCAGCCCTTCCTCACGCAGATCAACAACAACTACGACTTCTCAGAGATGCTGAGCGAGATTCTAGGCGAACTCAACGTGTCGCACACCGGCTCAGGCTATCGCCTCTCAAACCGTGGTGGCGACGCTACCGCTGAGTTTGGCGTTCTCATCGACCTCAACTACAAAGGCGACGGATTGAAGATTGCCGAAGTGGTGGAAGGCGGACCGTTCGACAAAGGGAAATCAAAGGTCAAGGCTGGATGCATCATTGAGAAGATCGACGGCGTGGAGATCAAGAAAGGCATGGACTATTATCCACTGCTCAACAACAAAGCCGGCAAGACCGTGTTGGTAACGGTTTCCGAAGGCAAGAACTCTTGGGAAGAGACCGTGAAGCCCATCAGCCACGGCACCATGAACGAGCTACTCTACAATCGTTGGATAAAGCACAACGAGGCCACGGTTGCCAAGCTTTCCAAAGGCAAGTTAGGCTACGTCCACATCCGCAGCATGGGCGATGCCAGCTACCGCGACGTCTATTCACAGATTTTAGGCAAATACAACCTTTGCGACGGTGTGGTGATCGACACCCGTTTCAACGGCGGCGGCCGTCTGCACGAAGACATCGAGATCCTGTTCAGCGGCGAGAAATATCTTGAGCAGGTGATCAACGACAGCGTGGCCTGCGTGATGCCGTCACGGCGCTACAACAAGCCATCGGTAATGATCATCGGCGAGGCCAACTATAGCAACGCACATGGCACGCCTTGGGTTTACAAGCACAAGAAGATGGGCACCTTGATTGGCATGCCGGTGCCCGGCACCATGTCAAGCGTGACTTGGGAGACGCTGCAAGACCCGTCGTTGTACTTTGGCCTGCCCGTGGTAGGCTACCGCACTGAACAAGGCAACTGGCTGGAGAACACCCAGTTGGAACCCGATGTAAAAGTGCGCAATACTCCTGAAAAGATGGCCTCTGGCGTTGACGAACAACTTGAGGCCGCCGTGAAGGAACTTCAAAAGGAAGTGAAGGCGTTTAGATACTGGGGCAAATGAGAAAGATCGCTTTTAAGACTTTAGGATGCAGGGTCAACCTGTTTGAAACCGATGCTTTGGCGTCGCGTTTCAAGGCAGGCGGTTATGAAGTGGTGGACTCGGGAGAGGCCGACATCTTCGTGGTGAACACCTGCACCGTCACCAACACAAGCGATCAGAAATGCCGTCAGGCCATCCACCAAATCCGCAGGAAAAACCCCAACGCCTTGATGGTCGTCACCGGCTGCATGGTAAACCACCGCAAGGAGGAATTGATCCAAGAAGGCATTGCCGACTATGTCATCGACAACGAACGCAAGTCCGCCATTTTCGACATCGTCGACGAGCACTTCAAGAAGGGCTCCAGCGACCCCGAGGGCTATGACCGCGACCTCTTCAGCTACCAACCCGCCTTCGACACCTTCCACACCCGTAGCCTCATCAAGATCCACGACGGATGCAACAACTTCTGCTCCTACTGCATCATCCCAATGGTCCGGGGTAGATCCACCAGCAGACCAGCGGAGGATATCTATCGCAACATTCTCGAAGTCATCGACCACGGCTTCAAGGAGATTGTGCTGACAGGTGTCAACATGGGGCGATACCGGGAAGGTGAGACCAATTTCGAGACTTTGGTGGAACACATTATTAATATGGAGGGGGATTTCCGTGTACGGGTCTCCTCCATCGAACCCGATCAATTCAGCGACCGTTTCCTACAACTTTTCCAGCATGAAAAGTTGGCTCCCCACATGCACATCTGCCTCCAAAGCGGTTCTGAAGACACCCTGAAGCGGATGCACCGTTTCTATACGGCAGCTCAGTTCAGGGAGATGTGCCAACGCATCAAGGAGTTCCGTCCCGATTTCAACCTCACCACCGATATTATTGTAGGATTCCCGGGTGAAACGGAGCAAACCTTCAACGAAAGCTGTGACTTTGCCCGTGAGATCGGGTTCAGCCACATCCATACCTTTAAATATTCCAAACGCACAGGCACCAAAGCAGCTTCAATGCCCGACCAGGTTCCCGAAATCGAAAAGAGCCGCCGTAGCGAGATCATGAGAGCGATTTCTTTGGAAAACAAGCTCAAGTATTTCCATCAAATGAAAGACCGGACACAACGGATGTTGATTGAGCGAATCGACTCCCAGGGAATGGCCAGAGGTTATGGAGAGAACTACATTCCCATCCAACTTACCGGTGAAAACCTCCATAGGAATAGTTTTATTGAAGTGAATCTCAAAGAGATAATCAACAAGAACAACGAAGACAAAATGGCTTTTGAAGCATCTATTCCAAAAAAATATTCTCAAAAAAATTGTGCGTATCAATAAAAGTTGTATTTTTGCAGCCCGAAAATAAAAAGAAGAAACAAAAAGAGATATTAGAAAATGGCAAATCACAAATCTTCACTCAAGAGAATTCGTCAAACCGAAAAGAGACGTCTGCACAACCGTTACTATGCCAAATCCATGCGTAACGAAGTCAGAAAATTCAGAACACTTACCGACAAGTCAGAAGCTGAGAACCAGCTGCCGAAGATGTACTCCATCATCGACAAGGTTGCCAAGCGCGGTATCATCCACAAGAACAAGGCCGGTAATCTGAAATCAAAGCTCTCAAGATACACTGCCAAGTTGGCTTAAATAAGAGTTTTTTCATCATAATGTTAGCCTCCTCTAGTTTTAGGGGAGGTTTTTTTGGTTAGTTGAAAATGTTTTACTAATTTTGCGACCATATTATCATATAATTATTAACAATGATTAATAATGATCGCAAAAGCATAAAAAAATGGGCAGCCGATGACCGTCCTCGGGAGAAAATGCTGAGCAAGGGCAAAGGAGTCCTAAGCAACGCCGAACTCATTGCCATCCTGATTGGATCGGGCAATGATGAACTTTCGGCTGTGGCGCTGGCCAGAGAAGTATTGAACGCAGCAGGAGACAACCTCTATGATCTCTCGAAACTTAGTCTTGACGAATTGCAACAGCACAAAGGTATCGGAGAGGCCAAAGCCGTGAGCATCGCGGCCGCCCTTGAGTTGGGCCGGAGATGGAGCGTCACCTCACCCGAGCAACGCAAATCCATCAGCAACAGCCAGGAGGCCTACGAGAGTTTCCTCACCCTCATTGACGATCCCACCAAGGAGCATTTCATGGTGGCCTACCTCAACCGAGGCAACAAAGTGATTAAGGTTGAACGCATCAGCACCGGAGGAATCTCTGGAACCTCAGCCGACCCCAAAGTTATCTTCAAAAACGCACTGTTGAAAGAAGCCACCGCCATCATGATTTGTCACAATCATCCCTCTGGAGTGCCTCGACCCAGTGCCGAAGACAAAAAACTGACCAAAAACCTCATCTCCGCAGGAAAAATTTTCGATATCGACGTGATTGACCACCTGATTATCGGAGAAAATTCGTACTTTAGCTTCGCCGAACACGGCTTGATGTTTTAAAAAATGAAACTTGTTACCATCATCGGGGCCCGCCCTCAAATTATCAAGGCAGCGGCATTGAGCCGCGCCATTCAGGAACATTTTGCTGACCGCATCCACGAGGTTATCGTACATACAGGCCAGCATTACGATGACAACATGTCTCAGGTGTTTTTTGACGAATTGGGCATCCCCCATCCCGACTACAACCTTCACGTGGGTTCCGCCTCACACGGCGTTCAAACCGCCCGGATGATTGAAGGCATCGAGCAAATCCTCATGAACGAAAAGCCCGTTGGTATCGTGCTTTACGGCGATACCAACTCCACCCTTGCCGGTGCCGTGGCCGCTTCCAAAATCCACGTACCCGTGATCCATATCGAAGCGGGACTGCGCTCCTTCAACAAGAGTATGCCCGAGGAGATCAACCGCATCGTATGCGACCATTGCTCCACCTTGCTCTTCACCCCCACCCGCGCCGGATTTGAAAACCTAATCCGAGAAGGCTTCAGGATTGACAACGACGGGCCTTACACCATTGATAACCCAAAGGTCTATCATTGCGGCGACATCATGTACGACAACAGCCTTCATTTTTCAAGCCTAGCCGACCAAAAAGTCTCCTTGCTGAAACAGTTGGGACTGGAAGGAAAGCCTTTTGTGCTGGCCACTTTGCACCGTGACAGCAACACCGATTCACCCGAGCGGCTCCACGCCATTTTGGATGCTTTCAAGGAACTCTCGAAAGAAATCACCATCGTGCTTCCCATGCATCCAAGGACACGGAAAAAGGCGGCTGATTTCCATGAAGACAACGTCATGGTTATCGAGCCCGTCTCCTTCCTCGAAATGATTCAACTTGAAAAGCACGCCCGACTTGTGCTCACTGATTCCGGCGGAGTGCAAAAAGAATCCTATTTCTTCAAGAAGCCTTGTGTAATCCTGCGTCCAGAGACCGAATGGGTGGAAATCGTGGAAACCGGTGCCGCCACTTTGGCCGATGCCGACAAAAACAAGATCCTTGAAGCCAGCCTGTGGTACCTGCAGCAGCCTCCCGTCAACTTCCCGGAAGTCTTCGGCGATGGCCATGCGGCAGAATTCATGCTGGAAAAAATCACTGAAATCATTCAACGATAAAACGAAAACGCCATGAAACCCTATCGATTAATCGCCCTCCTTTTGCTAGTGTCAACTCTCAGTTCGACTGCACAAACCAAGGAAACCTATGCCTTTGTCGAGCGTGACTCAACGCTATATTTGGATGTTCACCGGCCTGCCGTAGCTCGAGCGGACAAGGCTGCAGTGCTTTCCGTATTCGGCGGTGGATTCGTCGTGGGAAAACGTGATGACAAGTATCAGTCAAGGCTGGCGGATTCCCTGACCCAGCGCGGTTTCACCGTGATCAACATCGATTATCGTTTGGGACTGAAAGACAGCGTTATGGTGGCCAAATACTCTAGACTGATGGTTCTCGACAAGCTATTTCAATACTGTATTGACATTGCCACTGAGGACTGTGCGGCAGCGGTCAAGTGGGTTGTTGAACATGCTGATGAAATCGACATCGACCCCACAAAGATTGCTTTGACCGGTAGTTCAGCAGGCGCCATCACTGTGCTTCAGCTTGATTTCTGCAGAGCTAACGGATGGCCTCAAGCATCGGCATTGCCCGAAGGTTGGAAACCTGCCGCGGTGATTCCATACGCCGGTGGTGTGATGTGCAAGCCAGCAGACCTGAACTATGAAACTGATCCCGCCCCTACCCTGCTAATGCATGGCACGAAGGACAAAATCGTTGCCTACAATGAATTAGGGATTCCTTTCCATCCCAAACTTTTCGGTTCAAAAGCCATCGACAGAAAGATGAAAAGTTTGGACATCCCTCACTGGTTCATCCGTTTCGAAGGCATCGGACACGAAGTGGCTTCGTGGTTTCCAGGATCAGTTGACCTTTTCTGCGCCTTTGTTGACCAATGCCTTTCCGGACGTGTGAGTAGCCTAGATGCCACCATGACAGATGAGGCGTTGCAACCCACGGAATGGACTAAAATGAACGTGTTTCAGCTCTACAAAAAATAATTTTCACGCAACTGCTTGTTTTTTAGAGAAAAAGCATTATCTTTGCACTCGCTTTTCGAAGCAAGTAATAAAACTATTAAATCATTAATTATCAGTAATTTAACTATGAATCAGTACGAAACCGTTTTCATTTTAACTCCCGTTTTGTCTGACGATCAGATGAAGGAAGCGGTAAAGAAGTATGAAGATTATCTGGCCAAGGCTGGTGCAGAAATCGTTCATGAAGAGCACTGGGGCATGCGCAAGCTTGCATACCCAATCCAGAAGAAATCCACTGGCTTCTATCAGTTGATAGAGTACAAAGCCGAGGGAGACGTTATTGCCAATGTCGAGACCGAACTGAAACGTGACGAGCGCGTCCTCCGTTTCTTGACCGTGAAGCTTGACAAGCACGCTGTTGCCTACAACGAGAAGAAACGCAAGAAAGCTCAGGAACAAGCTGAAGCTCAAGCCTAATGTTTAACATTTAAAAATTCAGAGAAATGGCACAACAAAACAATAACGACATCAAATATTTGACTCCTATCGCAGTCGATACCAAGAGAAAGAAATACTGCCGCTTCAAGAAGAACCGCATCAAGTACATCGACTACAAAGATGCCGACTTCTTGCTGAAGTTTGTGAACGAGCAAGGTAAGATTTTGCCTCGCCGCATCACCGGTACCTCAACCAAGTATCAAAAGAAAGTTGCACAGGCTATCAAGAGAGCTCGTCACCTTGCCCTCATGCCGTTCGTTGCTGACATGTTGAAATAATAGGAGGATTTGAAATGGAAATTATTCTGAAACAAGACATCGCCAACTTAGGCTACAAGAACGAAATCGTCACAGTGAAAGACGGTTATGCACGCAACTATTTGATTCCTAACAAGATGGCTATCTTGGCAACGGAAAGAAACCGCAAGATGTTGGCTGAAGAGATCCGTCAGCAGGCCCATAAGGAAGAGAAGATCAAGAACGAGGCTATGGACAAAGCCAAGGCTCTCGAAGGCTTGAAGCTCACCATCGGCGCCAAGGCTGCTGCCACTGGCAAGATCTTCGGTTCCGTCAACTCCATCCAGATTGCCAACGCCATCAAGGAAGCCTGCAACATCGAAGTTGACCGCAAGCAGATTGTGATGAACGAAGAGGCTGTGAAGGAACTCGGCAACTACAAAGCCAAGATCAAACTCCACAAGGATGTCCAAGCCGAAGTCGAATTTGAAGTGGTCGCTGAATAAAAGCACCGTCAAACTGATCCAATCGCTGAAGCAGCAGAAATTCCGCAAGGAACACGGACTCTTCGTAGTAGAAGGCCGTAAAATGGTGGAAGAGTTGCTTCAATCCAATATGAAAACGCTCTGTTTATATGCAACAGAGCGTTTTCTGCGTGATTATGAAATCAAAGATGATCGATTGGAGATCGCCACTGACATCCAGATGGAGCAGATGAGCGGTCAGGATACACCTCCTGGCGTTCTCGCCGTTGTAGAGATTCCAGAGCCAAGATTCTGTCAGGAAGAAGGCATGATTTTGGCTTTGGACGGCATTGCCAACCCAGGGAACATGGGAACCATCATCCGTACGGCAGAATGGTTCGGCATAAGCCAAATCGTTTGCAGTGAGGATTGCGTTGAGCTTTGGAATCCCAAGGTGATTCAAGCCACGATGGGTTCCATTTTCAGGATGAATGTAACCAGTGTGAATTTAGCATCCTATCTTGATGAGGCGAAGAAGTCAGGCAAAGCCATATATGGAGCCTTGCTGGAAGGCGAGAACCTTTTCAAGAAGGATCGTTGGGATGACGGTGTCATTGTCATCGGCAGCGAGTCACATGGCATCAGGAGCGAGATTTTACCTTATATCACGCATCCTATTACGATTCCACGTGCAGAGGGCAGTGTTACTGAATCGCTGAACGCCTCGATGGCTGCAGGAATCATTATGGCGGAAGTTAGAAGATAGATAAAAGATAAAAGATAAAAGTTAAGTGTCTTGACAAACTATTAACTCTTATCTTTTATCTCTTATCTAAAACAGAAAAAGCCTGAAACACTCTCAGGCTTTTTCGTTATGGGTGGGCGGCGACCTACTTTCCCACGTCTTACCGCAGTATCATCGGCACTG
>CAMYVD010000011.1 GCA_947302205.1 uncultured Bacteroidales bacterium
CCTCCATGAAGGACATCTGCATGGTGGAAGGCGAGTGCAAAGAGGTCTCCGAAGAAGAGATGCTCGGCGCCCTGAAAGCCGCCCACGAAGCCATCAAGATCCAGTGCCAGGCACAGATCGAGCTGATGGAGAAGGTCAACAAGGCCAAACGTGAATATTGCCATGAGGTGAACGACGAAGCCATCCGTGCCGAAGTGCAGGAAAACTGCTACCAAGCTTGCTACGACTTCGCCCTGTCAGGCTGTGCCGACAAGCACCTCCGTGAAGACACGTTCAAAGGCATCCTCGATAAGTATCTTGAAAAATATACCGAAGAAGAGCTCGAGACTGTGAAGCCTCTGGCCGCTCGTTATTTCCATGACGTACAACGCTCAGCCGTACGTAACGCCGTGCTCGACAAGCGCGTCCGTCTCGACGGCCGTCAGCTCAACCAGGTGCGTCCCATCTGGACGGAAGTTGACATCCTGCCCTCAGCTCACGGCTCAGCAGTGTTCACCCGTGGTGAAACCCAAGCGCTGGTGACCGTCACCCTCGGCACCAAGCTCGACGAGCAGACCATCGACGGCGCTGTGGTGGAAGGCACCAAGAACTTCACCCTGCACTACAACTTCCCAGGTTTCGCCACTGGCGAGGCCAAGGCTGCCCGCAGCACCTCACGTCGTGAAATCGGTCACGGCAACTTGGCTGAAAGAGCTCTGAAATCGATGGTTCCCCACGACGAGACGATGCCTTACACCGTCCGTATCGTGAGCGATATCCTTGAATCCAACGGCTCCTCCTCCATGGCTTCCGTTTGCGGTGGCTGCTTGGCCCTGATGGATGCAGGCGTGCCGATGCGCAAGCCCGTTGCCGGCGTTGCCATGGGCATGATCTCTGACAGCGAGACGGGCAAATACGCCATCCTGACTGACATCCTTGGCGACGAGGACCACCTCGGCGACATGGACTTCAAGGTCACCGGTACCCGCGACGGCATTACCGCCTGCCAGATGGACATCAAGGTTGATGGCCTCAGCTACGAGGTTCTCACCGAAGCCCTCGAACAGGCCCGCCAAGGCCGTCTGCACATCCTCGACGAGATGGCCAAGACCATCAGCGAGCCTCGTGCCGACTATAAGGAAATCGTTCCTCGCATCGAGAAGATCTTCATCCCGAAGGACTTCATCGGCGCTGTCATTGGACCTGGCGGAAAAGTCATCCAAGAGCTCCAGAAGACCACCAACACCGTCATCACCATTACCGAAGACGAGGAAAAGGGCATCGTGGAAATCGCTTCACAGAACAAGGCCGACATCGAAGCCTGCAAGGCCAAGATTCGCGGTATCGTCGCTGTGCCTGAGGTCGGCGAAGTGTATCACGGCAAGGTCGTTTCCATCATGGCTTTCGGCGCCTTCGTCGAGATCCTGCCTAACAAGGACGGTCTGCTGCACATCTCCGAGATCGCTTGGGAACGCTTCAACACCATGGAAGAAACCGGCCTGAAGGAAGGCGACGAAATCGACGTCAAGTTGATCGAGATCGATAGCAAGACCGGTAAGCTCCGCCTGTCACGCAGAGAGTTGCTGCCGAAGCCGGAAGGCTATGTGGAGAAGAAAGGCGGCAACGGCCCTCGTCCGAACAGAAGCGAAGGCGGCAACCGTGAAGGTGGCAACCGCGGTGGCAATCATGGCCACGGCAATGGCGGTCATGGTCACGGTGGCAACCACAACAACCATAAGAACTAAATTATTGGTTAACCAACACGTTATAAATGAGGCAGTTAAAGATTACGAAGCAGGTTACCAACCGTGAGACCGCGTCTCTCGACAAGTACCTGCAAGAGATTGGTAAGGTTGAACTGATTTCCGCCGAAGAAGAGGTGGAATTGGCACAACGTATCAAGCAAGGCGACAAAGCAGCATTGGAGAAGCTTACCAAAGCCAACCTGCGTTTCGTCGTCTCCGTATCAAAACAGTATCAGAACCAGGGCCTTAGTCTTCCCGACTTAATCAACGAAGGTAACCTGGGGCTGATAAAAGCCGCACAACGTTTCGACGAAACCAGAGGTTTCAAATTCATCTCCTACGCCGTGTGGTGGATTCGTCAGTCCATCCTGCAGGCTTTGGCCGAACAATCGCGTATTGTCCGACTCCCTCTGAACAAAATCGGTTCCATCAACAAAATCAACAAAACTTATGCTAAGTTAGAGCAAGAGTTTGAGCGTGAACCCAATGCAGAGGAGATTGCCGAGGTGCTGGAAATCACGGAAGCCGAGGTGAAAGAGTCGATGAAGAATGCCGGACGTCACATCTCGATGGACGCCCCGCTGATTCAGGACGAAGACAACACCATGTACGACGTCTTGAAGAGCGAAGAGGCACCTACACCGGAAACGGAACTTCTGTACGAGTCGTTACGAAAAGAAATTGACCGAGCCATCTCCACGTTGACACCGCGTGAGGCCGATGTCGTCCGACTTTATTTCGGGCTCAACGGCAGCCACCCGATGACTTTGGAAGAGATTGGCGAGAAGTTTGACTTGACGCGTGAACGTGTGCGTCAGATTAAGGAAAAGGCTATTCGTAGGTTGAAACACACGAGCAGAAGCAAGATCCTTAAGAGTTATCTCGGTTGAGATCTTTGATTAAAAAAGCCCTCCGGAGACGGGGGGCTTTTTTAATTGTTTGTATTACTGAGCCATACGCACCAAACGTACCGAGAATCCGTTATGGATGAAATCGACGGCCTGAGGATACAATCCGGAATCGAAAACGGACACGCAGTTGGCACGGTCTTCATTGTATTTCGATGACGACCAATAATGGCCACTGCTTTCCGTGTTGTACACCTCCGTACCCAAACGGTAGCCGGCAGTTGGCAAGAAGACCACGCCATACTGCTCAATCATTTCCCACTGTTCCATGGAAATTGGATTGTTTTCGTAATACACATTCGTTGTATTGGGGAAATTCAAGTTGAAGTAACTGCCACTCCAATTGTCGGGCAGTATAATCACGCCGTTCACGTCACCCACTCGAGCCTTGGCAAATCGGATGCCCGAAGATGTGGCTCGCGATTCAAAGATATAGGCCCATTCTTCCGTAGTCAAGGTGCGCCATAGATTCTCCGTGTTGCCGCCATTGGCAATGGCATTGTAGCCCCAGTCGGCCTGGCCAGTTTGATCATATAGATTAAAATGAAAATTGCAGTAAGCTTGGTAATCGTAATAATAAGTACTGGTACTCCAGGGTTGATAGCATGGGGAACCAAGATCGTAGCCGCTTGTGCTCCAGCCGAATAAACTGACAATGTTTTGGTTGGCATAGCCTTCTCCCACATTTTGGCCCAGGGTCTCCACCATATCGTATTGATGTTCCATAAACGACCATGTGCCCGAGTTCTTATCGTACTGAAGGTTTCCCTTGGAGAAATACACCTTCGCACCCTCTTCGTTGATGGTGAACAGACCGTCGATGGCACCCTCGGGAGCCTCTACTGGAAAGACAAGGGTAACCGTTTCATTATTGAATTGGGCTTGTTCCACCACCGTACTATGGGAGGTTGTTCCATTGGCCGTCAGAAATGCCTCGTAGCGCATAAGGTCGCCCAATTCAAACACGCCAGGATTCCCGCCGCGTCCAAAGGCAACGTCTTTGGAAACCACACTCACTTCATCGGCACCGCCATGGCCCGTGCACACCAGTCGAGCCACCGAACTACCATGAGGCGTTGCGACACGCAAAAACGCCATGCCCGGGGTGGACAGACCAACCGTCACATTGTGGACACCTCGAGCAAGACGCATGTCTCGAGTAACGACCACCTTACCATCTACTCGAATCACTTGCAGGGTCACCTCCGAAGCCTCCGAAAGTTCCAGGGGCACACAGGTCTTCCCAACAAAAGGATTCGGGAAAGCTGCCCCCAAACGGCAATCCTTTCCCTGCCATTCACCCACGCCCACTTGAGACGGGGTGAGCACCAACACAGTATCAGGATAAGTCAGGGTGGTCATCCAGCCCTGGGTAAGATCTGTAACCATCACTGAGGTAAACGGGCTGTACCCCCCTGCCGCTGTCGCCCCAGTGAACTTCACCGTCAATGTCTCTTGCGCTTGGGCCGACAAGGCCATAAGCAACAGTGTAAATAGTAATGTCTTTCTCATTTTGATTCATATTAAATGAACTACAAAGATAAGAAAAGTTTTCAGTTAGCAATTTTCTGAGAACTGAGTCACAAATAATTCAAATAATTATCACACCTTAAATCAAGAATGATTATATTTGCAAAACAAACAATTGCAAACTATGAAAATGCTCGCCCCTTCCCTGCTTTCGGCAGATTTCCTTAATCTAGGAAAGGATATCGAGATGGTCAACCGCAGCGAGGCCGACTGGTTTCATTGCGATGTGATGGACGGCCGCTTCGTGCCCAACATCTCGTTCGGCATCCCTGTGATCAAAGCGATCAGCCAACTGGCCGAGAAGCCTCTTGATGTGCACCTGATGATCGTAGAGCCTGAGAAATATTTTGAACCTTTCGTCAAGGCCGGTGCAGACATCGTCACCTTCCATTACGAGGCTAGCACCCACATCCATCGTGCTGTGCAACAGCTGAAAGCCTTAGGCGTGAAGGCAGGCGTAGTGTTGAATCCCCACACCCCCGTCTCCGTTTTAGAGGACATCCTAGGCGATCTTGACTTGGTGCTGCTCATGAGTGTCAACCCAGGCTTCGGTGGACAGCAGTTCATCGAACGCACTTTCGAGAAAATTCGCAAGTTAAAAGCCATGATTGACGAGCAAGGGCTTTCCACGATGATCGAAGTCGATGGCGGAGTGAACCTTCAGAACGCCGCCGCACTTTATGAGGCTGGGGCCGACATTTTGGTGGCGGGCAATGCAGTATTCAAATCAGAGAATCCATTAGAAACCATAGCGCAATTGCGAGGATGCGAAGCGATATAACCTCTGGGCGCATAGCGTATCTCCGCAGGAGATATGCAGCGCCTCAGAGGTTATATCGCGAAGCTCTAACTAACAGAACATTAACAACTAAATCAATATACAAATGAACGAAAGCATTTTAAAACTCGCCCCTGCGGGCATGTGGAAGGAATTCCAAGGCATCCTCGGCGTGCCGCGTCCTTCAAAAAAAGAAGCAAAAATGGTCGAATACCTTGAAAAATGGGCTAAAGACCACAAAGTAAAATATGTGAAAGAAAAATGCGGTAACATCATCATGACCGTGCCGGCTACCAAAGGCATGGAAGACCGCAAGATGATCGCCCTCCAGGCCCATATGGACATGGTGTGCGAGAAGAACGGCGACAAGGTCCATGACTTTGAGAAAGACCCCATCGAGGCTGTTATCAAAGGCGAATGGCTGCATGCCAACGGCACCACTCTCGGTGCTGACGACGGCATCGGCGTTGCTGCCGCTTTGGCCATCATCGCCGACCCGAAGGTGAAACACGGTCCGCTGGAGTGCATCTTCACCGTTGACGAAGAGACCGGTCTCACTGGCGCCACGGCCCTCGACCCGAAGCACATGAAATCACGCATCCTGCTCAACCTCGACTCAGAGGACGAAGGCGAAATCTTCATCGGCTGCGCCGGCGGTATGGACACTATCGTGAAGATGTGGTATGAACTGGAACCCGCTCCAGAAGACGCCACAGCTTATCGCGTCACCGTGAAAGGTCTCAAAGGCGGTCACTCAGGCGACGACATCAACAAGAACCTGGCTAACGCCAACAAGCTGCTGACCCGCATCCTCTGGGAAGCCACTGGCCGTTACGACCTCGCCCTCTATGACTTCCAAGGCGGCAACCTACGCAACGCCATCGCCCGTGAAGCTACTGCTGTGGCTTATATCCCCAACGATTGCTGCGAAGGTTTCGAAAACTTCTGCAAGGAAATGGAAGCCAACTTCAAGAAAGAATATCAGGTGGCTGACCCAGGCATCACTGTGGTGGTCGAAAAGGCTGAGATCCAACCCGACGTCGTTATCGACGAGATTTCACAATTCGAATTGCTCAACGCCCTCTACGCTTGCCCTCACGGCGTCATCGAATGGTCACAAACCATCCCGAACTTTGTGGAGACTTCAACCAACTTGGCTTCTTGCAAGAAGAAAGAAGGTTACTTCTTCATCCAGACCTCACAACGCAGCTCCATAGACTCCGCCAAGGAGAGCGTTGCCAACATGGTGGAGACCGTCTTCAACCTCGCCGGCGCCGATGTGGAACACACGGACGGCTATCCTGGCTGGACTCCGAACCCCAAGTCGAAGATTTGCGACATCGCCGTGAAGTTATATAAGAAACGCTTCGGCAAAGACCCGAAAGTCCGCGCCATCCACGCTGGATTGGAATGTGGCCTTATCGGCGACAAGATCAAAGGCATGGATATGATCAGCTTCGGTCCTACCCTCCGCGGCGTGCACAGTCCTGACGAACGCCTCGAAATCAAGACCGCTCAGATGTTCTGGGACTTCCTCTGCGACATCCTCAAGAACGCTCCGAAATAAGAAGACAGAAGTCAGAAGACGGAAGATTGACACATTCTGTCTTCCGACTTCTAAATTCCCCAAAAAATGAAAAAGCTGCTCCCCCTCCTCCTCTTGCTGATCATCGGCAGCGGTGCCTTTGCACAGGACAAGGACAAAAAGCCTGTGGGCATCGACAAAAAGGATTGTACCTACACCAACAAGGACGGCAAGACCTTCAACCTTTACGGCAAAGTAAAAGTCGTGGAAAGCTTCCCCGACATCAAGGTACAGGTCGTGGAGTCGTTCCCTGACATCGAAGTGAAAATCGTGGAGAGTTTCCCGGACGACTGCGGTGAATGGAAATACGTGGAGTCCTTCCCCGATGTCAAAATCCAGTTTGTCACCTCTTTTCCTGACATCAAGGTGAAGTTCGTGACTTCATTCCCGGGGGTAAAATAGTCATTTCTTTCGGAAAGGGCAATTGGCATTACAGGAGGCACAAACGCCTCCTGTATTTTTTTGCTTTACATCACTACAAGAACGGTTGCCCTTGCGCAGGCCGTTTATAGCCAGCGCTACCAAAGCCAACA
This sequence comes from uncultured Bacteroidales bacterium, assembly GCA_947302205.1. Classification (GTDB taxonomy): domain Bacteria; phylum Bacteroidota; class Bacteroidia; order Bacteroidales; family F082; genus Limimorpha. The sequence continues at coordinate 7,059 of CAMYVD010000011.1, forward strand.
CTACTAACAGCACTATGACGGTAGCCCAATTCATCCGATAATGGCATTAGCGATGAGATAGGCGACCCAAGCCACAACCCAGGCAATCACGCATTGGAAAACGATGATGAAAAGCATCCATTTGGTGCCAAGCTCACGACGGATGGCGGCAACAGCAGCCACGCAGGGTGTATAGAGCAAGCAGAAGGCCAACATCGAGACGCTCGAAGCCAAAGTAAACAACGGCATGGCGTTCAGCACTTCAAGCGTGGCAATAACGCTCTCCTTGGCCATGAATCCACTAATCAAAGCGGTGACCACCTGCCAGTTACCAAGCCCTATCGGACGGAACACAGGGGCAATCCAGCCCGCCACCGTGGCTAACATGCTGCCTTCACCGTTCTCTACCATCTGGAAATGGAAGTCAAACGTCTGCAGGAACCAGATCACCAAGGTTGCCAAAAAGATCACTGTGAAAGCGCGTTGCACGAAGTCCTTGGTCTTGTCCCAAAGCAGATGCGCCACATTTTTGGCACTCGGCATCCGGTAATTGGGTAGTTCCATCACAAAAGGCGCCACGTCGCGGTGTTTTCCAAGCCATTTCGTCACCAAAGCCGTGACAATTCCGATGACGATTCCCAGTAAATACAGGCAAATCAGCACCAAGCCGCCATGTCCGGGGAAGAACATGCTGGTAAAGAAACCGTAAATCGGGATCTTGGCTGAACAGCTCATAAACGGAGTCAGCAGGATGGTACGCCAACGGTCGTGGGTGGAGTGTAAGGTACGTGAAGCCATCACCGCAGGCACGGTACATCCAAAGCCAATGAGCATCGGCACAATGCTGTGTCCGGTCAGGCCAAGCTTACGTAAAAAGCTGTCGCTGACAAAGGCCACACGAGCCATATAGCCGCTATCTTCCAGTAAACTCAAGAAGAAAAACAGCAGGATGATGATCGGAACGAAACTGATCACACTGCCCACACCGCCAAAAATGCCGTCAACCACCAACGATTGCACGGCAGGATTGACATCCCAACGAGCCAAGGCATCGCCACAAACGCCTGAAAGCCAAGTAATCCCCTGGTCGAGCCAATCCTGCAAGGGTGCGCCTAGCAGGTCGATGGAAAGATAAATCACGGAAACCATCACCAACACAAAAATCGGGATGGCGGTCCATTTGCCGGTAAGGATCCTGTCCATGCGGCGGCTGCGTTGGTATTCCTTACTTTCCTTGGGCTTCACCACCGTCTTGTCGCACAAACGTTTGATAAAGGCGAAACGCATCTCGGCCATGGCAGCAGCCCGATCCAAGCCACGCTCCTCTTCCATCTGAACAATCAGGTGTTCCAAAGTCTCCTTCTCATTTTGGGAGAGCTTCAAGGACTCCATCACGACCTGATCACCTTCGATGAGTTTTGATGCCGCAAAACGAACGGGGATATTGGCACGTTGGGCATGATCCTCAATGAGATGCATGATACTATGCAAACAACGATGCACCGCTCCGCCATGATCGTCCTTGTCGCAGAAATCCTGACGTACAGGCGCCTCTTGATATTGGGCAATATGCAAGGCGTGATCGACCAACTCAGAGATACCTTCGTTCTTGGAGGCCGAGATGGCCACCACAGGAAGGCCCAAGATACGCTCCATTTCGTTCACCAAAATTGTACCGCCATTGTTGCGAATCTCATCCATCATATTGAGTGCCAACACCATAGGAACACCAAGCTCCATCAGTTGCATGGTCAGGTAAAGGTTGCGTTCAATATTATTGGCATCCACGATATTGATGATCGCCTTGGGTTTCTCTTCCAGAATGAACTGACGGGAAACGATTTCCTCAGCGGTATAAGGCGACAGCGAATAGATGCCCGGCAGGTCCGTGACGGAAGTCTCGGGATGGCCTTTGATGACGCCATCCTTACGATCTACAGTGACCCCCGGGAAGTTGCCTACATGCTGGTTGGCACCCGTCAGTTGGTTGAACAAGGTGGTCTTGCCGCAGTTTTGCTGTCCGGCGAGGGCAAAGGTCAGTTTGGTGCCTTTCGGCAATGGGCTTTCATGCGTCTTGTCATGGTAGATGCCTTCCTCACCCAAACCCGGGTGGGCGTTATGGTCGTGAAGCGCGCTGATGTAAAGCCTATCGGGATCGATGGTGTTTTCAGGTTCCGTCTCATTCCCCGGTTCCACTTCGATCAAGGTGGCATCGGCCTTGCGCAAGGTCAGGGAATAGCCATGAATCATGACTTCCATGGGATCGCCCAAAGGCGCATATTTCACCAGTTTAATCACGGCATCGGGAATCACGCCCATGTCCAGAAAATGCTGGCGGCGCGAGCCTTCGCCATTCACAGCCTTGATGACAGCTGACTGGCCTAATTGAAGTTTATCAAGTGTTATCATGTACAGATCCTATTTTATGACTGCAAAAATACCTTGTTTACTCATTGCTTCTCATCATCATTAATAGGTAATATCCTTGAAGTCCTCATCATTTGTAAGGATGGATGGCAAAAGGCTGCTCAAAAGTGACATAACGAAGCCTGACTACAGGAGGTTGTTCTGACGAGGGATCCACTTCACAGAAAAAGACGACCTCGTTGTCCCCTTGAGCCAATTCAGGAAGGCCTTCCACGGCAACAGTCGTTATGGTATTGTAGTTGGCATCCATCACATAGGCATCCTCTCCAAGATTATAAACCAACTGCTGGCCCGGTTTCAAGGTACAGGGAAACATCACCAACCCCTTGGTCGTGTTAATCATCGGATTGACCACATCCACCTCGCCATCAACGTGTAGACGCAATCCATAATGCTTATCCTCTTCCACTTTCCACACCCAAGGTTCAGTTTGTAGCAATCCTGTGTCAGTCTTTTGGAAAGTACACTGATAGCGGCGGGAGAACCTCAAGGGATAAAGCAGGAAAAGGCTGTCGCCTTGTGACTCAAGATGCCAGTCCAGATAGGGATCTTTCATCACTTCTTTCTGTGAGGCCGAGAACGCATTATAATGGGTCAATTGATTCCATTGACGCGTCAACGCAAGCATGTCAGGCAGCGAGCCTAGACTTTTCATAGCCTTGGAATCAAGCATCAGGCCGTATGAGGCATGGTATGCGGCCGCCTTGGAAAGCATCCATTCCAAATCGTCAGTTGAAGTGGCTGGCCTTTTCTTGTCGGAAGCATGGATCATAAACCAACCCAATGTACTGTTGGTAACGTCCTCTTCGGTCCAGCGCTCCACTTGTCGGACACGGATCGACTTGTCGAGCACCTCCTGACCTGGATTGCCTTTGTACAGCACCATTGAGACGCCGCCAGCCTCCAAACGTTCTGTCAATTGCCGATGTACAGCTTCACGCAATTCCCCATCTGGAATCACAAAACGTTCAGGGCTGTCCCAGATGCGATATACCTTGGCATGAACGCCATGATGCGTCCTTTGGGTGCCATAAAGCCCACGTGTACAACGATGCAACAACACCAAATCACCGGCAATCTCCATGGTCCCAATGGAGATCATTTCATCGTCGATCTGCAACAAGTTCAGTGTTGTGAGGCTTTTTAACGCTTCGTTACAATATATGGCGATATCCAAGTCATCCACACTCATCTCATCAAACAGCGTCAGCGGTTCGGAGTGCTGGTATTGATTGAAATACTTCGGCGCAAAGTAAGCATCATTGAGGCTGATGGCGTCTTCCTGAACCAAAAGCCCCAGCGTCACTTCCCGGGCTTTGGCAGCTTGTACCATCCGCCTGACCGACAGGTCGCCGTCAGGAGCGAAAGTCTCGTTCCATTCATAATGTCCGTAGGTGGAAAACGGGGTCTTCACCACAAGACAATCGAATCCTCCTTGATGGCACAGGTCAAGCATCGCCTGAAGGTCTTTCTCCGCAAAGTCCATCACGAGATAAGGCTGAGGCGATTGGGCTCTCAACGTATAGGCAAAAGCCAAAAACAAGATCAGAAAACCGATTCGTTTCATTTTCGAACTATTATGCCGCAAAATTATTACTTTTGCAGCAATAATACAAGACTGACCATGAACTGGAACGACCTCCTATCAACGCACCGTTACGCATCGCCACACAAGAGTGCAGACATCCGCAGCTCCTTTCAGCGCGACTATGACCGCATCATCTTCTCCAGTGCCTTCCGCAGGCTGCAAAACAAGACTCAAGTATTTCCCTTGCCTGGAAGCCAGATGGTTCACAACCGACTGACACACAGCTTGGAAGTGGCCAGTGTAGGCCGATCCATCGCCTGCCGTACCGTGCAGAAGCTCATGGACAAGCACCCTGAACTGAAGGAACATCAATCCGACATTGAGACCATTGTCTCCACCGTGTGCTTGGCTCACGATCTCGGCAATCCTCCCTTTGGCCATTCCGGCGAAGACACGATCGGCAGTTTTTTCAAGGACGGCAAAGGCAAGGAACTCCAAAGCGCCATGCTTCCCGAGCAGTGGAGCGACCTGATCTCGTTTGAAGGCAACGCCAACGCTTTCCACCTGCTCACCTGCCAGTTCAACGGCCGTCGTCCAGGCGGAATGTCGCTGACTGCCGCCACATTGGCATCCTTGATCAAATACCCCTACCCTTCGCACAACAAGGGGAACCGCAAGAAATACAACGTGTTTTATTCCGACCTTGAAGTGTTCGAGGAAGTCATGCAAGAATGTGGCATTCCCAAGATTGATGACGAGCACAGGGTGTACGCACGGCATCCCTTGTCGTACATGATGGAGGCCTCTGACGACATCTGCTACCTCATTCTCGACATGGAAGACGCCCACAAACGCGGCATCATCAATACCGAAACTGCCGAACAGGCTTTTCTCTCCTTTTTCGACCCCAAAAAGGACGCCGCCTTCTTCAAGCATAAAGAAGAAGTGTATCAAGAAGTTACCGACCAAAATGAGCGCATGGCCTTTTTGAGAGCCACCCTGATCAACAAACTGGTCAACCACGCCAGCGACATCTTTGTGGCCCATTACGACGAGATCATGGAAGGGTGCTTCAAAGACAGCTTGATCTCTTATCTTCCTGAACACGAGGAGAATGCCCTGAAACAATGCCGCAAGCAATCCGTAAAGGACATCTACCGCCATCCTTCGGTCGTGAAGATCGAGTTGACGGGATTCAATGTCATCGGGACATTGCTCGAAGAGTTTATTGGTGCCGTATTGGAACCCGAAAAAGCCTACAACAAAAAGCTGTTGAGCCTGATGCCAGAGCAATTCACGCCCTTACATGAAGGCATGTACTATAAGGTGCAGTCTGTATTGGATTTCATTTCCAACATGACCGACCTCTATGCCGTCCAGCTATACAAAGACCTAAGGGGAATTGACTAACCCTCCCTAAGGCTTTGACGCGCATAAGGAGTCAGGTCCTGCGAAGCAAACTCACCTCTCAAGAACTTGAAATAGCCCGCCACCGCAACCATGGCGGCATTGTCGGTGCTATAGCTGAGACGCGGGATGAACACCTTCCAATGGTATTTTTCACCCAAAGCCAACATGGCATCGTGCAAACCGCTATTGGCACTCACGCCACCGGCAATGGCCACCGTCTTGATTCCCGTCTGCTTGCTGGCTTTCACCAACTTGTTCATCAAAATGTCGATGATTGTCTTCTGCACTGAAGCGCATAGGTTCTCTTTGTTCTCTTCAATGAAATTGGGATTCAGTTTAAGGTTGTCACGAACGGTATATAATATACTGGTTTTCAATCCGCTGAAACTATAGTCCAAACCCGGGATGTTAGGCTTGGCGAAGCTAAACGCATTGGGATCGCCGATCTTGGCAAGCTTGTCGATGACAGGACCACCCGGATAAGGCAAGCCGAGAATCTTGGCCGTTTTGTCGAAAGCCTCCCCTGCTGCATCATCGATGGTCTTACCGATGACCTCCATGTCGAAATAGTCCTTCACCACCACAATCTGCGTATGTCCACCGGACACCGTCAGACAAAGGAAAGGAAAATCAGGCACTTCCGTATGGGTGGGATCGGTGGCGAAATGCACCAAGATATGCGCATTCATGTGGTCGATCTCCACCATGGGAATGTTCAGAGTCTGGGCGAATGCCTTTGCAAATGAAGTTCCGACCAAAAGGGAGCCTAAAAGTCCAGGTCCACGTGTAAAAGCGATTGCGGATAATTGTTTTTTATCTATATTTGCATCTTTTAAGGCCGTGTCGATGACGGGGATGATATTTTGCTGGTGAGCACGGGAAGCAAGTTCGGGGACAACGCCACCGTATTTCTCGTGGACCTTTTGGCTGGCAATGACGTTGGAAAGCACGCACGTGCCTTGAAGCACAGCGGCTGAGGTGTCGTCGCAAGAGGACTCGATGCCTAAAATGTATTCGTTCATGAACTGAAGTTTGGAGGCTCAAAATTATTAAAAAAAAGATTATCCATAGTATCCTTGTGTTGATAATGGTGGTTTTATCTGTCATCACAAGCATTTTTGTTGCCGTCCAAGACCCTATCATCCAGAAGTTTGCCATCAGAATTGCCGGCGGATACATTTCTCAGGTTACTGAAGCGGACATTAGAATCGGACGGCTGTACATTTCACCCAACTTCACCATTCACATTGACCATTTTTTAGTTAAAGACTTAAGAAACAACGATTTACTTAGTGTCGAGAAGCTTAGGGTGCGCCCTATTATGGAAGACATTATCCAAGGCGACATCCATGTGGGACGTGTGGAGTTGACGGATGCCCACGCCAACCTGATCACCTACGAAGGCGAGGACCACATGAACTTCCAGTTTCTTATTGACGCCTTCTCGTCTAACAAGGAAAAAGAAAAAAGCGACAAGACCACCCCCATCACTGTGGACCAAATTCTGCTGAATTCCCTTGATTTTCAGCTTTGGAACCAAAACAGGGACAAGCCTGAAAAGACCGAAAACCACCTGATGGACTACTCGCACTTGGTCTTGCGTGACATCAACCTCGACGCCCAAGACTTGGTGATCATAGGCGACTCCATTACCTCAACCGTCAACTATCTTGCGGCAGTGGACACAAGCGGTTTCCAAATCAACGACTTTAAATCGCAAGTGATCTTCTACTCAAAAGGCCTGCTACTTGACGGCTTGAAAATCGGCACCCCTAATAGCGACCTGCATCTTGACCTGCACATGCTCTATCCCAGCTTATCCGCATTCCAGAGTTTTGTGGATTCAGTGACTTTCGACGCCGTCATCCTTCCATCGACCATCCAAGTCAGCGACCTCGGCCCCTTCGCCAACATCCTTTACAAAATGACGGATCCCGTGCAATTTCAAGGCTGGATGAAGGGTCCCGTGAGAAGCTTCAGGATTGACAATCTGAAATTTGCCTTCGGCGATCATACCAATTTCGTGGGCAGCCTCGCCATGCATCCGTTGGATTTCGAAACCGGCAAGCATCAACTGAACATCAAAAAGTTGAATTTTTCTTACGATGACCTGGCCAACTTCCATATCCCCACTGCATTAGGCGTCATCCCGATGCCTTCTGCCTTGGAGCCGTTAGGGCAAGGCACCGTCAAAGGATTCTTCACGGGCTCCATGGAGAAGTTCAAGACCGAACTTAACGTCACTTCAGAGATCGGTAACGTTAGCGCTGCGCTCAACAAAAGCATGAAAGGCACACAACTTAACGTTTTCGAAGGCGACATCGCTGCCGAACATCTCAACGTGGGTGCGTTGGCCAAAGCCCCCAAAACCATCGGCACCCTTAACCTTTCGGCCAATGTCACTGCCCGACACGGAAAACACAGTGGCCTGGACCTTGATATTCAAGGAGGCCTCTCCGATGTCATGCTTCTTGGCAACTACATCAACGACATTGCGCTGGATGGCAACCTCCGAAACAACTGCTTCAATGGCAACATCGTCATTGCCGACGACGAGCTTGACCTCGACTTCAAGGGGCGCTTCGACTTCAGCGACCCCAAAGCCTTGGGAGGCAACTTCACCATGGAGATTGCCTCGGCCGACCTGCATCAACTCAACATCATCAAGGATGACCCAACCGCCATGCTCTCGGCCTCCATCACGGCCAATATGGACAACATAAACAATTTCGACCAGATTGAAGGAGCGCTTGCCATCAGGAATGTTGACTTTACCAATAGCAGTGGCCGTCATGTGATGAAACAATTCGATGCCAATATTGTCAATGACAACCTGCTCCAAAAGCGCATCGACCTCAACTGCGACTTCTTTGATTTCGAGATGGCCGGAAAGATGAATTTCTCATCCATCGGCACGGCCTTCAAACAATATGTATACTCCTACGTCACCGTCCCTCAATGGACCGAAGGCATCGAAGCATTTGAGAAAAGCGGGAAATCCTCCGAACAGGACTTCATCGTCAGCATGAACCTTAAAAACCCGAAGCCCCTCACCAAGCTCCTGATGCCAAGCGTCAACATCGCCAACAACACCACCTTGAATGCCACTTTCACCACGAAATCTCAGTCGCTGAACCTCTCGTTACGGTCGAATTACGTCAACGTCAACAATATCAAAATCAAAGACATCAATTGCAGGAGCTATAGCTCGCAAAGGCGATCCACTACCCGACTGACCATAGACCACATCATCCTGCGCGACTCCACCGAGACCGATCCATCCATCCTCGGCCTTGACGGATTCAGTATCGTCGGATTGCTTCAGGACGACACCATCAGAACCCAAATCGGATGGGATGATGAGACCTTGGACGACCACAACCTGGCAACCATCAATACGTCGTTCATCCCTTCCTCTACCGGAGGTCGTTTCAACATCAACTACGCCGACATCCTCATCAACGACTCCATTTGGAAAATCAACCCCGTCAATTCCGTGGTGTTTGACGAGGGCAACATACAGATTTCGAACCTTGAGTTGTACAACTCCAACCAAAGTCTGACCATCGACGGTATGGTCCCATTTACCCAAAACGACACTTTGGCCGTTTCCCTTCACAAATTCGACTTGTCCACCCTCGATTTCATCTATCAGGGGATGGGGCTCGATTTGGACGGCATCATCACCGGCAGTGCCTTCGTAAGCGACATCAGGGAGAACCTAACCCTTTTAGCCGACTTGAATATCGACCATTTGGGATTGAACGGGCAAAAGGTTGGAGACGCCATGATCTTTAGCCAATGGAACCAAGAGAACAAATCCATCGACCTTGACGTGGAACTGCTCAACCAAGAGAAGAAAGTCCTCATGCTCAACGGAGCCTACTACATCAGAAGGGAAAATGACAATCTAGACTTCAAACTTGGGCTCGATGATCTGAACTTAGCCTTCCTATCGCCCTTCCTCTCTGGCTTCATGCAGCGTTTCCAAGGATTGTGTCAAGGCAATGTGGACATTAAAGGCTCATTGCAAAAGCCCGACCTGCAAGGCACTTTGAAAATCACGGAGGGTGGAGGCAAAATCAACCTATTGAACACCTTCTACACGTTCAGCCCCACCATCAGGCTGACCGAAGACCTCATCACATTAAACGACCTGACCCTCAGGGACACCTTGGGCAATACCGCCATGGTCGTGGGAAGCATCAAACATGACCATTTAAAGGACATGTACCTTGACATCAAGATGTACCCGAAGAATTTCCTTGCCATGGCCACCACGTCACTCGAAAGCGAGTCCTATTACGGCACGGCCATTGCCAACGGCATTGTTACCGCTCAAGGTCCAGTCGACAATCTGAGCCTCAAAATCAAAGCAATCACCCAGAAAGGCACTACCTTCACCCTTCCACTCGGTGGCTCCTCCAAGGTCAAGAAGCATGAGTTCATCACCTTCGTGAACCATGAGGAACCTACAGATGAAGAGGAAGAGTCTGTTGTTGAAGTCCCTGTCAAGAAATCAAAAAGCAACATCAATCTTGGACTGGACATTACCGTCAACAAAGAATCGCAAGTCAAGATTGGACTCCCCAACGGACTGGGCAGCATGGAAGCCAATGGCGACGGCAACATCAAGTTCGACCTGGCCACCTCCAACAATTCGATGTCACTCGTCGGCGATTACGTCATCAACTCAGGTAGTCTTTCCTTGAGTTTTCAAGATATCATCAGGAGAACCTTCTCTTTGGAGTCGGGCAGCAGCATCAAATGGACCGGTGACCCCGTGAACGGTGACATCAACGTGACGGGTGTTTACCAGACCAAGGCCTCCGTCTCTTCCCTTGGCTTGATCGATTCCACTGCAGTAGGCTCAAGCAATATCAAAGTCGAGTGTTTGGTCCACCTGAAAAACAAACTCATGAACCCCGACATCAGCTTTGGATTACGGCTGCCCAACGCCTCTGAGAACCTTCAGCAATCCGTGTTTTATGTCATTGATACCACCAACCAGTCGGAACTCCTCTTGCAAGTAGTTTCGCTATTGGTGTTCAATTCCTTCAGTTACGGCAATACCCTCAGCGGCACGGGTATCATCACAGGTCAGATCAACGATTTGATTTCACAACTGACCAATGACATCGACATCAACATCAACTATAAGTCAGGCATGGGCCAGAGCAGCGAAGAAATGACCGTGGATCTCAAGAAACAGTTGTTTGACAACAGACTCAGCATCGAGACCAACTTCGGAGTGGTCATCCCGAACAGCACCTATTCCTCGAGTTCCACCAACTTCATTGGCGATGTCAATGTGGACTACAAGATCACCAAGGATGGACGGTTTAGCGCACAAGTATTCAACAGGTCTAACTATAACTCCAACTATTATCAATACAACTATTACAAGACGGTGCCCTACACCCAGGGAATCGGTCTTTCCTATAGCCGCACCTTTGACACCTTCAGGGATCTGTTCAGGCGAAGGACCAACAGGATGGACCTTCCCAGCGGTCCCATGATTGATCGTCCACGGCCTTTAATCAACACGGGCAACAGCCAAAAGCCAACGAACAATGAGCCTTCCAAGTAACGCTTTCAGGGTATATCAGGCCTCCGCAGGATCGGGTAAGACCTACACGATCGTCAAGGAGTATTTAGGCTTGTGCTTAGGGAGTGAGGCTGCAACGGAAAACTTCCGTCAGATTCTTGCCATCACCTTCACCAACATGGCCGCCAACGAGATGAAAGCCAAGATCCTGCAACAGATCAACGACATCATCCACAGCGACCCAAGCCAGGAAGCCCAAGGCATGGAAGCCGACTTGATCAAGGAACTCGGCATTGACCGGAAATCGCTGAAATCCCATGCGGAGACGCTGTTTCAAAAGATCATCCACGACTACAGCAGCTTCTGTGTCAGCACCATCGATGCCTTCGTGCAACGGCTCTCGCGCTCTTTTGCCAAAGACCTGAACCTGCCCACACAATTCAACGTGAGCATCGATGAGGACGAAGTCGCTGATGCCATCACCGAGCGCATCGGCGAGCAAATCGGCTCTGCGAATCCCTTCCTGACCAAGATTCTGGAGGACTTCAGCGAGATGAAGTTCGATAGCGAGAAAAGCCCGAAAATCGCCAACAACATCCACGATTTCGTCAAAAAGCTCTTCTCGGAAGAGGCGTTTCAAAAAAACGAGGAAAACCATTTCGAGACCGAGGAACAATATCAGGAGACCCTTGAATTCATCAGTAAGGGAATCTACCCCTTTGAAGCTGAATGCAAGCAATTTGTGCGCGATTTTGAAGGTTTCATCAAAGCCAACAACCTCACTGAAGACGACTTCAACTTCAAGGCCAAAGGGCCTTGCCTAAGCTTCCTGAAAAACCTCAAGGAGAACAAGTTGCCCACACTTGGCGAGCGTCAACTGCAACTCATCGACGGGACTTTCAACTGGTATTCGAAAGCCTTGCCCAAAAACTCCGGATCGGGATTTGACAGCATAGACGCGGATTTCCAGCAGGTGTTCGTCCGTTTCCTGAAGCGCTACCAACAGCAGATTGGGAATTACCAATTCTTTAAGAGCCAACTCAGCCTGCTCAGCCTTTACGTGCTGCGATCCAAGATCAAAGCGGAGTTGGAAGCCTATATCGGCGAAGAGCAAATCGTCCATATCTCCGAGTTCAACAAGCGCATCAATGAACTCATGGGCGATTTTACGGTACCCTTTGTATATGAGCGCCTCGGCGAACACTTCAAGTACCTTTTCATCGACGAGTTCCAGGACACTTCGGTGCTGCAATGGCAAAACCTGATCCCCCTACTCGACAACAGCCTCGCCAGCAACATGAGCATGGTGGTGGGCGACGGAAAGCAGTCCATCTACCGTTGGCGTAATGGCGAGGTTGGCCAAATCATCAGCCTTCCTGAGATTTTCAGCAAACCCAACGACAGTCCAGCGTTTGACGATTTTGAGCGAAGCCTCATCAACCATTTCGATTTCAACGAGTTGAAGCGGAACTACCGATCGTTCAAAAACATCGTGGAATTCAACAACAGTTTCTTTGATTTTAGCTCGCATTACCTATCCTCCGACTGCCGTAAGGTTTATGCCGATATCAACCCTAGATACAATAAGGAAGTCTCCATCACGCAGCAAAGCACCATCGACGAAGAGGGCTTTGTGCAAGCGGAACTTTTCGACCCGTCCGACAGCGACGAGGCCATGCTGCAACGCATCAAAGAACTCATTGAGGATTTGACTGGCAAAGGCTTCAAGAAAAACGACATCACCGTCTTGGTTCGTAAAAACAAAACAGGATCCCTAATTGCCAACTATCTGAATGAGAACGGCATTGAGGTCGTCTCCGCCGAATCCATCCTGCTGAAGACCTCCGACAAGGTCCAGCTCATCATCAGCACGCTCGACTATTTGATTCACGATGACAACGCTGCCGTGATTGCCTCGGTGCTGTATTTTTGGCATGCCACACACCATAAAGAATTTAATGGAGTCGTAGACGGCATCTTTGACCAAGCCAACAGCATCGCCAAAGGAGAAACCGACATCGAAAGCGCTATGGGATTGGAACCCCGGGCGCTCAAATCGTTGCTGTCCAAGTCATACAGCCTCTACGACCTCTGCTCTGCCATGATGCGGCTATACGGCTTCAACACCGTGGGCGATTCCTTCCTCAACTTCCTGCTCGACGTGGTCTACAAATGGCAATCGTCCGACGAATCCGGCATCGGTAGCTTTTTGGAATACTGGGAAAAGAAAAAAGACAAACTCTCGGTGATCTGCGGCAATGCCGACGCGGTCAACATCATGACCATCCATAAATCCAAGGGGCTGGAGTTCAACGTAGTAATCTATCCTTTCATGGTAGACAACCTCGACGACAAAAAGCCCGGTTCCCTATGGATCTCACCGGAAGCTTTGGGATTCGAGCCCATTCCCAAGATCGACAAGGTACAGTTCACCATTACCAAGGACAGTGCGACCTGGTCGCCACAGGCAGCTCAACTGGCTGAGCAGGAGAACGACAAGGTACGCTTGGACAATATGAACCTCAATTATGTGGCCTTCACCCGTGCCGTGCAAAGGCTGCACATCCTCGCCTATCAATCCAAGGACGACAGTAAGAGTCCGCTCAACGCGTTCCTCAAGGAACATCCTGACACCTACGGCGACCCCGATTCAAGAAAAGTGGAGCGAAAAAAAGATCGTCACGAGATAAAGGATGTGTTCACCGAATCGGCTTCCGGCGACTGGTTCAACAAGATCACCATCGACCCCAATCCAAGCATGTTTTGGGCCAATCCCGACGACAAGATGAGCCCTGTGGAATGGGGAGAGTTTGTACATCGGGTTTTGTCTGAAGTTCAGGACCGAGACGGTTTCGACCATGCGATCGATCCCTATCTCAACTCCGGTGTAATTGATCGTCCAACCGCCGACATGCTCAGAACGCTGTTTAGAGAGATGGCTAACCATCCTGTGATTTGTAGCGCTTTCAGTCCAATTGCCAAGGTCAAGAACGAATGCGAAATCTTGCTCGCCGACGGCAACATTGTTCGACCAGACCGTTATGCTGAATTGCCCGACAAGGTTATCTTACTTGACTACAAAACTGGCAAACCCGACAAGGAACACCATCGTCAATTGAACACCTACAGGCTGGTGCTGAATAAAATGGTCTCGAAACCCATTGAGGCCTATTTAGTCTATTTAAACAACAAGTTGAAGGTAGTTCCGGTTACTGCGGAAGATCAGCAGCTGGCCTTCTTTTTTCCATCCTCCTCAAAACAATAATGCTAACCTCATATAGCAAATAAAGTGGGATGGTGACCAAAATCAACGTCATCAAATCCGGAGGGGTGATGACTGCTGCAACAATCATAATAACAAGGAAAGCGTATTTACTGTATTGTCTCAAAAGCGCTGAACTCACCACTTCCAGTTTCCCCAAGAAAAAAGCGATAACAGGCAACTGAAACACCAACCCCATGACCAACGTCAATGTCGTGAAAGTACTGATGTATGATTTCAAGGTGATGTTGCTCTCTACCAGATTCGAGACGTTGTAGGTACCCAGAAACCTGAAGGAAATGGGAAACAGGATAAAGTACGACATCAACACGCCAACAACAAAAAGCACATACATGGTGACGGCCACGCTAACCGAGTATTTCTTCTCATTCTCATACAAGGCAGGCGTGATGAAACGAAATAGTTCAACCAAAATGTAAGGTGAAGCGCAAAGCAAACCTAGGTATAAAGCCGTCGTGATATGCGTCATGAATTGGCTAGACAATTCCGTGGCAATCAGGTTGATGTGGTATTCAGTGAAAGTGAAGTTAGAACCCAATCGATGCAAGAATCTCTCTATGTAACGGTACGTGACAAAATCCCATTGACTGGGAGCCATCAACAATTCGAAAGTCTTTTCCTTGAAGCAGAAAATGGCAATAGCCAGCACCATCACCACAGCGATGATGCGGAACAACATTCGGCGGAGCACCTCAAGGTGTCCGCCGAATGTCATCAGATTCGGATCGGGCTTATTGTCCGGCTCCGTTGTCTTCTTTGGGCTCGGCTTGCGCTTCATCCGTCACTTCTTCAGGTTTCTCTTCCTGTAAAGGCTCGTTCATTCCTTGCTTGAAACTTTGCACACCTTTACCCAAACCTTTCATCAGCTCAGGCACTTTCTTTCCACCGAAGATAAGCAGAGCCACACCAGCTATAAGCAGCAGCTCTGTAGTTCCTATGAATAACAGTGTCATGATACGAGGTAAATTTCGTTGGTATCAAAGTTGATTTCCCAGTTGCCGTTTTCAGCAGACTCCCATTGGTATTTTTGAGCCATGCGGTCCCACCAACCCTGGAACTTGGTTCCTGTCTCGCCCATGTCTTTTACGAGTTTCTCGTAAAGTTCAGTGTTGTCGGCTTTGAGGATCTTCGCCAGTTCGTTCAGACCGTTTCTTCTTTCGAAAAGTTGCTGGATTTCGTTCTTTTCTTCAGGGGTTACCTGACCTACTTTCTTCTTCATAATATACTGTTTAGAATTCTTTTCTTACGTCAAATGGATCCAAATAATCAATCTCCTTAATGTTAATTTCTGGCATAAACTCCCCTACTTTGCGAATGTCGTTCAACAGGTCGCGGGAAGCATTGCGCTCGATATGGGCCATTACGCATTGTTGATGTGAGGGTGTATTGAGATCCCAAGTCAACTTGCGGTTGAGCCAGAGGCAGCGACGGCATTGGTAGGCATCACACTTGCGGCACAGCGGTGCGTAATTCAGTTTAAGCAGTTGGGGATTGGGAATATCCAAACCCTTTTCCAAGTCGCCAACTGAATTGTCCGAAGAGGGCTGATGATGATTCATTTGGTTGAAGACCTGCATCCGCTCATCGTAATAGAATGCCGGACAAAGATAGAACTTCCCGTTCGGGGCAAGGGTGATGTTGCTCACGCCAGCCTCGCAGTTGTGCATCTTCTCCAGCATCATTCGGTCGGTTAGCAGGTTGAACTGAGGCGATTGGCCTTGCTTGTAAAGGTCCAGCAAAGCGGTATTCCACTCGTTCAGCACCTGCTTATAAGCTTCAATCTGCTCGTCCGCGAACTGCTCTACATCGGTGATGCAAAGGTTGATGCGTTTTCCTTGGGCAAATAGTTTGACGATTTCATCCTTCTGTTTCAGCATTTCACTGAAAGACAAACGCAGAACCAGATTCTGGGCATCGACATTTTCGGGAATATCCATGGCTACTTCCACATCAGCTTCACTTTCGTCATTAAGGCCCGTGTCGGGCTTCTTACCGATGGGATATATCTTCACATTGTCAATACTCTCGATAATCGAAGCATATTCCTCTGGCAAAGCATAATCGGGAAAAACATACTGAATCATCAGGTTTTGCTTCATCCCGAAAAGGATACCCTTTTTGAGGGTTTCTAACGGCATGAGGTTGCGTTCTTCCAGCGGATTGTCGGCATGGCAGTAGGCCACGCTGGTGTCGTCTAAGATTATAACAAGGTATTGCAGCATGGCTTAACAGATTTCAGGTTTCACTTCGCGTTTGTTGGCTTCGTACTGTTCGCGCAAGTCTTCGAGTTCGAGTTTGCGGTAGAGCTTGTTCCAATAGTAGTTGTTGGCACGCACGCGGGCCTTGTGCATGAGGCAGATGGCCGTGGCACGTTGGAATACAGTATGCGTTTGGGCAGCATCATAGTTCTCGCCTTGACACCATGCACAGCCACTAGCCACTTCACATTCGAGACATTTCTGAGGACTTTGGGTCACGCGGTCCAAAGTGAGGAAAGAACGTATCTTGTTCTTATCAATACCGTCTTTAATATTCCCGATAATCCATGCATCCTTGTCGCGGAGCGAGTATTGCGCAAAGCGGGTGCAGGGATAGAGGTTGCCAGCAGCGTCCACACTGAGCATCTTGCCTGCACCGCACCAGTTCTGGTTGTCACGTTCTGGGTCCATTGGCTTGCCGATAAGCTCCGAGAAGAACGAGCAAGAATAATCTTGATAATACCCGCCGTCGATGATGGCATCGGCCAATTGCATCAGTTGTTCCTCGAATTTCAAGTCATCACCTTCCTGCCAGACATCCTCGAACACCACGTTGATATTCACCTCGTGAATGCCGAGGCCATAGAGGTGCAACACGCTCTCAGTAATATAAGGGATGTCCGCCGAGGAAATGGTAACCTTGGTGCCACCAAATGGGAATTGCTCCAACCACAGCGGAATGTTCTTCACCACATCCTTGTAGGAGCCTTTCTCGGTGATTTTGTACACGCGGTTGAGATCGTGCTTCTTCTCCGTTCCGTCAATGGTGATACCGATGGACAGGTGCTCACGGTTCTTTTTGATAAAATCTTGAACAGCTTTCTCGTGATAGTTGATGCCATTGGTGGAGAAAGAGAAACGGTAACTATTGAACCAGTGATGGTTTCGCCTAAAGAGTTCTGTCTTGATGTAATCGCAAATCTTGTCGATAAGCTCGATTTCAAGGAATGGCTCGCCGCCGATGAAGTCCCACACCACTGATTCGTAAGCGAAATCGGGATCGGTCTCATGATCGAGCACATAGTCGATGAAGGTCTTGGCTACCTCCCAAGGCATCCGTTCCTTCACGTTCTTGCCCACAAGGTAGCAGTATTTGCAGGCCAATTGGCAGTCCTTGGTGACGATGAAGGTGATGTTCTTCGCCATACCCCCTTTCCAAGGCTCGTTACTATCTTTGATTTTTGTCATTTTTAAATCTTTCTCTGAATTTTCTTAACAACCTGTGTATGTCCCCCTCATAAAACTACGATTATGTCCATTAATTTTACATTGAAATAATTATGAACTTAACCCTGAACAATGTCCGCTACAGGTTTGGACGCACATTCCAGAACATGTTGATTTGCATAATATTGAACATGTGCCATAACAGTTTACGCTGCAAGATTGGAGGCACGAACTACATGTTGTACTGCCACTACCTTTACAAGAGGAAGTACATGCACCATGACATAGTCCGCTGCATTGGGAATTACATGCGGTTTGACACGAATTGTTGCATGCGCCTTTACAAGTCTTATCGCATGCGAACGAACAACCCTGGAAGCATGTTTCCGTACAAGAGCCACAGCTTGTTCTTGCCGTACCTGTACAAGTGTTCGAACAACCACTTCCACACGATCCTGAACAATTGGAAGAACAACCACTTCCGCAAGTAGAAGTGCAGCCAGACGAGCAGCTGGAACTACATGATGAGCACCCCGATCCGGTACTGGAACCCGTACAAGTGTTCGAACAACCCGAGCACCCCGATCCGGTACTGGAACCCGTACATGTTCCCGAGCATGTTCCCGAGCATGTAGAAGAACAGCCACTGCAACCAGTCGTTTCAGACGTTCCGCTGCATGTAGTCATACAACTTGACGAGCAGGCTGATGTACAATCCGTGCAGGGATCCTTAGCGCAACTGTTGAACACCATAGGGAAAGCACTCGACAAAGCAATAACGCCTAAAACCGGCAACGCTTTCTGGGCTGCTTCTTTGAAGAATTCTCTTCTATTTTGTAAATCTTTGTTTTTCATTGTTGTATCGATTATTTTTTCCTATTATTCTATATCACAGTTTTTAATAGGGATCAGCACGATGAGATGGATTGTCCTCTTTATTATTACAGTGGGATATTTCTTGCTGGTAGGAGGAATTTGGATATGAAGAAGGAGAAAGCAACACCATATTTCCATCTTTACCATTGCCATCTGAAAGGAATGCCTGAATCAACCAACTTATATCAGTGCCGCCATTGTGGTTTATCTCGTCTGACCATGTCCCGTTATAACAACGCCATCTAGCATTTGAGTTATTAATACCTTCTGACGCTCCTGCAGGATAGTCTCCCGCCGCATGTGTATTGGTAACTGAAATCCACAAATTCTGTGATGTGGTTAAACTAATCATGGGAGACACCTCCAATTGAGTTATTCCAGTTGATGTAATCGAATAATTACTACTATATAAAAGTGTAGTCGGCGAACTTGTACCGCCTTTGTAAATATTAACCGTATACGTTCCTTTTTCGCCAGCACATATTTTTATTTTACTGATTTTTTTATTGGTATATGTTGTTAGCATTGACGATGGGAACATGACAGCCCATGTCAGAGTTCCACCATTGGTTAATCCCCAACGATCTTTCCAAAGACCATCTCCATAATACATCCAAGTTCCATCTTCTTTTGTAGTAAAACTCTCCTGATTACCGTACTTTATTCCAGAACTCGTTCTTGCGTATGCTCGCACGTAGTATTCTGTACCAGATTCGAGATTGTTGATTGTTGAATTATAAGAGCCGGCGCCATTATAATCATTTGTGCATGCATCACTTACAGTAGGGTAAGATGAGGTGCTGTAGCAAACGCCACAATCACCAATGGTAAATCCTCCAGTATAAAAAACGTTACCTCCACATCTTGCACTATTTGTTGTAATGTCTGTGACAGATTTCGTGGTAACCGTTATTTCACCATCAGGCTTTTTCTTGCAGGATGTCAATAATACTACAGTAAAAAACAACATTATACAAGAAAAGGCAATCGTTTTCCTATTTGCTTTTTTGAAGAATTCTCTTCTGTTTTTAAGTTCGTTTTGCATATTTTAATGCTTCATTATCGGTTCATTTGTTTTTCCACAATCTTCAAATGGGCAGAGTTTCAGGCAGATCGTGTAAGGAGCTATATATTCTTTGCCATCAGACCCGTACCAACCTTTGAATATGTGATTGACTTCGCTTTTGTCAACAGATACTAAATAGTAAGAATAATGCGTTCCACCTACAGGATTAATTATTTCATCATCGTAGTTGTTCGCCTTTTCATTCCAAGATGAATATAACAAACAGCCATTCACTTTCTTCTTATACCTATACAATTGTTTAAGTGGTTTGCCATCGTACACAGATTTTCTATAGCCACCGTCTTTTTCTGAGGGATATAACCAATCTCCATAGAAAGTAAGATACTCATAACTGTCCACCGTCTGCGGGATGTCGTTTTTATCATAGTGTTTATAACGATGATAACAATATGTAGTCTGCGCCTTCAGTCCAGCAACACAAAGCAGGAGAAAGCAGATCAATGAAAGTTTTTTGGCCATATTATTTCATTTATTAGGTCTTAGTGTTTCATTGCGGGAACATGCGGCTTTTCACAATCCCCATCAGGACACTTTTCGTAACATAGTGTATGCTGTTCAACCAATTCACTGCCTTTAAAGTGATAATTGATTAAGGTTTTGTCTTTTGATACGAGCAAGTAGTTGGCGTCGTGATAGTAATACTCTTTGTTCCAACCACGAAGCCACAAATGATATACTGCCGCATCATCACTATATCCATAGAATTTGTATAACACATCTATTGGCTTCCCCTTGTAGTCCTTTGGGTAACTTCCATCTTTTTCAGAGAAGTATATTAAATCTCCCTTAAATGTTATATACACATACTTGTCTTGTGGTTCAGGAACATCAAACTTATCATACTTTTTATAGCAATGATAACAGTATGTTTGTGCTTTTAATCCTGCCATACAAAGCAGAAACACGCAAAACAATGTAAGTTTTTTGGCCATAGTCATTTGAGTTTATTTGGTTTGTAATCTAATCAGTATGAACCACCACTACACGATCCACTGCAACTATGATAACACCCTTCACAACCGCCACTACATGTGCCATAGCAAGTATGGTAACACCCCTCGCAACCACCGCTACAAGAACCGACACAACTATGATAACAGCCCTCACAACCACCACTGCATGTGCCGTAACAGCTATGGTAACAGCCGTCACATCCGCCACTACAAGAATTTGTGCACGAATAGTTGCATCCAGTAGTTTCTTTTTCCACTGCCTTTGCAATCACCGGATTGCTAATCAGAGCCACGGCACCGAGAATCGGGAGGGCTTTTCTTGCGGCTTCCTTGAAGAATTCTCTTCTGTTTTGGGTTTCTTTCTTGTTGTTTCCCATATTTGTTTTGCCAGGTTTTATTCCATTTGGCTCGTCGGAATTGGTTGTCGTTTGGTCATTCTATAAAGTGTGACAAATTTACATATCCCATTCCTTAAATCTAAATATTGAATGTCAACAAGATTTACGTTTTAGTATAATTCTTTTACTATCGAGATTCAAAATGCCATTTCACTTCGAAGAGGTGATGCAGCACGACATGCAACTCTCACTGCATGCTAATGTACAAGTCCTATAACAATAGTTACGACAAGTGGTAGCACATGTACCCGAGGTGCAACTTGAGCCCGAGGACACGTATGAGCAAGTACCTCCGCAGGAATAATGGCACGAGCCACCACAAAGTGTATTGCAACCATTCACACAAGACCCAGTACAATCCATTCTGCAACCCGTTGAACAGTTGGAACTGCACTGTTGCGTACAACCGTTACTACAACCAATTTGACAACTTGAGCAATTGTTTGTGGCTGTATTGGTGCAATTACCATTGCAGTTGGTCGGACTGCCTCCTGAACCCGTAGTTACGGCACGGACATATCCTATTTTATACTCATATTGTACACTATTTAAGGTAGTATAAGTCGTAAAACTTATTGGCGGGTTCCCATTATACTTCCTGAGATGTCCAATTATTGGAGTGAATGTTAATTGGTATGAATAAAACGTACCTGATAGGAGTTTGATTTCATGTTCAGTTTTGTGGAGAGGAATGAATATGCTGTTTCCGTTGATCTTACTGGTAAGCTTAACTCCCAAAACACTATTCAATTCAAGTAACTCACGATCACAATTTTCATTTAGCTCTTCTAATTCAGTTTCAGACGGGCTGCGCCAACTATTACCCCAGTATTTTGTCGCGTAATCAAGGGCAGAATTACCAGCCATTTCAACTTTCATCCCACTTCCAGACCAATACCCATTCGATACCAAATAATTTGTTAATTCCATTTCGTTAGGGCAAAGGTAATTAACCGGGTTGATATCAGATCTTCCGCTAATCTGAGGCTGAGTCGCACCGACATTGTGTCTCGCCCATTTCACACTCAATCCCAAATCCACATAATCATATCCATCAATTGAGCCAGAGGCCTCAGAAATGGTTTCATTTGAAGAATTGTTTGCGCTATTGGTACAAGCTTCGCCACATGAGCGACTGCAAGCTTCAGCGCAACTACTTCCACAACCACTACTACAGGAATCACCGCAAGATGTGCATCCAGAATTTACATTGGAATCATTGCAATTACCCGAACACGTGCCTTCGCAATCCAAGTAGCAACTGTTTGAACAAGAATAACCACACCCCGACGGCTCGGATTCTTTACCGCATGAGGTAAATAAAACCGTTGAAGATATAAATGGCAAGCCTAATATTGGCAATGCTTTCTTTGCCGCTTCCTTGAAAAATTCTCTTCTACTTTGGGTTCCTTTATTTTTGTTATCTTTATTTTCCTTCATTATGCTATAATAATATCTGAATCCAGCCAAGAAACAGCATAACAAGCCGTTAGAAACAACGTTATCGTCACAGACAGTTACGGCAATACTTATAATTCAAACGCATCGGAACCACTTGAATTGGAAAGGTAAACGCGTATCATCCAACTCAAATCGTCAACAGTACTAAACTGTGATATATCAATCCACGAATCTCCAGAATAGAACCAACGAGCATTACGATTATTAACCCCATTTGAACATGCCGCTGGATAGTCCGATGATCCACATAAAAAGGCGAGGGTTACCCACAATTCTTTTGAACTATTTAACGCCACTCCTCCGTCGACCGTGACATTAGCCCATCCCGTACTTGTAGGCGAAAAAGATTTAGAATAAACCAATGTACCTGGTGACAACGATCCTCCTTCATAAATCCTGAGACTATATTGTCCTGTATACGGAATATACACTTTTACATTTTTGATATTGCAACCATAGTATGGAGCCACACTTGTTACAGGAAACTTTACGCCCCACTTGGTCACAGCTCCTTCACCTGCTCTATATGACGTAACAAATACGCCATCATCATAATACAACCAGCCATTCCCCATGGGAGTTGCTGTTGTAAAACTAACTTGATTACTGTATTTAGTTCCAACCGCATTAGTAGCGAAAGCTCTTACATAGTATTTTGTACCTGGCGTCAAATTTGACATTTGAACAGTAAATGCTCCCGTTTCTGAACCACTGGCAATAAAATAATTATCATGAGAGGTTGGTTCTGGTGAAGTGCTCCAGCATAAACCTCGTACTATTGATGGCGCTCCCCCTGTACTACTCACAACACCTCCTCCAGTCGCGGTTGTATATTGAATGTTAGTTACTTCAGTCGCAGAAACCTCAGGTTTTGACCATGTTGTAAAGACTCTCTCGCCTTCACTATAGGATGTCCCTACGGAATTAAGAGCATACGCACGAACATGGTAGGTAGTACCTGGATCCAAATCAGTCAATTCTGCCGAATAACTCCCCGTACCACTTCCGCATTTAACGTGGAAATGGTAAACCATTGGATTAGCAGAAGTGCTCCAGCAAAGTCCATATTCCGTCACCTCAGCATTGCCATCATTGGTAACTTCAGCACTACACCTTGCAGAATTGCCATTTATATTTGTTACTTCACCAAGAATGACTGTAGCAAAGTTTGCTGGAGATCCTCCTCCAGAGATTGTTGTAAAATATTTTTCATTTCCATAAAAGGTAATATCATCACTCATGGTCGCATACGCTCTTACACAATAATGAGTATTCTCTTTGAGATTAATCAGATGGCTAATAAAGGGCTCATTACCCTGTCCATCCACAGTATGATTATCGTTAATACCAGGGGTATTCGTACTATTCCAACATACCCCTTTACATTTTACCACAGCATCACCCTCTACAATTAAAGAACCACCCGTAATCGCAGATGACGAAGTAATGGTTGTCACATCACTGGTAATTACGGTTATACCAACTTCAGGCAAAGATTCAGTGCAAAAGTCATATTCTTCGCCATACATAATGCCGGAACTCGTTGTAGCATAGGCTCTCACATAATATTTTGTATTGGGTTCCAAGTTTTTTAACGAAGAAACGAACTCTCCTTGTCCTTGAATATCTGTAGTAAAAAAATCATTTACAGTAGGGCTTGGCGATTTCCCCCAACAAGAGCCACATGCTCCAACGGTAAAATTCCCAGTATAAGATACCTTACCACCACATTTTGCGCTATTGGTTGTAATATCTGAAACTTCTTTTGTAATCACAGATAAGCTACTTATTTCATTTTCACTATTACACATTGTGAAAAAGAGTAATAAAAAAACAATGCCAACCAATGATTTAAAACTTGACTCTACTTTCATAATCGCTAAATATTAATTGATTTTATTAAAAAGCACGCTTAGAACATAAATGATAACAACCTCCGACGCATCTTCCATAACAAGTATAGTCACAGGCGCCACAACTATCGGAACAACTACCAGTACAAGTATAGCCACATGTGCTGGTACACACATTCGTGCAAGGACCATAACAACTTCCAGAACAGTTAGTTGAACACCCACCTTCACAGCTACCGTCACACCCGCTAGAACATCCGCCCTTACACGTTGTATTACACCCCGTAGAACATCCTCCAGTACAATTGCTACCACAACCTCCCACGCAATTACCAGTGCATCCACCTACACAACTACCAGTACACGTGGTCTGACATGCTCCTGAACAACCATCTCCACAGCCACTGCTACATGTCGTAGTACAATTGTTAGCACATGATGTGCCACATGAACCACTGCATTCATTAGAGCAGCTATTTCCACAACTATTACTGCAACTATCGCCACAAGTACCGATACAAGCGCCTGTACAATCATTACTACAGGTATTCCCACAGGATCCACTACACACATTATCACATGCGCTTCCGCACTCACTACTGCAATTATCGCTGCACGAATTAACACATGTATTCGTACAATCATTACAAGAACCAACTGAAGAGCCTTTACAAGTATCCAAACATCCTTCCGAACAGGAGCTAGTGCAACCGTTATCACACGAACCGGAACAAGCAGACGAACACTCTGAACATGTATTGGATTCCGATGAACCAGTACAAGAGTTCCAACATCCTGAAGCACATTGAGCCGAGCAATCAGAACACGCCGTTTCCTTTTTACACGATACAAGCGTGGGGAGAGTTCCCCCTAATACCATAAAACCTATTAGGGGTAGTACTGATTTTGATGCTTGCTTAAAAAAGCCTCTTCTGCTGTAAAGATCACCACTATTCAAATTTTTCATTTTTTTAATTGGCTGAACATCCTAAACATGCGCCAGATGTTTTGTTAAATAATTACATTTGATGCGCTGGATTTAGATGTGTTTATTTTTATACAAAATTAGTTTCATCTAAGTGATTAAGAATCAAATCATCATCCAAACAATTTACGCTTTCGTCAATAATAATAACGAAAGTAGCAACAAATAGCACTGATTAGCAGTCTCTTATAATATTAGAATTTGTCATTTATTTAATATTTATTTTAATAATTTAATTTATCTTTGCAAACTAAAAACATGAATATGAAAGATACAACAAAAGAGAATTCAATACAAATTCCAAATTACATTGAAGGAATACCAACTGACAAACATCGCGTGAAAGATCGTTTCGAACTTATCATCTCCTATTACGAGAGCCTATGGAAAGAATTGCAAAGAGAAACCAATAGCAACTCTATCCACAACAAATTCCTTGATTCGGAAGTGTTTATTGTGAAAAACGAGAGCGACAAGAAGACTGCCAGAGAAGCCATGCACAACTGGAAATCAACTTACGCAGTAAAACATCTGCGAGAAGTTGTTGAATACGCACAAGCTATAGACGGACTTCCATTATTCTCATCTGTAAAAAAAGGTGTTCAAAGGAAGAATGGCTATAAGAATATCATCATTCTATACTATACCTTTGAAAGTATTGATAAACCATATTTGAATTTCACCGCAAAACTAACCATAGGTGTGACAGCATCTCAGAAACACATACAATATAGCGTTAATAAAGTTGAGGTCGCCGCTAAACAAAAAATCTGACCAAGTTACACAGTACCTCCCTTTCGTTTGGACCGTCCATGGTCAGATTTTTCTCTGCAAAAATAGTGTTTTTTTTCTTTACCGCAACAATTTCATCAATTATTTTCCGATAGTTCCATCAACAAAGCGTTAATTCGATTCGCTTTCTCGGTCTTTAGCTCTTCAAGATTAATGTTGAATTTTAGGGTGGTGGGTAAAAAATTAGACCTTAACCCATATCGTTGCTGCACATCATCAAAGAAATTGTGATTCAAAGCATCGGAAATTTTCACTAGTTGCTCCACACCAATATCGTAACGCTCAAAAATGGAATACACATTAGGGCGTGCACAATGAATCCGGCGAGCGAATTCCGCTACTGTCATACCGCTTTCGTCGAAAACGGATTTGATAAGGTTCCCGATATGAAGTCGCTCCTGAGCGGGCATAACCAAACTTTTTCCGTCAAATACCCAAACACGGAGTGTAACATTTCAACTTTTTTGCTACATATAAAAAGAAAGCGGGGTATCTTCTGCTGCTTATTGTTGCTTTAGGTCCTAGGAAAACCTCTTTCATAAAATGCAGCCAGGTACCCACGCTTGGTACGTGGGCATCTGCCTCTGCATTGTTTTTGATGAAAGTTGTTGAATTTCCTAGGTTCAAAGCAACCAAAAACAAGCTGGCAAACGCCTTCTTTCAATATGTCACGTCATACCAAACCAGTAATAGCTTGGACTAGACGGCACAAAAATAAACAATTTTTGATAATAAACTAAAAAACTCAAAAGATAACCATCATGAAAGAATACGAGCAGAATGAAAAGCCGAAGAGCGAAGCCGAAGAGCCTGAAGTGGATTATTTGGCAAGCCCAATTATTGATGAGGATGATTTTGATACTGATAATGAGGCTTAGTATACGCAATTAAGAGAAGACCTGAAAATGGTTTTTGCCGAAGACAGAATCAGACACGCAATCCGCCCAATCCCTGACGGTCACATGTCATTGGAAGAGTTCGATGATTTGCTTCAAAAAATTGTGCGGGATCCATCCAATATACCAGATATCGTAACGCCCGTGCCATCCATCCAGAAGCCAAAACACTTTCCATAATGAAACACCGTTGGACGGTAGTATTCCATACCAAAGATGATTGCGTCATAGTTGACAGAATTCTTCCATCCAGTACAATGGTCTGAAAGGTTACTCCATCAAGTGATAATACTTCGGCTTGTAATCAGGCTGATAGGCAGCCATGACTTCAGGATGGAAGATGGAGATGAAATCAGCCAGAAGGATATCGGGCTCGATTTGGGATTTTTCGAAATAACCAGTCTCCTGGATGTCGCAAACCAGAATTCTATGGTTTTTGTAGGCGTCAAAAAGGGCATATACGGCGTTTTCACGCTTCAGCGACTCGTAGGTCATCGGGAGCGATGACGAGTTGGCAACACGCCAGAAATCGGCGTGTTTGGCCTTGGCCAAGATGGTTTCAGAATCCAACGGGAAACTGGCCGTGGAAGGATCATCCTTCCAAATGTAATCGGCGCCGGCATCCTTGAACAATTGGGCGATATAGCTTTGCCCACCAGCCACATACCATTGGCCATTGAAAGCTAAGTCGGAGAACACCGTAGGACGGGTCTTCACCAAAACACAAAGTAATCTCAAGACTTCATAGCGAGCCTCAATCTCATTGAACCAAGCGTCGGCATCCTCGCGACGACCGGTCATCATGCCCACAATGCGAATCCATTCGGCCCGGCCCAAAGGAGTAGTCTCCAGATAATCGGCAAAGGGAAACAGCATCGCACCCGTCACCTTAAGATTATCCTGATTACCGTCAAAATAAGGTGAATAAAGGATGACGTCGGGATGCATCTGGATCATCAACTCGATGTTTTTGGCCGTCTCAGTGCCAACGTCTTTCACGGTGCCTTCAGCAAGCAGGTCAACCATCCGCTGGTCATGGACATAACGGCCCTCCAGAAGTCCCTTAACACGGCCGATCTCACCCAATTCGAGAAATACCGACCATTGGGTTGACGAGAAACAAATCACCGATCCGAAGCCTTCCTTCGGAATGAAATGGGTACCCAACAGCACCGCCGTATCCCAAGGATTGCTAACCTTCATCAGATAGCCCGAATCGGACTCATACACAGCTACATTACGGGCATAGCGCATCAGGTTTTCACCTTGAGCTTGGGTTGTTTGTTCCTGCACCGTCTTCGATGCACACGAGGCCAACAACAGCGCCGTGAGCATCAAAGGCATCAGGAGTTGGCAAAACTTTCGAGACATTCCTTGCATAGACAATTGTTATAGACTTTTAGTTTTTGCCTGGCTTCGTCAGTCAGTTTGACCTTGACGCACCAGCAATCCACCGAGTGAACGCACTCGAACTCCTTACCGCATTTGGGGCAGATCTTTTTCATATCAATAGAACAACATAAATGCGGGACAAATGCCTACATCAAATGATTTCAACAAGGTACCATCCGAAGCATAGCGGTACACGGTACCATCAACCACATAGTTCTTGGAATCCGACATGTAAATGTCGCCATTGTTGGGATTCACAAACACTTTGTAGAACATCCTGCCATCGGAAGGAATCACAAAACCATCCTCTTCCGTTGGGTTGTCGATGCTGACGCGATGCAAATCGCCGCTTGTGCTCCAATCGCCGCCACGAACGTAATAGAGGTAACTTCCCGTAGGATCAATGGCCAGATTCAAGGTGGTCTCCGTAAACGAAGCCATCAAGGTAGCTTGTTTCGTCACTGGATCAATCTTCCAAAGTTCCGGCTGTCCCGGATCGGCATCCCATATAGCACCTTCGCAAAGCACCCATACCTTGTTGTTCTTGTCAACAACCATGATGTTAGGCTCCTTGCCCACGGTGATTTCAGCAATCTTGGTGTCGGTATTGACATCTACCACTTGAACGGTATTGTTTTCCATGCCTTCAACGTAGTATTTCGACCAGTTGGACACGTAGACCTCATTGCCCACCATCACCATATTCTCCGTGGATTTGCCCATGGGGATGGTACCAGTATGGGTCATGGTCTGTGGATTGATGATCCAGAGATCCGTACCGATGATATCGCTGACATAGGCCTTGTCGGGTGCCACTGGAAGCATGTAACGCGGTGAATAGAAATCGGTGATCTGATATGGATTTTCAAGATCGCACTGGAAAGTATTGGCATCCACTTTATAGATGTAGTTGCTATTGTTCACCACGATGAAAAGTTGGTCCTCTATCAGAGCCAGGCTTTGTCCGACATCGCCAATGGGAGCACCGTTGGCGTTGAAAAAGACGTAATTCGCCACTGAATCCTTTTCCGGGTTGTAATAGGTCAATGATGAGTTCGCATAGGTGAAAGTACCTTCGTTGAGCACCAGCATACCGCCTATGGTAACCGTAGGAACAGTATCTTGAGGTGAAGGTTGGGGATCATCAGGTACAATGGGCTCGTCGGGCTTGCATGCAAACAGGAAGAACAGTGCCATGCAAGAAATAAGTACGCTTATTTTTTTCATTGCTTCATTCTTTTCTTTGGGACCCCTCCTGCCCCGCCGGTGGCGCGGTGCGCCACCGACAGCAGCGGGAGAACAACTAAAAATATGGATAAGATTATTTTCTCATTTCACAAAGAGCTTGGTCGTCTGACGTGATACGTCGTTGCTGACGGTCACGAAATAGATACCGGCCTGGTAGCCGGAAGTCTCAATACGGACAGGCTCATTGCCATTGACGGCAAAGGTATGCATCACCCTGCCTTGGATATCAGCGATAGTCACCGTTGCTTCAGTTGCAACCAGAAGCATAGCGTAGGAATCGGCTGGATTGGGATACAACGAAAGGACTATCTCGTCGTTTTCAGTCACAGTTTGTGGTTGTGGCGGTGTTGGTGGTGTCGGCGGCACCGGGTAATGCTCTTTGTCGTGAATCACGCCGACAGCATCGAGGTCCATTCCGCAGGATGCGAAAGGCGTCGGCCAAGGATCGTTGACAGGATGACCTTGAGAATCGTAGGTACAATATTCAGGGTCAATGTTGCCAATCACATCGATGATACGGACGTGAGTAATGTTTTCCTTATCCAGTAACGGGTCGTCAGGGACCTCATCCAAATCGAATGGTGTGCCGTACATCGCTCCGTATTTACTGGCGAAGTTGTGAATCTGCGCCGGATCAATGCAGGCCATGCCACCCAACTGAGTGTCGGTCTGGACGTAGGTTACCGCTGGAAAACGGAAGAAATTCTCGCCGTCGGAGCTCACTTCCACAAAGCCCAACTCAAGGAACCACATATCCGGATTGCCGGCGTTGGCGAAACCGTTCTCAAACACGGCAAAATCAGGACCAGGACGGTTGCAGATAGGAGATGCGAATGTCACCGTTGCCATGCCGCCGTCGCCGAGGCATGTCACTCCGTATGTCCCTTGAGGAACACCTATGACATTCTCTTCGGGCCAACCCTGACCTGCCAAGCCTGCGCTTGGATTGGTGATATTCATCGGTCCTGGCTCGGCAACACATCCTGTAGCCCAGGCCACAAAAGCTGACGAGTCGGCATGCATGGCCGTGGTGCCGGGTTTGTCTTGTGCAGGAGCGAACTGCGCCCACACAGCCACCGGCACCATAACCATCAATATCACTAAAAGTTTTCTCATCTTACAATGAGTTTGGTTGTCTTGGCAGCGTTAGCGGTTTTCACGGTAACGAAATAAATACCGGATTCCAGACCTCTCAAATCAACCACTGACAGGGTGGAATTCAGCACGTTACGGCCAGTCATGTCGTAAATCTCAACGCTCTGCAAGTTTTCAACGTTGACATACAAAGTCTCTGAAGCGGGGTTGGGATAAATTGAAACGGTTGCGGCCTCGGTCTCGCCAACAGTTGTATACACAGAAACTGGCTGCACTGGAGTCTCCCAAACGTATGTCCAAGGAGCGATTTCGGTACCGATCGTATAGTCACCCCATTTCACAAAATCGCCATCGACTACGAGTTGCTCGTCAAAGGTAAGCCACGATTGCGCACCGTTTACATTGTACATGGCGTTATAACCATTAAGCTCATACTGCATTACGCCATCGTCGAAGGTGAGGCTGGTAAGCATATAGCCACCCCAGGATGACGGTTCGTCAGTGAAAGTGAAGCGGTGGTCAACCTCAGCCATGGCTTCCATCATTTCCTTAACGGTGACACTTCCTTCAAATTTGTAACCCCAGGCAAAGCATACATCCTGAGGATCGGCAAAGTTCACTGCAAAGATCGCTTCATTCTCGCCTTCACCAATCCAGTAAAGGATTTCCGAAGGATCGATCTTGGCTTCCTCGGCCAGAGGATACACGGCTGCAACTTCCTTTTCCCAAACATAGATGTAGTTCTCAGGGTCAACCAGGGTACCACAATAGGTATCACCCATTTTCACATATTCGCCAGGAGCGACAATAGCCTCGTCAAAGGTATCCCATGTGGAATTGCCATTGATCAAATAGGAAACCCACATCGGTTCGGTAAGGCTCAGGTTAAGGACTCCATCATTGAAGAAAATGTCATTGAGCCAGCTGCCATTTGCTTCATAACTGAAACGGTAATCAACGGCGGCGATGCCATCCATGATCTCTTTGACGGTTACGTCCATGCTGTTGAAACGATAGCCCCAAGCCAATGCCGTGTCAGGTTCAGCCCAGTTGGCGATGAAAATCACTTCATTCTCACCTTCGCCAATCCAGTAACGGATGTTTTCAGGGGCGATGGTAGCATCTTCTTGAGCAAAAAGGTTGGTCGTGAAAAGACCGAAAATTCCCATAAGGAACAAAAGGGTAAAGTTTTTAATACGCATACGCATAAGTTTTAAAGGTTAATGTTTCAAAGTCCTCCAAAACTTCAAGGATAGGGTTGGATACCTATTTAAAAATATGCGACCCAGCTCTTATCCCGAAAGCCTTGTTTTTCCGACATGAGGCAGGTCTTCTGACTTGGGTCTCAACTTGCCGCCTTCCCATCAAACGGAGCGTCCAACAGTGGCATAGTGGCAAGCGTCCAACCGACACAGCAGCGGGAACTGTCCGGGATTCACACCCGATTCCCTATTGAGTCCTCTTCGGACACCACATATCGGATGCAAAAATAGTATTTTTATTTCTTATTGTTCCAAAAATCTTTGAAATCTTCGTAATTTCTTTTCAAGAGATTCGGGATATCAAGGCCGTAAGGGCAACGTTGCTTGCAAACCCCACAATCCACACATTGCTCAATCACCTTCATCTTCTCGGCCCATTCCTCAGTGAGGTAGACACTCAGCGGTGCGCGGCGCAAGAAGAGGCTCATGCGATTGCAATCATTGATTTGGATGCCTACCGTACATGGCATGCAGTAGCCGCATCCTCGGCAGAAATCACCCGACAAGCTCTTACGTTCCTCCTCCACCTTCTTCCAACGCTCAGCATTCATCACCGGTGCCTTGGTCTGGTACGAGAGGAATTCATCCAATTCGCTCTCCCGTTGGATACCCCAAATGGGTAGCGCATGGTCATACTGATCCAAGAAAGCGTATGCCAAGGCCGAATCGGTGATCAGGCCTCCGGCAAGCGACTTCATGCAGATAAAGCCCATGCCCTTTTGGCGAGTCGCCTCCACCAGGGCCAAGTCCCTATCATCCGAGAGATAGGAAAAGGGATACTGCAAGGTTGCATACAAACCGGATTCAATGGCCTCTTCTGCCACCCACTTCCGATGGTTGCTGATGCCGATAAACCTCACCTTGCCCTGACGTTGAGCCACCTTGATGGCATCGTACAGACCCGCGTTGTCGTCAGGCTTGGGACAATAATCAGGATTGTGGAATTGGTAGAGGTCGAGATAATCGGTCTTGAGGTTCGTCAACGTAGTATGCAGGTCTTTCCAAAACTCCTCCACCGTGGTCGCACCGGTTTTCGAGGCAATCACAATCTTGTCGCGACGGTCCGAAAGCGCCTCCCCGATCTTCACCTCACTATCCGTATAAAAACGCGCGGTGTCATAAAAATCGATGCCGTTGTCATAGGCTTTCTGAAGCAGATAGACCGCTTCCTTCATGGTGACACGTTGGATGGGCAAGGCTCCGAAGCCGTTTTTGTTCACGGTCAAGCCCGTGTTCCCGATAGCAATTCTTTTCATCTCATTAATTTTGCTCCAAATATAAGAAAAATAATCACTACTTTTGCAATATGAAAAAAATAATCATCATTAACGGTCCCAATCTCAACCTCTTAGGCCGCCGTGAGCCTGAGATCTACGGGCACGTTCCCTTCGAAACCTATCTGGACACGCTAAAGGCTGAATTCCCTGATGTACAGTTGGATTATTACCAGTCGAACCATGAAGGTTTCCTGATCGACAAGCTTCAGGAGGCCGATGGTATTTATGATGGCGTGGTCATGAACCCAGGGGCTTACGCCCACACTTCCATCGCTTTGGCCGATTGCATCAGGGCCATCCGTGTTCCCGTGGTGGAGGTACACATCTCCGACATCAGCCTGCGAGAGGCCTATCGGCGTCATTCCTATACCGCCGAGGCCTGCAAAAAATGTTTCTCCGGATATGGATTGGAAGGCTATGCCTTAGGCATTAAAGAACTTCTTGGAATCTAAGTCGGAATAACGCTTTATCCCTTTCAGGAAGCTGTCGAAGACGATATTTCCCATATACATCCTGCTCACCTGACGGCTCGTGTGTTCCTTACGGAACTTGCGCAGCGTGGGAATGCGCTTGTAGAAAGCGAAATGTGCCCGGATGACCGCCCAAAAGTCCTTCAGGCCGCCGCCAAACAGGAACTTGATTGCCGCCACCCAATCGAGAAGAATGCGGTAAGCCACAATCCATGACACGTGTTTCGACGGCAAATTCTTATAAATCAGCGATAGATTATTCCTGAAGTTCAAATAGGTCTTGCGTGATGAGCTCTTAGGCAAGGTGCCTCCCCCAATATGATACACTTTTGACTGGGGACAGCAATAGATCGAATACCCCATGTTCTTCATCCTCCAGCAGAAGTCGATTTCTTCCATGTGGGCGAAAAATGAATCGTCAAGGCCGCCATGCTCGAGATACAGATCCGCACGGACAAACATGCAAGCTCCAGTTGCCCAGAACACCTCACAAGGGTCATCATATTGGCCGAGGTCCTCCTCCAGATGCTGAAAAAGCCGTCCACGACAGAAAGGATAGCCATACCTGTCAATGAATCCACCCGAAGCGCCAGCATACTCGAACTTCTGTTTCTCAACATAGGAAAGGATCTTAGGTTGGCAAGCGGCGATGTTTCGGTCGGCATCCATCAACTCAATGACGGGCTCCATCCAATGCGGTGTCACTTCGATATCGGAGTTCAGCAGCACGAAATACTCTGCCTCAATTTGCCTGAGTGCCAAGTTATAACCTGTGGCAAACCCTCCATTAAAGCCATTCTCGATAAGTCTAATCTCAGGAAAACGTTCACGCATGAAGTCAACTGAGCCATCCGTGGAGGCATTGTCGGCAACCACGATGTCGGCCAAGTCGGCATTGGTGTTCTCGATGACATTAGGCAGGAACTGCTCAAGGAACTTCTTGCCATTATAGTTCAATATGACAACCGCTACCTTTTTCATGCCTGTTGATTCCTGCTGTGTTTCCAACGGCGGTGCGACCACAGCCAGTTGTCAGGATTGGATTGGATGAAACGTTCCACGCTACGCACATAGCGTTCCATGATTTCACCATCCTTCATCTCCTTAGGATGGTCAACAATCTGCTCGAAACTCACCTCATAACGGCCTCTGCCTGTTCGTCTCATGTCAACAAACACGATGGTATAGTCCAGCTTCTTGGCAAGGCGTTCGATGCCTGTAAACCAGCAAGTGTCCTGATGCAGGAACTCCGTCCAATAGTCTTGTGGCAAGCCCGGTGAGGTTTGGTCGGCCATCATGAGCACGGCATTTTTACTATCACGCAGTTCAACCAATCGCCGCATCACCGTTTTCGACTCCATCATTTCCAAGTCACAGTTGCAGGTGCGAAGGTAAAGCATCAGCAGCTCAAAGGTGGGATTTTTCACCATTTTGTATACGGCTATGCCTTTATGTGAAGTGATTTGGGGAATCATCTTGCCAAACCACTCCCAATTACCTGAATGCGGAAGGGCATAAAACACGTTCCTGCCTTGTTCGTAAAGCTGTTGCGCCAGTTCCGGATTGGCAAAGGTAATACGGCTTTGATAGCCTTGAGTACCCTTGCGCATCATCTTCGGAGCTTCCACAAACAAGTCACAGAGGTTATGGTAGAAGCGACGCTCTATGCTTTTGATTTCCTTGGCATCCTTTTCGGGGAAAGAACGTAATAAATTCTGCCTGACCACCTTACGGCGATAGCGCAATAGATGATAGATCAAAAAATAATAACAATCGGACTTCAGATACAGAAGCCAATAGGGATGGATTGAAAGGAATGCCATCCACAACCTTATGATATGAAACCCGAGTTTTGCCATCGTTTATCTGGGATTTCTGTACAAGTCGCCAGCGCGAGAACCCCAAGCTCCCGGGGCTTCCGTCTGATCGATGATATCGCCCGTATAGTCCGGTCCGTAGAAGCGAGAATAGATCATCATTTGCCAACGGGGATTGTTCACCTCGCCGATGATGTCGGAATGGATCAGTTGGTAGTCGTTGGTAACCATATCCTGCGACATGAACACGCAATGCTTGTTGCGTTGGCCAGCCACCTCATAGTAGTGCCATATTTCGTACGGATAGGCACCCGGCTCGAATGGTTCTTCGCAAATCTTATCGGGGGTACCATATTTCAGATACATGTAACCACGGTCGGTCAAGTAGCCTTTCTTGTTTCTGGTGGTATAGGACGCATTGACCCTCTGGACCTGAGCGTAATATTCTTGCCATGCGTCACGAGGGTTAAGCGGCGAACGCGTTGCCCAGAAAGTATAAAGGAACTGCTGCATGGTCTTCAGGTCGTCGGTTTTCACCAGATTCTCGATGTAATTGTTTTCAGCCTCGGAGCAACGGGGGAACAAGCAGCGGAGATACTCACGGATGGTATCGAGATCCTTGATTTCATAAGTAAAGGTATTCTTGGCATCCACCGAAGCGATGTCATCCATTTCGACCTCGCAACCGGGGTTGTAACGCTGGACAAAGGCGCTGTTTGAGGCCAACAGTTTGTTGTCCCTATCGCGCATCTCCACCACGAGGTAATAGTTGCCTGACGGAAGATTGCTGATATCGATGGTGTTGAGCAGCACGTTGACATTGCTGACATCCATGCGCTTCACAAAGTCGAAACCCTTCATCTTTTGGGAGGTCTCGTATGACTTGATGTAATAATTTACCAAGTATTTGCCTTCGGTGGGATAAACCTTGTCAATGTTGTACAATTCGGAATAGAAAGTAAGCGATTTTGCGTTTGCCAAGTAGAAAGAGTAAATCCTCGGCATGATGTCATAGCCGTTTTTCGTGAACTCCGAAGGGGTTGATGCTTTGCTGTAGCTATCGACCAGCAGGATGTCAGAGACTGCGGGCTGGTCTTTGGGGTAATCGATCACGACGGTTTGTTCAGCCGTAAAGGGCATTTGTTTGAGGTTGTTTAGGTCCTTCACGGTAATCTCCATAAGGTATTCGCCATTGTCAAGGGCGAAGCGCTGTTGGTCGATGAAAGCGCCGATGATCAGCGAGGTATCGGAGGTCACAGGGCTATCCAGTGCGATCTTGGAGAAGTTGCACACTTTTTCACCCTGTTTGAAGATGATTTGAATTTCAACGGTGGCTTGATATCTGAGAGCTTCAATCTCTTTATACACAAGGCTTGAGCAATCGAAGGCGAGAGCGGTCTCGATATAGGGTTTGTCACCTGGCACGTTGAAAGTGGTGTATGACAGCACGGACTGGATGGCTTTATTTTGGGCCATGCCGGTGGCGACGATGGTCAAAAGGGCAAAAAGGAGGACTAGTTTTTTCATAATTAGTAGTTTTGATGCTGCAAAATTAAACAAAAAAAATTTTTTTTGCTCAAAATGCTTGCGTGAAAGTAAAAAGTTGTACTTTTGCAGCGGAGATATGGCTGAGTGGTCGATAGCGGCGGTCTTGAAAACCGTTAAGCCGAAAGGCTTCGGGGGTTCGAATCCCTCTGTCTCCGCAAGGGCGGCGCGAGTCGCCTTTATAATGAAAGACCCTGCTGAAAGGCAGTAAGGAGAGATGCCGGAGTGGTCGATCGGGGCGGTCTCGAAAACCGTTGAACGCTTTGCGTTCCAAGGGTTCGAATCCCTTTCTTTCCGCGTTTGTGGGAAGCCGGTCCGCATAGCGGGCTGGCTTTTGTGTTTTCCAGTTGGGACGAAAGCTCGCTTTCGGACCTGCTGGGAAACACAAAAGCCGAGGCCAGGCTCCGCCTGGACGGCTTCCCACAAACGCAAGGGCCTCCGCGGCAAGCGGACAGGGATCACGAAGTAATCCCAATAAAATAAATCCTTATCTTTGCCCCATGAATCGCCGTTTCAACTCCTATAATAATTATTTCAAGTCGCTATTCGGCTCCCGAGTGCAGAAACTTAGCATCGACGCTGGCTTCAGCTGTCCCAACCGTGACGGAAAACTGAGTACCGGCGGCTGCACCTTCTGTAGCAACGAGGCTTTTAACCCCTCCTACTGCCGTCCAGAGAAAAGCATCCGTCAGCAGATTGAGGAAGGTATCGAGTTTCACCAACGGCGTTATCGGAGAGCAAGCCAATACCTTGCTTATTTCCAGCCTTATTCCAACACCTACAAGCCACTGGAGGAGCTGAAACAGATCTATCAGCAAGCGCTTGACGTTCCTTCTGTGGTGGGTATCGTCATCGGCACCCGTCCAGATTTAGTTGACGAGCCCCTACTCCACTATCTCAACGAGGTTCGGCGAACCCACTACGTAATGCTGGAATACGGCGTGGAAAGCGTTTATGACGAAACTTTGAAGCGGGTCAACCGTGGACACGACTTTGCTATAACCGAACAAGCCATCCGCATGACCGCCGAACACGGCATCCCTTGCGGCGGACACTTCATCTTCGGGCTTCCTGGCGAGACCAAAGCCATGATGCTTGATGCCGCTGACATCATCTCACAACTGCCGTTGACCACGGTCAAGTTCCATCAGTTGCAGATTTTCAAAGGCACTAGGATGGCCGAGGAATTTCAGCAATATCCCAATGCCTTTCATTTGTTCGAGTTGAACGAATATATCGACTTCGTCATCGACTTTGCCGAGCGGCTCAATCCCGAGATAGTTATTGAGCGTTTTGCCGGCGAAGTCCCTCCCCGATTCCTGGTCTCAGAACCATGGATGAAAATGCGTTACGACGAGGTGTTGAGCCGCATTGAGAAACGGATGGAAGAAAGGGATACTTGGCAAGGGAAGATGAGAGGTGAAAGATAATAGATAATAGATAATAGATAATAGATAATAGATAATAGATAATAGATAAAAGTTATAAGTTATGAAGAAAAACATAATAATTGCAGTATTGATGGTATTATTTTGCAATTTGGGATTCGCGGATCCAGCTCCAAAAACCAAGATCAATATCATACTAAAGGAACAATCCGACCCCGTAGCCTTAAGCCGAGATGCCAGCTGGCTTCCCAGCAAAGCGGCACGACGCGACTATGTCGTCAAAACCTTGAAAAGCCAAGCGGAAGCGTCGCAACAGGACTTGATAGCATTGCTTAATGAGATGGAGCAAAACGGCCTCGTATCGGAGATTCGTCCTTTGTGGATCGTCAATTCCATTAGTTGCTACGCCACTCAAGAAGCTCTTATTAGCCTTCAGGATCGTCTCGACATCATGACCATTTACCCTTGTGAGCCAACACCTTACCTTTTCGACGAGCCCACCTCCCCCGCCGCCCGAGGCGATGGCCGCGAGATTGCGGAAAACCTGCTGAAAGTGAATGCCAATATAGTTTGGGAACAAGGCTATAGAGGGCAAGGCGTGCTTGTTGGTCTCATCGACACAGGCGCTCGTCTCGACCATGCTGACTTACAGGGCCGTCTTTGGGATGGAGGTTCGGAATACCCCAACCATGGCTACGACTTCTATTCACATGACAACGATCCGTCAGACACACAGGGCCACGGCACCCATGTAGCCGGAACCATAGTGGGGACTGGCTTTTCAGGCACGCAGACCGGCGTCGCTCCCGATGCTGAAATCATGGTCTTGAAGGTTTTCCATGGCGAAGACAACCTCACCGAGCCCACCATGTGGGTCGAGGCGATGCAGTTTGCCGTTGAACATGGCGCCGACGTGCTAAATATGTCGCTCGGGCAACCGCTGCCAAACGCCAGCGTCAAGCTGATGGCGCGACAAGCCTGTGATAACACCTTGGCTGCTGGCGTGGTAGCTGCAGTGTGCGCCGGCAACTCACGTCAGATACAGATGTTGGCTCCAGTACCATATAATATCTGGTCGCCTGGCGACTGCCCTCCACCCCATCTGCATGAAGACCAGCTGGTCAACCCCGGAGGTACCAGTTGTGTCATTTGCGTTGGCGCTGTCGATTTCAACGACGCCCTTTCACCGACCTCCTCGGAAGGTCCCTCGTTATGGACCGACGTAGCACAGTACAACGATTACCCCTACTCCAGCGGTAGTTCTACCACCATTGGCCTTATCCGTCCCGACGTCTGCGCTCCCGGCGTGAATGTCAAGTCGTTGGATTACAACACCACCAACGGTTATTGCCTCAAAAGCGGCACCTCGATGGCAACGCCCTGCGTAGCAGGCACGATAGCGTTGATGCTCTCCAAGAACCCCGAGTTAACCCCTGACCAGATCGACGAGATCCTGGAAACAACGGCTGTGCATTTCTCCGAACATAAAAACAATGACTTCGGTTCAGGAAGAATCAATGCCCTTGCAGCTGTCAATGCCGTAGGCTATGAAGGCGTCTCCGAGATCAACGAAGGTCAAGTCAACGTGTTTCCCAATCCCTCAAACGATGACTTCACCATCACCTGTGATGAAATGAGACAAATCGAGGTCTATTCCGCCGATGGAAAGATGATCCAACAGGCTTGGATGGAAGGAAACACCTATCTACTCAAAGGCCTAAAAAAAGGCATCTATCTGCTGAAGATCACAACAGATAGATGCACTTTGTATCAGAAAGCCGTCAGGTTATAATCACTTCGTGACGCTCACCTTCTGGATGGTCGTACCATTAATGGTTTCGATACTCAGCATATACACACCTTGGCCGAAACGGCTCAAATCTACTGAAGTACTGCCTTCAGCCACAGTCTCGATCAACTTTTGGCCAAGAACATTGGTAACTGTGATGGTCATCTCGCCACGACCTTCGATGTTAATCAGGCCTGAGGTCGGATTGGGATAGACGCGGGTATCCTCCTTGTGCTCGATAACGGCGACATGAGGAGTGGTCTCGCAATCGTTGTTATAAGTCATGAAGATGCCGTCTTCCAGATCTCCTGAAGTATAGAGCTCGTTGCCATCGCCATCATAAATGGTGAATGAGCATTCATAGTCGGTGTCGTATTGTTCGTTGGTGTGGTACCAACCATGGTTCCAGATGAAGTTGAGGTTCTGGCGCAGAAGTGATGCTTCACAAAGCAATTCCGAGCCTTCGGTCAAGGAAATGACCGCGATACGTTGACCATTTTCATCGGTCACACTGATGGCAGCTCCTTTCCAGCCGTCACCGCCAGCGTCGTGGAGTTCGAAGAAGAGGTTGCACTTTTCACCAACCATGACACTGCGGTAAACATTGCGGCTGATGCCGAATGCATTGGTCACATAGATGGCATACTCGTACAGACCGGGCTCAAGTCCTTCGTCGGTATAACCCATGAAATCGCCCACTTCGGCATCGGTCAAAACAGCGATTACCTCGTTATTGCGGCGGATGGTGATGGATTCGATATCAGTCAGGGCATCGCCATTCAAATCCGTAGCAGGATTGATCCAATTGAGTGAAACGCCATCCATTGTGACGTTCTCGTGCACCGTGAAATCGGACACGCTGTCGGCTCTTTGGTAGTAATCGGCTGACACGGGAATAATGTGACCCGTGAAGCCGTTAAACGTGTTGAACGCATATTTTGTGGTGTTCAGAGCTCCGATGGGGCACCAAGCATCGTCGCGGCCACTCCAGCCCCAGTTGAAGTGGAAGTAGTCATTCTCATCATAGCCGTCGCACACAAAGGCGTGACCGCCAGCGCCGCCATCATCGGATCCGCTATAATACAAAGGCAAGTTCTCGTCGAGACCACCATCTTTCAACATCTGAGCCCATTCCTCGTTATCGTAGCCATAACCCGGCCACCAGCCACCATAGTTGGTGAGGTGGTCGTCACAGGTGTAACCGAAATAACTGCGCAACGCAGGAGGAACATCTTCCGAATAAGCACCGCTACCATCGTTGCCGTATTGCATATCCACAGCAATACCGCAATGGTGCAGGAACTGGGCGATATAGAACACCTCCTCGTCGGTGCTGGTCGAGTCAATGGCCAACGGCATCAACTCGAAATGATAGTCGGTCTCGCCGAAATTGGCGGTCTGTTGAGGATAACCTCCGGGATTATAAGTATGTGAGCTTGTGCCGCGGGTCGGATTGTCCCAGAATTTCATCACCTGACCCATGGCAGTGGCAACGCAACCGGCATACACATGGCCGCCATGACCTAATTCGTCTTCAGGACATTGGCTGTTGTAAGGGTAATTCTGGTGCCATATCGTCTGGCACAGCGGGCCCACCACCGCGCGGGTCTGACCGCCACGATTGAGGCTGCCCGTCTCGGAAATCGAACGCCATTCAGCAACGATATCAGGCGTTGCAGCCATATTATGTTCACGCACATACTGAATCTCCTTGCGGAAGCTATTCAAGGTAAACTCAAAGCCTTCAGCCACATCCTGAGGGTCGAACGAGCCCTTGGTGGAATAGGCCAAGATAGGCTTCACACGGTCATCACCGGCAACGATCACAAAACCGTTTCCGCCTTTGACGTTGAACACGTAGTAGTCAGCACCACCACGTTCATCATCTACAGCCATAAAAACCGAATTCAGCTGAATGTCGGCATTACGCTCGGCAACAGCGGTGGTTTTCATAAAGCGTGTTCCTAATTGTTGGGCCTTCTGCTGATCCACAGGACCGGCATTCAATCCGAGAACCGTCATGGCCATCAGGCCAAAAAGTAATGATAACTTTTTCATTGTGTCTTTTATTAAATAAGAGGTGGCAAAAATAAAGAAATTTTACTACATCTCAAACAAAATCGCTCCTGATACCATCCAATGGCTGAAACTGCCCCCTTCGTCTTTCCCCTGAGGGATGGCAGTGAGGATCGTATGTTTCCCAGGTTTCAGGTCATTGAGATCAAAATAAACGGGATTCGTAGCAGTGCCCGGACACCAGCCAGAGCGTGAGTAATCAGACGATGAGACGCCATTCCAGAAGTTGCCCGAAACAGGGTTCTGCTCGCGGAAAGTAGCGCAATCGCAACGCCAAGGGGTATGGGTGAAACGCCTCTCGCCGTCAATGAAAATGACGTTTTCCTTGGGGTTGAACTCATCACCTCCTCCCCATCCGCCATGACCCGTGCTGAGGTAACGCAGACGGACATTATCGGCACCTTCGGGGATCTCAAAGCTCACTTCGAGACTGTCAGTAGCAAACAGGCGACTGTAATTCTGTCCCGACATTTCCATCACATTGCAAGTGTTGAAGAGCGGGATAGAATGTTGACGACAAGTCTCTTCACTCCATTCATAATCGCCGGGATAGGCCACTAAATCAAGGGAAAGCTTATGTCCTCCCCTATCATAATTGCCGATGAATGCGCCAATGAGCACATCGCCTTGCAAACGATCTCTCAACTCGCTGACTTCCTGCTTGTAATAGTTCTCATCAGTCCACTCCAAACCGTCAATCTTCACCTTGTCATTAAAGAATCCTGCGCCGAACGAAGTGAAGAAACGCACCAATTCCACTGGCGGCAGATAGTCATTTTCAGCTTTGATGCCTTGGTATTCCTTGCCGTCCTTACCTTTAAACACTGGCAAAGCCTCCACTCCTTTTACGAGACCGTCGCTGAAGCTTTTTGCCTTCTCCGTCGGGATGACGAAAACCGATGCCGAGCGGTCGTAGGCATCGCCATTAGAACGTTGATGGATCTCAGCGAAGAGCTGGTAATGCTCAGGCAACCTAGACAGATTCATCCGTTTAATGATCACTGTGCCGTGGCTACAATGGATCGTATTGTCAAAGGGGATGTCGCCAGTCAGCGGTTCATATTCAGCGAAATGAATCTGTGCATCTTCAAAGACGGGGATGCGGAGGACAAGTTTATCCTTCCGCAGTTGGCTCAACTCACGAGAAGTCATGCGTTGGCCTTTGTCAGCAGGGATCAACTCCTTAATGGATTTACTTTTCTTCAAAGCCATCAAATCCGTGACGTATGATCCGTTTCTCATACAACGCACCATCACACCTTCCAGGCGGCCCAGCTGTGACATGGGTGTGGCATTAAAGCCCGGCTTCTCGGTCATCCAAACCTCAATGGTGTTGGAGTTGATGCTGGTTTTGTATTTCGTGCAAGGATAACCGAGGACTTTCTCCTCTCCTTCCCTACTGAAAACCACGTCATTGTCGCTCAGAGGATAAGCGCTATAGTAACGACCATCGGGATATTGCAGCAAGCTGAACACTGAATCCATGCCATAGTCCACACACGTGACGGTCTCGGCATAGCCCGGAATGGAGTACTTCACCTCGTCGTTCAGCGAAACAATTTTCAGCCGTCCCCTATTCTCAAGGACTTGAGTAAAAGTAGTATCGTGGCTGTCAGACCCTTGCATGTACGACTGATAGGTGATCACATGCTGACCAAGGGCTGTTCCGGTGATCATCCATGCGAATACAAATAAGAATGTCAACTTCTTCTTCCGTTT
This sequence comes from uncultured Bacteroidales bacterium, assembly GCA_947302205.1. Lineage (GTDB taxonomy): Bacteria > Bacteroidota > Bacteroidia > Bacteroidales > F082 > Limimorpha. The sequence continues at coordinate 51,038 of CAMYVD010000011.1, forward strand.
CTTTGCAGAATCGGCGAAGTCCTTCCACACCTTGCTCAATTGTTTCTTGTGCGCACATAGCTTCTCCGAACAGTTATGGCATCCAAGATAGCCGTTGGTGTTCTGTGAAAAGCGCTCCGGATGTCTGAAAAAGGAGATTTCCCATCGGATCAATAAGGCAATCGACAACGCTAACAGGCTCCATGTATAGGATTTCTGGACGAAGAACAGCGGCGTGAACATCATGGCATAATCCCAGTTGTAGATTCGGCAAGTGGAACAACACTTGTTTTTCAGGAACCAAGTTTGGAATGGGCAGAAAAACAAGATGCAAATGATGTCGCATACCGAATAGGCCGAGCATAGCAAAATCATGATGCCATCATCAAAGATGCCCGCCATGCGTAGAGCGCCGAAAATGAGATTGAACGAAATCCACAACAAAGCGACCAAGAAGACAGCGTTGTTGTCCTCGATTTTAATGTCGGTCCTGCCTGTTTTGATATAGTTTTGGCCAAATTGTTTTTGGCAACCTGGACTCTCCAATCGCGACGGAAAGAACCTCAGCACCATCTCCACGACAAACACCGACCAAACAATCAGAAGAATGAATGGACGGCTATCCAAAACACTTTCAATATCCTCTCCCCCACGTGTCCTATACAAAATGTATAGGACTAACAAGGTGACAAAAATTGCCGAACGAAGCACCAACTTGGCATAGTGCATCGCACAAACTAAAGTCAACTTGGAGGGTTTCGGAGAACCATTCATGAGCTTATTCTGTTACTTCCTGAGCCTTAGCCCTAAAATTCACCAAGTCTTCCTCGATGAAGTTCTTCACGTAGACGCTCTTGCCGATGACGTCTTCCTCGGCGGCGTGGACATAGACGTTAGCCGACTGGGTAAAGAGGTGCGGGGCGTGGGTGGCGTCGTCGAGGATGAGCAACGACATCATGATATTGCCAGTCATGTCGTAGAGACGACGGGCCAAGAAGTCCTGAACCTCTTGGTTGTTGGCGCCCTTCACGTAGTTGATGCTCTGCTCGTAGAGTTCCACGAGGGTGCGCACCGTGTTCTGCAAAGGCTTCAAGTCCTCGGAGACCTCGTTTTCGAGCATTTCCTTCATGATGGTGAGGTAGGTGCCGTTGGTGATGTAACGGATGGCGGCCACCACCTGCAGCTGCGTCGTGCCTTCGTAGATGGAGAAGATACGGGCGTCGCGGTAGAGGCGCTGGCACTTGTACTCCATGATGAAACCTGAACCGCCGTGGATGCTGATGGCGTCGTAAGCGTTCTGGTTGGCGTACTCGGAGTTCATGCCCTTGGCCAAAGGCGTGAAGGCATCGGCGAGACGTGAGTATTTCTTACATTCAGCACGCTCTTCAGGTGACAGCGGACGCTCACGTTGGATGTCCTCCAAACACTTGTAGATATCCACATAACGGGCGGTCATGTATAGCAAGGAACGACCAGCGTCAATCTTAGCCTTCATGCGCGAAAGCATGTCGTAAACAGCGGGGAATTCGATGATTCTCTTGTGGAACTGCTGACGCTCACCGGCATACTTCAGAGCCTCGTTGTAAGCCTCTTGACCGAGACCCACAGACTGAGCGGCAATGCCCAAACGGGCGCTGTTCATCAAGGCCATGACGTAACGGATCAAACCCATGCGGGTCTCACCACAGAGCTCAGCCTTGGCGTTCTTGTATGTCAACTCGCAGGTGGGTGAGCCGTGAATACCGAGTTTATGCTCGATGTGACGCACATTGACGCCGCCCTGACGTTTGTCGTAGATGAACATGGACAAGCCTCGGCCGTCTTTGGTGCCTTCTTCGGAACGAGCCAGCACGAGGTGGATGTCTGAGTCGCCGTTGGTGATGAAACGCTTCACGCCATTCAAAAGCCAACAACCATCCTTCTCGGAATAGGTGGCTTTCAGCATGACGCTCTGCAGGTCGGAACCGGCATCGGGCTCGGTGAGGTCCATCGACATGGTCTCGCCGGCGCAAACGCGCGGGATGTATTTCATGCGCTGCTCCTCGTTGCCGAATTCATACAAGGTGTCGATGCACGACTGCAACGACCAGATGTTCTGGAAACCGGCATCAGCGGAGGCGACCATCTCGCTCAGCATGCTGAACACGGTGATGGGCAGGTTCAATCCGCCGTAACGGCGAGGCATGGAGACACCCCAAAGTCCGCCCTTAGTGCAGGCGTCGAGGTTTTCCTTAGTCTTGCTGGCATAAATCATGCGACCGTTCTCCAAATGTGGACCTTCAAGGTCGACGGATTCGGAGTTAGGCTCAATGATATTGCCTGTGATGTCACCAGTGATGTCCAACACGCGACGGTAGTTCTCCATTGCGTCTTCGTAATCGACTGGAGCATCAGCGTAGGTGTCCTTGTCAGCGAAATTGCGTTCCTTCAGCTCGACGATGCGCTTCATCAGCGGGTGGTCGAGATAGAAATCGAGGTTCGGATTGTCGTTATAATAGTTTGCCATGATTACTTCGAGTTTTGTTTGTAATACTTAATCAGTTTCGGAACGACTTCCTCGACGGTGCCAACAATCACATAATCAGCGATTTTGTTGATTGGAGCGTCGGGATCGCTATTCACCGAGATGATGATCTTGGAGTCCTGCATACCAGCGATGTGCTGGATCTGACCGCTGATGCCGCAGGCGATGTACACCTTGGGGTGTACGGTGACGCCCGTTTGGCCAATCTGGCGATCGCTATCGCAGAAACCAGCGTCGACGGCGGCACGTGAAGCACCGACTTCGCCGTGGAGCACCTTGGCGAGTTCAAACAGCATGTCGAAGCCTTCCTTGGAACCCATGCCATAGCCACCAGCCACCACGATGGGTGAGCCTTTCAGGTTGTGCTTGGCTGCTTCTACATGGTGGTCGAGGACCTTTACAACGAAAGCCTCTGGTGAGACGTATTTGCTCACTTCAGGATAAACAACCTCGTTCTTGGCTTTGCCTTCATAGATAGCCTTCTGCATCACGCCAGAGCGGACGGTAGCCATCTGTGGACGATGCTCGGGGTTAACGATGGTCGCCACGATATTGCCGCCGAAAGCGGGACGGATTTGATACAGCAGGTTGTCGTAATGCTTCTTGGTCTTGATATCGTCGAAGTCACCGATTTCGAGTTGGGTGCAGTCGGCGGTGAGGCCGCTGGTCAGTGAAGAACTGACGCGTGGGCCGAGGTCACGACCGATAACGGTGGCGCCCATCAAGCAGATCTGCGGTTGCTCTTCCTTGAAGAGGTTGACGAGGATATCGGTATGCGGTGCTGAGGTGTAGGGGAACAGGCCTTCGCCGTCGAAAGCGAACAGCTTATCCACTCCGTAAGGCAGGATCTGGTCTTCCACCTTGCCCTTGATGCCTGTGCCAGCCACAACAGCGTGCAGTTCCACGCCCAGTTGGTCGGCCAGTTTACGCCCTTTGGTGAGCAACTCCTGTGAGACTTCGGCCACCTGTGTGCCTTCGGTCTCGATATATACGAATACGTTGTTCATGGTTATCCGATAATCTTTTCGTCCAACAATTCTTTAATCAAGCCTTCCACATCGGCGTCGGTAGCGGTGAGGGTCTTGCTCTCCTTGGCCTGGAACACGATGTTTTGCACGGTCTTCACCTTGGTGGGGCTTCCTGAGAGACCACACTGTTCTGGGTCGCCATCCACGTCGGCTACACTCCACTGGTTCAGCTTCAGGTAAGGACGCTCAGCGCTCAATTCTGAATTCCTTCTTCCGGCTTCTGTATTCACATCCACTTCAAGTGGGCACATGGCGTACTTGTATTTCATCACCAGCTTGGCGTTGCAAGGACGGCAAGGAGCTGCGCTACCGTTCACGGTAATCACGCAAGGCAGCGGCACTTCCACAGTCTCCACTCCCCCATCAATATGACGGCGGATGGTGGCGATGTTATTTTCGATCTTGAGGATTTCCTCAGCGTAAGTCACTTGGTTGAGGCCTAATTTCTGAGCCACTTGTGGACCCACTTGGGCGGTGTCACCATCGATAGCCTGACGGCCTCCGATGACGATATCCACATCACCGATCTTCTTGATGGCGGTGGCCAATGCGTATGAGGTAGCTAAGGTATCGGCACCCGCAAAAAGTCTGTCAGTGAGCAGCCAACCTGTGTCGGCGCCACGGAAGAGGCCTTGACGGATGATTTCACCAGCGCGCGGAGGTCCCATGGTAAGCAGACCGACGGTGCTGCCGGGGTTTTGTTCCTTCAGACGAAGCGCCTGTTCGAGGGCGTTAA
>CAMYVD010000012.1 GCA_947302205.1 uncultured Bacteroidales bacterium
GACTCCAACACCATCGACAAGCTCATCGTGAAGGACGACAAGGAAGCCGCCTCGGGCCTCGACGACAAGCAGAAGGAGACCGTGAAGGCCGCCTTCGAGAAGGTCATCGACAAGGTGAAGTTCAACGTGGAGTTCAGCAACGAAGGTGCCGAAGCCGCTCCCGTGGAGGTCACCCAAAACGAGTGGATGCGCCGTATGAAGGAGATGGAGCAGATGGGCGGCGGCCCAATGTCGTTCTACGGCTCGATGCCCGACAGCTACACCCTGATGCTCAACACCAACAGTCCCGTCATCGTCGGTCTCTTGGACAAAGACGAAGCCGAGCAGGAAGCCACCATTCGGCAAATATACGACCTCGCTTTGCTCTCGAAGAACTTGCTCAAGGGCAAGGATTTGAGCGAATTTGTGAAGAGGAATATGGCGTTGTTATAACCGCACCGCCCTAACCACTTGTCCGCGGTTGCGCTCATAAGTGCCACAAATGTGACAGTTCACTGAATCGAAGTGAAAGCTATATCCACGCTCCGGGAAGTCTGAATGGAGTGTGCAGGACCAGTACATGCCCGAATTTTGGGCAACGAGTTCCTCATCCAAGCGGAAACCTGCCGCTGGAAGGAAGATGCTGTTGCCGTTCCAACCGGTCAAAAGCCGTCCTCCCACCCCGTTTTGCACCGTCCATGTACAGGTTGTTTTTTGGAACAACTCTGTCCAATCTTCCCTGGTGGGCATACGCCACGCCGCTCCCCAGTTGGCCTTGGCCGCATCGTCAACACGCTGCAAGACCGTGATGTTGTCAACAAAGCCATTAAGCCCATAACAGGAATCCGTGCAATACTTGGTCATCCTAAAATGATCATCCACGACATTGCCATATCGGTAATTGCTCCAGCTATAGACTGCCTTAGGCTTAGTTTCACCCCATGAAAAGTAATCGCCTATTTCTTCGGGTGAATCCGCTCCCAAATTGCAAGTTGCCCACAACGTGCCACTGGGCAGGCCAAGATCAACGAAACCATGGATAATGCTATCGTTGTCAGCCCCTCCATGATAAGGGACAACAGCGGCATTATAACCACTGTTGTCCCCTTCATTTTCCGGTGCTGACGGTTTAGTACAACCCACCGCAACAGTCATCATGAGCATTACGGCAGCAACGACCTTCAAGGTCTTTCCCATAACTATTATCTATTCACAGTTTGGACAAGACGGACTGACAATCCGTAACTTCGATTCATGTTATTTTGAGGATTGAGATGGCCTCCATAGTAGGAATCGTAATTACACCATACATAATGAGCAGATCCTTCAGAATAAGCAGAACTCGACCAATAGCGTGCTTCTCCATAGTCATTATTAGTTGAATAATCGTAGACATAAGTCCCGGATCTATACCCAGCACACGGCAAAAACACTGCGCCTGCGTTTTCCAGAATTTCCCAATCTGAAGTCGTCAAGTAATTCGCCCAATATGATGTTGGTTCATTAGTACTGTATAAGGCAAAGGTGCTAGGATTCCAATCATCCGGAAGCAGAATGACACCCGCTATTTCATTGATAGTAGCCTTGGCATATCTGATATTCGACTCTGTGTAACGGGCATTGAATATATACACCCACTCATCTTTTGACAAAGTATTCCAAATATTGGTCGAATTACCGCCGTTTGAGATGGCATTGTAACCCCAATCAGCTTGACCTGTTTGATCATAGAGGTTGTAGCTTGAGTTGCCATAAGCATTATAGTCCGCATCATTGGTTGTTGTGCTCCAAGGCTCATAATGTGCAGCACCATGGTTATAGCCACTGGTAGCCCAACAAAACAGGTCTATCCAGCCATTGTAATAGGTAGTCACATATTGGTTTTGACCGCCTATGATGTCATACTGATGCTCCGCAAAACGCCAAGTATTGCTTGAAGGTTGGTATTGCAGATTGCCCTTCGAGAAGTAGACAAAACGTTGACCAGCATTGAAGACTCCGCTAATGGCACCAGCAGGAACACCGCCGGGGGCCACAGTCACAAAGCTCACCTCATCACCATAGGCCGTTCCAGAGGCATTCGTAGCATAGGCGCGGGCATAATAGGTGGTTCCTAATACAAGGTTGGTCAACTCGGCAACAAAGCTGCCAGTACCTGTGCCACAACTCACAAGACCTTCATTCATGGTTGGATTGTGGTTCGTACCCCAGCAGATACCTCTGTCGGTCACCGATGAAGTTCCGTTGGAAATCACGTTGCCACTGACTTTAGCTGAGGTAGCGGTGATATTGGTAACCTCACCCGTAGTAACCACAGGAGTGCCTTCAGGGTTATCGTTACCGCCGCCGCCACCACCGCCGTTTCCAGTCAACGTGGTGAAAGTGATCTGCGAACCGTAACTGACACCCACACTATTAATGGCATAGGCTCGTACATAATACGTCGTGACCGGTGTCAAATTCATGAGGTTACAAACGAACGAGCCCGAACCAAATCCTGATATAAGATGGTTGTCACTCACATCAGGGTTCTTTTCGGTACTCCAGCAAACGCCACGTTCCAACACTGTACTGCCCCCCTCAGAAAGGACAACGCCTCCCACAGAAGCGGAGTTGCTCGTCACCGCAGTGGCATTCGAAGTTTCTATTTCAGCCAATTGCTGCTTTTTGCAATTCGTCAAACCAACCATCGACACAATCAGCGCCACGGCGGCCATCAGTTTCATCAGTTTTTTCATGGTAATAATTCTATAAAGTTTGATTTGGTGCAAAATTAACAATTATTTTCAATAAACAAAATTTTTTAAATTTGCAGTCAAATCAAACGATGTTGACATGAACAAAGAAGACCTCCTCCAACTCAAAGAGCGCAACGTTACAGAAGAACAAGTGAATCAGCAAGTTGCCCAGCTGAAACGCGGCACCGCCTACGTGAAACTGGTACGCCCCGCCACCATCGGTGACGGCATCATCCGAATGACCGACGATCAAGTAAAACAAATGACTGAGGCTTTCGAGGAAGATCGCGAATACTACCAGTTCACCAAGTTTGTGCCCGCCTCAGGCGCTGCCTCTCGCATGTTCAAGGATCTCTTCTCCTTCATCGAGAATGGCGAGGAAACCAAGTTCACTGAGATTTTCTTCGCCCACATCCATAGTTTCGCCTTTTTCGAAGACCTGAACCAAGCCTCCGAAAAGCTTTACAACTTAGGCATCGACGCTATGTTAAAGGAAGGCCGTAAGGTGGATGTTGTGAAAGCCTTGTTGCTTGACGAAGGCTTGGGCTACGGCAAACTGCCGAAAGCCTTGCTGAAGTTCCACCACTACGAGCATTTCAACCGCCTTGCTTTGGAGGAGCACTTGGTAGAAGCCGCCCGTTACGCTGCCAGCAAAGACGGTGTCGCAAGGCTGCATTTCACCGTGTCTCCTGAACACGAAGCCATGTTCAAAGCCACCGTCAGCCAGTTGAAAGACCGTTATGAGAAGCAATACGGCGTCCGTTACAACATCGGCTACTCTTGCCAGAAGCCATCCACCGACACGGTAGCCATCGACGCAGAGGGCAACCTCTTCCGCGAGAAGGACGGCAAGCTGCTGTTCCGCCCTGGTGGCCACGGTGCGCTGATTGAGAACCTCAACGATCTTGCCGGAGAGATCGTGTTCATCAAGAACATCGACAACATCGTCCCCGAAACACGCATGGAGACCACCTTCACTTATAAAAAGGCCCTGGCAGGCATGCTTTTAAGGCTCCAGCAGATGACTTTCGAATATTTGGAGATGCTTGACGAAGGCGACCTTAGCGAAGATGACTTGACCGAGATCATGCAGTTCGCCAAAGAGCAGCTCCACATTGACATCCCTGCTTTCGTCAACGCCTACGAGCCCATGGAGAAGATCGACTTTCTCTATGATCGCCTGAACCGCCCGATGCGCATCTGCGGCATGGTGAAGAACGAAGGTGAACCCGGCGGCGGTCCCTTCTGGGTTAAGAATACCAACGACGAGGTGTCGCTGCAGATCATTGAATCGTCACAGATCAACCACGGCAAGGAAGACCAGGAAGCCATCTTCAAAGGTTCCACCCACTTCAATCCCGTTGATTTGGTTTGCGGTTGCTGGAACTACAAGGGTGAGGCGTTCAACCTCCTTGACTACGTGGATCCCAACACGGGCTTCGTCTCCTCCAAGTCGAAAGACGGACGCGAGTTGAAAGCCCTTGAGTTGCCGGGCCTCTGGAACGGCGCCATGGCCGACTGGATCACCCTTTTTGTGGAAGTACCCATCGAGACCTTCAACCCCGTCAAGACCGTGAACGATTTGTTGAAACCAATGCATAACTAATTGATTACCATGGACGCAATCATAGAGCTAAACGGAGCCACCATCTATCAACGCGACAATATCGTCCTTTCCGATGTCACTTTCACCATCTGCAAAGGCGAGTTCGTTTACCTCATTGGCAAGACCGGCAGCGGCAAGTCGTCGTTGCTTAAGACCCTTTACGCCGAGTTGCCGGTGGACGAAGGCGTGGTCAACGTGGCCGGTTTCGACCTTACCGAGATTACTCGCAAGGAGATTCCTTTCTTGAGAAGGAAATTGGGCATTGTGTTTCAGGATTTCCAGCTGCTGGACGACCGCAACGTGGAAGCCAACCTCGAGTTTGTGCTCAAGGCTACGGGGTGGTACGACCAAGGTGAAATCAACGACCGCATCGACCTGGTTCTGGATAAAGTCGGGCTGAAGGACAAGCGCAAGAGCATGCCCTACAACCTCTCTGGCGGTGAGCGTCAAGGCGTGGCCATCGCCCGTGCCCTACTCAACAACCCCGACATCATCCTTGCCGACGAGCCCACGGGCAACCTCGATCCAGAAACCGCCCTCGATGTGCTCAAAATGTTATTGAGAATCAGTGAATTCGGAACCGCCGTACTGATGGCCACACACAACTACGGCCTCATTCAGAAGTACCCTGGACGCATCATCAAATGCGAAAATCATCAGGTGATCTGCTCAAGAATAGAATAAGCGTTTTTATCGTTTTGGTAAAGCTCTTTCATGGCTTCATCGCGCTCATTGATGTCATCCTCAGTGAAATCCTCCTTCATCAGGTGTTTGATCTCAGTAATGAATTGTTCAGGCGTTTCAGCCACTACACAGAGGCGATCCAAAGCGGTTCCACGAACCATGTCGTCATTCACCAAGCAAAAACGTCCGTTGTATAAGGCATTCAACAACTTCAGTTTCAACCCCGTTGGTTGATCGGTCACCATCACGTTCACTTGAGCATTGCGAATCAGGTCAATCATCTCAGCATCGCCTGGATTGGCTTTGAGCGTCACCTGGGCATAACGACTGCAAAGCTTCCTCAAGCTATCGGGAGGATTCAAACCTGCCACCACACAAGGGATGTTCAGCTTTGAAAAAACGTTGTTGACCAACCACTCCGCCGCTTTTTTGTTCTCAGCCACCGAGAGATTGCCGTGATACAGCACGTAGTCGCCCCTACCTGTCTCCGAACAAACACGACTCAACGCACTGAATCCAGGCACCAACACGGCATGACCGTAATGCTCATTGAAATAATCGGTGTCAGCCTGAGTGATAGCAAAAATGCCAGCAGCCTTCTTCAGTACCGGCTCATATCGTTTCAGCTTCTTGGCTTCCATCCTGTAAAACCAACGTTTCCAAAACGTAGGTTCCGACTCTGCGAGCAAGCGGTAATAGTCATGCTCCACATTATGGGCACGGACAAAGATCTTTCTGTTCTTAAAACGCGGATCGTTCAACACCGAGGTGGTATGCAGTCCTTCGCAAAGAATCGGGTAATCGTCCTTCAGCAAATCCTGCATCAAAGCCTCGGAGCGGCGTGAAACCACCACGTAGGGCTCTCGGCTGAACTGTTTCCAGAACGATGTATCGCGCTTATAGTATTTCACCTCATGGCAACGGTCGAGCACCTCAGCCTCTCCCCTACCATATTCAAAGCAATGCAGATGCACCTTCACGCCCGCTTCCGACAGGGCTTTCACCCTGTAAAACACGTCGATCACCCCACCGTAGTTGGCAGGATAAGGCACGTCAAAAGCGATTACATGTAGGTGACAATCAGTATCATTCATAATGCTTATAGATTTCAATCAGCGTTTGTTGTTCGTTCTCCCAGCAAAGCTCTTCGGCGGCTTGAGCCAGGCCCTGTTGCAAACGGTGGCGACTTTCGGCATCATCCAAGCCCTTGCGGATCGTGGCTGCAATCGACTTGGGATCGTGGTCGGGAATGAACAGCCCGATATCGTATTTTCTAATGATTTTTCCCACCTCCACCAAGTTGGATGCCACAATCGGCACACCCGCCTGGATGAAGTCAAATAGCTTGTTCGGCAGGCAGAAACGATAGTTGAGATTGGTGTCCTTATCAAGCACAAAGCCCAATTCCGCCAATTGCGTATAGCTCATCATCTCCGCGTAGGACATCCTCGGCAAAAAGCGTACACGATCTTCAATGTGCAGGTCCACGACCATCTGTTTCAACATGGGCAACACATCGCCACCACCAATAATCATCAGGAAACAATCGTCGAGGTACTTCATGGCTTCCACCAACTCTTCGGCTCCCCTCTGGATATTGATTCCCGAGCCTTGAAGCACCAGCAAATGCTTGTTTTCTGGCAGATTCAGCGCTTTTTTGTCACCCTTGGGAGGCAGGGCCTCCTTACGCGGGATGTTACGGACCACATGGCACTTCACCCCATATTTCTCCTGGAACAAATCGGCGATGCTGTCGCACACCGTGATCATCTCCTTAAGCCGAGGCACCACAAAGCCCTCTATGCGCTTCCACACCCGCTGTACCTTTGGCCTACCAACCAGTTCCGGTGTCTCAGTGAAATACTCGTGGCTGTCATAAATCATCTTGATACCTTTCATTTTCGAAACGAAATAGTTCGGCAAAGCCGTGTCCAGATCGTTTGAAAGCAGCAGGTCGGCCTTATGAAACAGCAGGAAGAAATACAGTCTGGTATTGTATTCGGCGTAAAAAAGCGGTCCTTTCTCAAAGAGCAGTTTCATCCTGTGCGTCAGGTACGGTCTTTCATCCATCGGTGGACTTTTACGCTGTTTACGGCCCACCAACAGCACCTCATACTCCATCTTTTGCAGCGTGAGGCACGACTTGTTGACTCGCTGGTCAGTGACCAGATCGTTGATGACCGATACGATGACGCGTTTCATATCGCAAAAGTAATAATTTTTTTATCTTTGTACCATGAAAACAAACGTAAACCTTCAACCTTTCAATAGTTTCGGCTTCAATGCCACGGCGAAATACTTCGTTGAGATCAATACCATTGATGACTTGCGACAGCTCATTAAGACGCCTGAGTTTAAGGCGGAAAGGCATTTGATCCTCAGCGGCGGCAACAACGTCCTTTTTACCAACGATTGTTTTGATGGCATTGTCATTTTGATAAACAACAAGGGGATCGAGATTGTCCACGAAGACGAGGGTGATGTCATCGTTCGAGCCCAAGCCGGCGAGGATTGGCCTGAGTTTGTGCGGTTCTGCGTGGGTCAAGGTTGGCATGGCGTGGAAAACCTCGCCCATATCCCCGGCAAAGTGGGTGCTGCTCCCGTGCAGAACATCGGAGCATACGGCATGGAACTGAAAGACAGTTTCTTCCAATGCCACGCATTGAACCTGACCACTGGCGAGACAAGGATTTTCACCAATGAAGTATGTCGTTTCGGCTACCGCGAGAGCGTTTTCAAACATGAGCTGAAAGGGCAATACCTCATCACTTCGGTGGACTTCCTGCTACACAAACAATCCGAATTGAAGCTGGAATACGGTAACATCAAGGCTTACCTGGAGCAAAACGGCATGACCCAACCCACCTTGCAACAACTTCACGATGCCATCTGTGCCATCCGTGACGCCAAACTCCCCGATGTGAAACAGATTGGTAGCGCAGGCAGTTTTTTCAAAAATCCCGTGATTAGTGCCGAACAATTCAATGCTATACAGCAACAATATCCCGATATTCCCCATTATCCCGATGCAGAAGGCATGGTGAAGGTTCCGGCAGGATGGCTTATCGAGCATTCTGGCCCCTCAGCGGGCTCCGGCTTCATCAGTTGGAAAGGCTGGCGTGACGAGCATGTGGGCGTTTACGAGAAGCAGGCCCTTGTCCTCGTCCATTATGGCGGCGGCAAAGGACAGGACATCGTAAATCTTTCACAAAGAATCCAAAAATCCGTAGCGGAAAAGTTTGGGATCAAGATCAGCCCGGAGGTGAATTGTGTATAGAACGGAGGAGATACTACTTCTTTATTAATTGTCAATACTTTTTTGGAATATTTTTTAGAACATTTTTATTTGAAGGTATTTTGAAGAGCTCCTGTCAAATCTGAAATTTTCTCAAACCCATGCCGCTCGCAGTAATCCTTCATGCCTTCGGCGACCTTGGCTGAAATGGCGGGATCAATGAAGTTAGCCGTGCCGATCTCGATGGCAGAAGCACCGGCGAGCATGAACTCCACGGCATCGGTGGCATTGCTGATACCGCCCAAACCCACTACGGGGATCTTCACCGCCTTGGCCACCTGCCACACCATACGTAGGGCCACAGGCTTCACACAAGCGCCGGACAGACCACCGGTCACCATAGAGAGTTTCGGTATGCGACGTTCCGCATCGATGGCCATGCCCATTAAGGTGTTGATCAAGGAGACTGAATCGGCGCCAGCAGCTTCGGCCGCAAGGGCAATCTCAGCGATGTTGGTCACATTGGGTGAGAGCTTCACCATCAAATGTCTGTGATACACTTTGCGCACTTCCGAGACTACTTGGGAAATGCCTGCGCAGGTCACGCCGAAAGCCATGCCGCCTTGTTTCACATTGGGGCATGACACATTCAGCTCGATGGCAGGAATCTTGTCCAAGGCATCCACCATCTCGGCACCTTTTACATAATCCTCCAAGGTGGAGCCCGAAAGGTTCAGCAGTACGTTGGTGTCAAAATCCTTGATGCGTGGATAGATGGTATCGATAAAGTATTGAACGCCTTTATTTTGAAGTCCAACGCAGTTGAGCATCCCCGAAGGAGTCTCTGCCATGCGAGGATAGGGATTGCCTTGGCGGGGATTGAGAGTAGTGCCTTTCACGATGATGCCGCCCAACTGGGCCAAATCAACAAAATCGGTGTATTCCTCGCCGTAGCCGAAGGTACCCGAGGCTGTCATCACAGGGTTACGCAGCACCAAGCCGCGACCCAGATCAATCGTCATGTTCACCATTTCAACCTCCTTGTGTTAAATACCGGGCCTTCCTTGCATACGCAGAGGTTACCCTCGACGGTATCCTCCACGCAGCACAGGCATGCACCAAGACCGCAAGCCATCATGTGCTCAAGGGAGACCTCGCACCACACGTCGTTGGCTTTGGCGATGTCGGCCACTGCCATCATCATCCGTTTGGGCCCACACACATAGATTTTATCGAACTTCCGTTCCTTCCATATACTATGCATCGTAACCATACCTTTCTCGCCCAAGGAGCCGTCCTCGGTGGTGACAAATGTTTCACCAACGGCACGATAAGCATCCAGCCTGACGATGTCGGAAGCTTTCTTGCCCCCCAACAGGAACGTCGGCTTCACATCCATGCTTTTGGCAAGGTAAAACAGTGGCGCTATGCCGATGCCACCGCCAACGAGCAGCACTTTTTCGTTCTTCGAAGGCAGCGTATAGCCATTCCCTAGAGGCAATACCAAATTGATGCGATTGCCCACAGCGGTGGCGGCGAGATGACGTGTCCCCTCTCCCACCATCTGAACCAAAAGGCTGATTTCGTTGTTGGCCGGATCCACATCGTGGATGGAGATGGGACGACGTAAATAGGTGCTTGGCGATCCGTCGACACGGACCTGCACAAACTGTCCCGGTAGAACCTCCGGAAGCGGCTGTTCATCACGGAGTCGCAACAGCACCGACTGTCCGTAGCACTCCTTCCCAACCAGGGTGAAATCAGCGATTTGTTTCATCATGCTTCGCCTTCAGGTTTAGCTTCTTCTGTCTTTCCCTCCTCGGTAAAATCGAGCAGGTTCTTGTCCATCAGCATCTGATACCAAGCAAACACCTTCTTCATATCGGAAGGATACACGGCATCTTGATCGTAGTCGGGCATCACTTCAAGGAACTTGGCGCGAAGCTCGTCGTTTGAGGCCTTCTTGTAATCGAAATCCACCTTGTCACCCATCTTGTCATGGATGCCTTTGAAGACTTCCTTAAGAGGTTTGTCCTCGTCAACGGAGAAGATGGAGATCTCTTCGAGAGAGCTCATGCGGTCGTGGGCAAAAGCTGGAGAGCACTTACCGTCGATCAACGATTCAACAATGATTCTGCCAATGGCTTGAGACTTGATTTGATACAGTCCTGGACGGCCTGCTATGGTGACAATTTTAGTTAATTCCATATTAAATACCTTTTAGTTGTTTAAAAAACGGGCAAAGATAGGAATTATTTTGAAAAGTCCACCAGATTTATCAATACTCCAGCCTGATCTCATCCACCCAGAGCACATTGCCTATGGCACCGATGAAAGCACCGCTACTTCCAGAGCAGATACACAAAATGGCGTGGGTGACAGGACAATCCGGATCGGCCCAGGTCTCTTCGAGGATGGGCTTTTTCTTGCCTTTGCTGTTGATGGCATACAACGCCCTATCGCCCGAAAGCAGGTCCATATAAGGCTGGAAATCTGATGATTCCCGAGCATCACCATAGATAACGGGAACGCGGAAATCCTTAACCCAGCCATCGGATGACTGATCGATATGGCCTATCGCCGTCCCCACCCGCTTGGCGTGGACATTGCCTTTTTCATCCTCCCAACGGAATTGGAGGACGAAAAGGATTTCGGCAGGATCGTAGCCGTCAAACTCGATGGTACGGGTAGTAGTACCTTTCACCAACTTGCCCGTATTGGGAATAATGGCTTTATAATCGAGCACCAAAGCGTTAGGACGTTTCGTAAAGGGAATGCCCCAATCCATGACAGCGAAGGGATCGCTGACTCCACTTATGGGCTCTAGCATTTTGCCCCAACTGATGGAGCCTGCCGCCAGCACATTGATATTCACCAGCCCTGCCACTTTGCAGTTGGCGAACTGTGTGGCGAGTTTGGCGCACGTTCCAGTCGGGCCTTTGTCGGGCGTTACATTGTTGCTGGTTTTCACCACACCCATCATCTTGGCAAAAGCGTTTGAAGTCGCCCAAATCGTGTTTTTGTAGTCGTATGGATCATTGCTATGGATCGTATCCGTCGGGCCAATGACATAGAGGACTTTCTCTTGACCCCCAATGATTTTGGATTCAGTAACATAGCGCACCGTCCACTGCTCGAAGTCGCCAAATGGCACCTTCTCGTAGCGTTGCCCATAAGCCAACTGGGAAACCAAAAGAAGTAAGATTACTTGAATTTTCTCCATAACTTATCAACGATTCTTTTAGGCAAAATGGCAATCAAAGGCGGCAAGTAATAATTCATCATCCCAGGTTTCACGACGCGACGATGATGGAACATCCTTCTCAGGGCGCGGCGTACCAGCCATTGCGGCGTGCCAATCAAGCCAATGTTGACGCCTAGCTTCAGCAGCGATGGTTTCAGCTTGTAGAGCGGTGTGGCAATGGCTGCGGGGCACACCGTGGTCACGCCTACGCCGTAGGGGCGCATCTCGAAATATAACGACTTCCCGAAGCTCTTCAGATAGGCTTTGGTGGCCGAATAGATGGTGATGCCGGGACAAGGTAGCTTGGCCGCCATCGATGACATGTTGAGGATGTAACCGTTGCCACGTTTCTTCATCTCCTCACCAAACAGCAGGCAAAGCCTCGTCGGGGTGAGCATGTGCAAACGCATCATCGTGAGCGCTTTGGCCTCGTTTTCAGCAGTGAGTTCCTCGAAAAAGAACATCCCCGCATTGTTGATCAGGATGTCGATCTGCAGGTTTTCCGCTTGGCAATAACCAAACAGTTCCTCGGCAGCCGTCTCTTGGGCAAGATCCTGATACCGTCCAATCACGTTGACGCCATAGGCTTGCGAGAGTTCTTCTTTTGTTTTGGCTAATTCTTCCCGATGGTTACTCACCAAAAGCAAGTCGTGTCCTTTTGCCGCTAACTGGCGTGCATATTCCAGCCCCATGCCTGAGCTTCCGCCCGTAATCAACGCTCGCATATCACAACGTCCTTTCCGCTTCGTCAATTTCCTTTTGCAACTTCTCCGGCAGGTTTTCCACGCAGTGGTGACACTTCATTTCCAAGGTGTACATGCGGCCAATGCAGTAGTTGGAGTGCTTGCAGCCGCTGCGAGTGATCTCGCCGCGTTGGAGTTTGTTCACAAACTCGGTGTCGTGCACTAAGGCGCGCGCCACCTGCAAGCCCATGAAACCGGCATCGAGCACCTCTTCCATCTTTTCTTTCGAAATCAAGCCACCGACATAGATCAACAGTAACTTCAGGTTAGCCCGAAACACCTTGGCGTCTTCCAGAAAATAGCCTTCGCTATAAGGTCTGGTGGGGATCATCAGTCGGCCTACGAAAGCCAAGCCCCACTTGAGCCACCAGAACTTCTTCATATCCATATAATGACGCAAGGTCTTCAACGGCATGGCGCCTCGCATCACTTCCATGGGTGCCTTGCTGACGAAGCCAGCAGTCAGCACCAAGGCATGCACCCCAAGGCGTTCCAGTTCCTGCGCCACTTTGATGCATTCCTCCTGCTGCATGCCGCGTTTGAAGCCGTCGTGCATGTTCACCTTGACCACCACGCCCATGTCGTCAGCCGCCACACGCATCACCTCCTCAATGACCAAGCGCATGAATCGCATCCTGTTATCGAGGCTACCGCCAAACTCATCGTGGCGATGGTTGGTATAAGGTGACAGAAACTGGCTGATCAAATAGCCATGTCCCGCATGGATTTCAACGCAGTCGAATCCCGCTTGACGAGCCAACTCCACAGCATGACCAAAGTCCTTCACCAAGCCATAGATCTCATCCTTGCGGAGCTTACGGACGAAAGTCGGCGAATAAAGGTTAAAGCCGCCTGAAGCGCCTACGGGCTTGCAGCCACAAGTGGCGCGATGCGTCATGTTGCCGCAATGACCCAACTGGATGGAGGCTTTGGCTCCCTCGGCATGGATGGCGTCGGTGAGCCGTTTCAGCTCGGGCACAATCTCCTCGCGCATCCACAGCTGGCCGTTGAACGACAATCCCGACTGACTCACAGCGGCATATGCCACCGTGGTCATGCCCACGCCGCCACGGGCTACCGCCGTGTGGTAGTTGAACAAATCCTCTGAAGGCCTGTTACCATAGGCCATGTTTTCAAAAGCCGCAGAGCGGATCACCCTGTTGCGCAAGGTGACAGGTCCGATCTGACATGGAGTGAATATCTTTGATTCCATAGTTTACCAAATAAACGGGATCATCCGTTTTGTCTTTTTTGTATCCAGTTGATTACCAAACTCTACCTTATATCGGTCATAAATCCTCGAAGCCCTTGGTGCCAAGTTGGCGAAGGTCCAGATGGCGAACACGGCACCAGCCCAAGACCAAGTGAGGATGGCAAAGCCGATCCATTCCACCAACTCACCGAAGTAATTGGCTGAGGTGACATAGCGGAACATGCCTTCTTTGGGCAGGTAATGGCCTGAGTCGCCCTCCTTGCGAAGATTTCGGATAATGTCATCCGATTGGATATTAATGTACATCCCTATAAGGAAGATCAAGAAACCGGCGATGAATTTCGGAGTGGTCAGCCAATCGGGACCATAATAGTCGTCAGGTGATAGATAGAAGATCCAGCCGCCCTGCATCAAGGCGTTCAGCACGTTGAACGTCACCCCCATCAGAATGATCGACAAGGGCATCACGCTGTTTCCACGCAGGCGGAAAGGAAACACAAACGAACGTTGGATGTAATGGAGTTCAAACAAGAACAGAAAAGCCATTCGCACCAAATCATCACGTCGATCCGAACATAGCCATAGGGCCAGCATGGCGATGAATACAGGCGCTTCCATCAGCACCCAGCCAAGTTTGTTATTGATGGCCGGACCCCACTTTTTATCATAGAACTTACCATAACCCACATCCACAAAGAACAGGCTTACAAACACCACCACGGCAAGGCAAGCCATGACCATCAAGAAAATGTAAAATTGATGTAATGACATATAATCCCAAGAATTTGAGGCGCAATAATAGGAAATTATTTGGAAAAAACCGTATATTTGTTGCGGTAAACAATCTAAATGTAAGAACAATGGAACTGAACAAAGAAGAATTCAAGGCTTTGGTGATGCTCTATGCTGCCAACATTGACGGGAACATCCAATCGGAAGAAGTGAAAGTAATGCTCGAAAAAACAGATTTCGACACCATGGAAAAAGTTCAAAAACTTTTCAACAAGATGAGCGACATGGAAGTCCTCAATTGCATCCGTGAGAACAAAGCCTTCTTTGCCGCCACCGAAGCCGATCGCCTCGACCTCATCCACGACTGCTGCGCCATCATCGAAGCCGATGAAAAATGCACAGTGATGGAGGAACAGCTGGTGAGAGTGATGAGGAGGATCTTGGAGTAATTCGAGAGCCCTATGAGCCCATCCGATTTCATCCATCCCGAAGATGCCGCTGCTCTCCGACAAAGGAGAGTATGCCCGATTTTGTCACTATCCTCAGAAAAATAATTCCCCTGATTACGTACATGTAATTGTAACAATGGCCAGAAGACCCAAAGACATCAATCATAGCCTGAATGAAAAAAGCACTTCCTTCGACGAGCGGTCGTTTGTCGACGGCGTGTTCAACAACGAGTATATCCTCGTCGTGGGCAGCGGCGTGATTCTCGACCGCGCCAAATTCCCGCAGACGGATGGCGACATCAACCGATATATCCTCAACGAAATTAACAATGACCGGAGAAGGGAAAGAGCTGATTTCGCCGAGCATAGGGATTTCACCGATGTCATCAGGGCCACTCCGCCCGACAAGCAAGACCCGATTTATGGACTGCTGGCCGACGGCATCGATTATGAATTAGGCGACATCTCGCCAGAACTGACCCAACTGCTGCGTTCTAGACTGTTCAAGTTCGTGCTCACCACCACCATCGACGGCTACGTTGAAGCTCTCATGCGCGACATCTGGGGCGACGAGTTGCGCATCGTCAACATCAGCGACAACCAATCGCTCAAAGACTTCCAGACCGCACTCGAGGCCTGCAGGAACGGGAACAAATACGAGCAGCCCACCCTGTTCTATGTCTTTGGGAAGGTCATTAAGGGCCGCGAGAAGCCCAAAGGCTTCATGGAGACCGACGTGGATGCCATCCGTTACATCGAAAAATGGATGAAAGACCTCGACAACAAGTACATTGTCCCCTTCCTGAAAAAGAAAAGGATGCTCGCCTTGGGCTGCAAGTTCGACGACTGGTATTTCCGCTTCTTCTGGTATATCCTGACCCGAAGCTTCAACGACGCCGAACGCGAAGGCGCCAAGGACTCCGACGGTAGCATCCTCACCCGGGACAATTTAGCTTCCTTGTTCAACCCCGACGACCCTGCGGACCGGCACCTAAAAGAGTATCTGCACCGGCGGGGCGTATGCATGCACGATGACGTGTGGCTGTTCATGAACCACATCTATACTTTGCTTACTTCAACCGATGCGGACAGCCCCTTCCGAAAGATGATCCTCGAAAAGCGGCGCATGGGCGAGATCTTCATCTCTTACAAGAGCTGTGACGTGCTTTATGCCAGCGAGCTGTTCTGCAGACTGGCACGCGAAAAGCGGCTGAACGTATGGTTCGACAACGCCAGGCTCAACGGGGGCGACCAATACGAGGAGGCCATCAGGGAAGCCGTTCGCGAGGCGAAGGTTTTCATTCCCGTCCTCTCGCCCGCCATCAGCAAGGACATGGAAGAAGTTGGAGAACAAATCGACACGTTTTACAGCAAGGAATGGAGATGGGCTTCCGAGAACGGCCAACTGATCGTCCTGCCTGTGGCCATTGGAGGTTATGACCTTCGGTCGCAGCAGCATCAGGTGTTTGAGCACATCGTAAAACGCCGGACCACGGGTATCGACATGAAAGGGAAGGCCAATGGTTTCATGGCCGATGAAAGAACTGGCTTCGCCAAACTGCTGGATTCCATTTACAAACAATTAGGAGTGACCGAACCATGACGAAGACGACTAACAATCCTTGGGCTGGCTTGGCCTCCTACGAAGACCCCGCCAAAAGCGACCGGAAACTGAAGTTCTGCGGACGCGACAACGACATCTACGATGTCGCCCGTCTGATCGACGACAATCTCCTGTTGGTCCTGTACGGCAAAAGCGGCATCGGCAAAACCTCGTTGCTCAACGCGGGCGTATTCCCCAAACTGAGGCTCGAGCAATACCTCCCAGTCAGCATTCGCCTTGGCATCCTGGAAGCGGACGCCTCCTACCAGGAAGCCGTCATCTCCGCCATCGAATGTGCCATTAAAGAAGCTCAAGGCTGCATCTCCGTTTTTAATGTCGTGGAGGAACAGACCGACAACCAACTGCCCGACCGGCTTTGGAACTATTTTGCCAAGCACCGTTTTGCCAACGCGGAAGGGCAGCCCTTGTTCCCCGTGGTGGTGCTTGACCAATTCGAGGAAGTGCTTCGTAACGCTGGCCCCGAACACGTCGACAAGGCACGGACCTTGCTCAACCAACTCCAGTACCTCATTGACGAAAGCCACGCCTTGAACGACTGCGTCGTCGACGGGCAAGAGTATTTCTACGACTTCAATTTCCGCTTCGTCATCTCCATCCGAGAAGACGAGCTGTACCTCCTGGAAGACAACATCGACGATTTGTCGTTGGGCATGTTCAGGAACTGCCGCTACCGCCTGCGCAGCCTTTCCGAGCGGGGAGCCTCGGAAGCCATCCTTTCGCCAGGCATGGATTGCATTGCCGAAGAGCAGAAAACAGCGATCGTCGAACGCATCATCGGGCTCTCCAAACGGCCGCAAAGCAACGACATTGACACCTTGTTGCTCTCTTTGGTTTGTGCCGGCACATACGACAAAAAGTCGGGAGAAAAGATCACCCTTGCAGACCTCGCCGTGTGGAAGAGCAACCCCATGGAAGTGTACTACCATGACGCAGTGGAAGGCCTGCCCGCCGACCAGGTGCGCTATATCCAGCGGCACCTCATCCGAGAGGACGGCAGCCGACGGCGCGTGGATGCCGCAGAGGTGAAAGCCGCTCTCGGAGAGGCCTCCTACCGGCTGCTTACCCAGGGCGCCAACCGCCTGTTCTCCTTAAGCGACAAGGGACAGGTGGAGTTGCTGCACGACCAGTTGGGCATGGCGGTGTATGAGGAAAGAAAAAATGTAGAAGAGAAAGAAAGGAAGAAAAAGCAGCGGCAAAAACGCATTAGAAATATTTGCATATTGGCTTTGATTGTCGTTTTAGGAGTATTTATTACTCAAACATTGAGATACAAACAAGTGCGATGGAAAATGCTTGAGAATCAAGCTCGTTTTATTTCAGAAAAAGCACTTTCCATCTCCGATGAAGATTCGTATTTGGCATCGTTATTAGCTATTGAAGTATTGCCTACACAATTGAACAACCCTGATAAACCACATACGATTGAAGCCGAAATTGCATTAAGAAATAGTTATTATAACAATTCTGCCATTTTAAAAGGGCACACAGACCGCATTAACAATATTACATACAGCTCCGATGGGAAATTAATCGCATCTGCTTCCAATGACAAGACCGCTCGAATCTGGAACGCATCAAATGGAGCATTATTACAAATTTTACATGGACACAATACCTCAGTCAATAGTGTTCAATTTTGCCCAAACGACCAGCTTATTGCCACAGCTTCAAACGACCACACAATCAAAATTTGGGATGTTGAAACCGGTACATTATTAAAAACACTAAATGGTCACAATGATAATGTTAATTATGCGGCATTCAACAACGATGGCACTCTAATTGTCTCAGCCTCCGATGACAATACAATTAGAATATGGGATACAGAAACAGGAACTGTTTTACGTGCAATTGAACAATCTGGAAGAATCAATTCTGCGATTTTTAGTCCTAATGGGCAATTAATCGCTTCAACATCTGACAACAACCAAATAAAGCTATGGGATTCAAGCCTTGGGACTCTTGTCAACACCTTATATGGGCATTCGTCCCCAATACAATATTTAGAATTTAGTCCAAATGGAAGATTCATTACAACTGTTTCCGGAAACAACATTGACCTTTGGGATTTGCTCTCAAATGACTGCATTATGGCACTAAAAAAAGATAAAAGAGACAGCTCTTTTGGCGATAATCAAAGCAATCACAATTATTACGTTTCAAGTTCGTTCAGCCCAGACAGCAAGTTCCTTATTACAGCTTCCGATGATTATGAAATCACCTATATGGATATTGAAACAGGGCTAACAGAGAGCACAATGAAAAGTAATGGCTTCTATGTCAATTATGTTGCATTTGATCCCAATTCAAAAGCAACGGCTTCTGCACACGAAAACAATATCTTTTTAATGGGAGAGAAGAAGAATCTCAAAAAAATTCTATTTGGGCATGAATGTGGTTCAAATTATGCTACTTTTAGCACAAATGACAATTTAATCTCTTCTGCAGGCGAAGACAATCTAATAAGAATCTGGGAAACCCAATCTGGTCATTGCCTTGATTCTTTATATGGCCACTTTGGCGGTGTATCATCTGTCCTGTTTACTTTGGATAATAAAAGGTTGGTTTCCTCTGGAGATGGGTCAGCCCGAATTTGGAATATAGATGCTAAACAATGTCAAAATGTTTTATTAAACCACGGCGATGGTGTAACTTTCGCTGCTTTAAGTTCTAATGACAATCTAATTGCCACATCGTCATTAGACAACACCATTACTTTATGGGATTTTGCTTCTGGCAAAAGGATCATGTCATTAGAAGGTCATCAAAAAGGAGTCACCTCTGTAGCGTTTAGCGCAAATGATAGTTATCTTGCTTCAACTTCTTTAGATAATACCATTCGGATTTGGGATGTTGAATCTGGTGACAACGTACGAACAATAACCGGCAATGCTAGTTGGAGTTATTCTGTTTTTCACCCCAAAAAACCATTACTTGCTGCTGCTTCCGGGAACACTATCTATATTTGGAATTTATCAACAGGTATTTGTGAAAATAAATTAGAAGGTCACACTGACATAATCCATTCGGTTGCATATTGTCCAAATGGTGATTATATTGTTTCCGCTTCAAGCGACAATACTATTCGAATATGGAGCGGGGATACTGGCAAATGCATACAAGAATTAAAAGGGCACACCTCTCATGTTACTTCTGCTTCCTTTAGTCATGACTTGAAATACATTGTTTCCTCGTCTTGGGATGGCACTATCCGAATTTGGAACTTCTCCCCCCTCCAGGAGCTCATCTACCAAACCCGTGAGCGTTTCAAAGACAGACCACTTACGCCTGAGGAACGGAGGATGTATTATTTGGAATAGGAATTAATCTCTGGCACAACCGGCATCGCTCCCAATTGTGTACAAACGTATGCTGACACATTCACCGCAATCCGATGGGCCTCCTTAAAGGTCTTCCCATCCAAAATACTGCCAATGAAAGCGCCCGTGAATGAGTCGCCTGCACCGACTGCGTCTTTAACCACCACCTTGGGTGTTCCCATAAACGACGTCTCTTTCCCGCAAAATACCAGGCTTCCATCAGTTCCCATCGTAACAATCAATATTTTGACATTGGGACACAATGCCATCAACCTCCTACCCCGCAACTCAATGCTTTCTTCCTTGTTAAGCGAAAAGAGTTCTGTCACATAATCCAACTCATCAGCATTCAGTTTGAGAACGTTGCACCTTGAGATAGAACTAAGAATGATTTCGTTGGAAAACAAAGCTTTCCCAGCACTTTTCCTCAGATTGACATCATAGACTTTATAGCATTCTAACGGTACGGAATCCACCAACATTCCTATCGTTTCACGAGTCCGAGATCCGTATTGGGCCAGAGTCCCAAAACAGACAGCGCAACATTTTTTTGCCATTGCCGCAAGCTTATCGGAATATGGAATCGCACTCCATGCCACTTCGGTATTGATGATGTATTGAGGATCGTTCACATTGGCAATGTTCACATCAACGGTACCTGTCGGGAGATCTACCTTTTCAACACAATAATCGAGGTGATGTAACTTCAGTTCCTTGATCAAATCCTCCCCTTCTTTATCATTACCAACCGCACTAATCACCACTGAATCAAAACCGAATTGTGACACATGATAGGCGAAGTTAGCAGGAGCGCCACCCATTCGCCGGTACGTCGGAAAACAATCCCAAAGCAACTCTCCGATGCCGATGACAAATCTTGATTCCTTTTTTCTGTTCGTCATACCACTATCCCTCTTCAATCGTTTTACAAAGCATATCCCAGTCCAAATAATTCTTTTCGCTTATAATTGATTCAATATTACCATTCAGTACTGATTCCTTCAGTTTAATAGGAATGATTGTTTTACCTGTTTTATTGGCATATTGTATCTCTTTTTCAACATATTTCGACTTGTTTGAGTGTTCTGAAGAAAAATAAACGACCACCTTACAGTTTTCTATTGCTTGTTCTATCTCCTTTCTGAAGTTCTTGCCGTATTTGATTTCCTTCTTATCTCTCCAAACAGACCAATTCTGAGCGTTAAATAACCTACAGAAATAGATAACGACCTTCTCATCCCTCCTTGAATAACTAATGAAAATATCAGATTTCATTATTGGAGGCATGCTATTCCCTGCACTACAAACTTGAGCGGACCTTAGAACGGCTTTAGTATGAGCTTTCTCAATATCAACTTGTGACAAATCCTTGTTTTCGTTCAACAACTCCCCTATAAACGTACCCGCTAAAGCGTCACCCGCTCCCACGGAATTGAGAGGTTGTTCCACTGAAACGCCGTAATAATGGTAAGCAATCTTTGGGCCTTTCTTATCGTTTTTCTTCCAAAACGCCGCGCTACCCTCTTCTCCTAAAGTCAGCAAAAGAATCCGAATGTTTGGATAAAGCTCCATTAAAATCTCGGACTTTTTCTTATTACTGATATTGCCCACGACTCCACAAATGGTACATAAATAGTCCAGTTCTTCTTTGTTAACCTTTAATACATTACATTGATTGATATATTGCTTAATCAGGTCCTCGCTAAAAAGAGGACGAGTATATTTGTTATGCTCTACAGGATTATACCGAAGATTGACATCGAATATCTTCCAACAATCCTCGGGAAGTGCCCCTAAAAACTCATCTATGGTATTTTTAGAAATGATTTGTCCACAATGACTGGCAAGAGGGCCAAAATACACTGCAGCAGTATTTTCTGCCAATTTTTTTAGCTGTTCATCATAGGGTATCTCAGTCCAAGCAGAATTAATATCGATATTGTACTTGGGATCATTTGGATCAGCGTCATCAACTTTTACTGTTCCTGTAGGTTTACCTGTCACGAACAAATACTTGTCTTCAACACCAAGGGTCTTTAAACCTTTTCTGATATCCATGCCATCTTCGTCGTCACCCACAGCACTTACAATAACACCTTTACCGAATGTCTTTCCCGCATGATAAGCAAAAATCAAGGGGGCTCCGCCCAATCTTCTGGTTCCATCGGAAAAAACATCCAACAAAGCTTCACCAATGCCTACCACATACTTTTTTTCTTCAGTTGTTGCCATAATATAGTATTAAGTTTATACCCGCAAAGATAACTTATTACCAGCACTATTGCAAACAAATCAAATTATTTTTTATTTTTGCGAATACTTAATTTCATAAAAATGAGCAACTACACTCCTTCTCCCATCGATACATCAAACGTTGAACTCACCGACGATCTAAAACAGCTTGTTGAAGAACTGGCCCGAAACGTTCATGACATTTGGGCTATCGGTCGCATCAACGAAGGCTGGACCTGGGGCCCTATACGCAACGACGAACTCAAGCAGCACCCCTGTCTTATCCCCTATGCCGACCTTCCCGAAAGCGAAAAGGAATATGATCGCAACACCGCCGTAGAAACACTGAAAATGATTTTGAAGTTAGGATGGAAGATCGAAAAAACCGAATCATAACAACAAACAAAACTATACCTTATGCAACACATCCTCATGACTCTATGTCAACAATGCGGAGCTACCGCACATGAAATCGTTAAGATCCAGCCACCAGCGATGCCCCCTAAAGGAGCCGGATGGACTGATGTAATTATGGTCTCCATTATTTGCTTAACCGCATTATTGATTGCTTTAACCGTCTTTAGATCGCTCGTTTCCTTAAGGAAGGAAAAATACAAAGCCGAATTGAACCGATATCAGGAGGAAGTGGCCAAAGAAAAAGAAGATCGGGATTTCAACGCCACCGTCACTACCCGCGCAAGGTTTTTCAAGTTTTTAGAAGAGCACTATGAGACTGACAATGAAAAACTGGTCAACAGCGAGTACTACAAAACTCTCAATAAATACTTGAATGGCGAATAAAAAACTCCTTCTCCGGTTTGACAGGGCTCTTTCATACAGCCTTATTAAACAAATAGGCATTCTCCTCTGTTTCCTATTTGTAGCCTTGTTAGGCTCTTATCTTCTCTTGTCTTTTTCAAAAAGCGATTGGATTACATACTGCCAAACAAACGATCTTAAGCCTTGGCTGCTACCAGTCTACCTGCTTATCGACTCCAACGCTCTCAACAACCTTTACATCAAAGGTGGTGTCCATGGTTGGATGCTTTTTGCAAGTAGCCTAACTTTTATTTTCAGTGTTGTCATCTTCAACGGCATGCTTGTGGGTGTGATTGTCAACGCCATCGGCAACCGAGTGGTCAGATATCATAATGGACTGACCCATTACCTCAAAGAAGGGCACTATGTCATCATGGGATACGACGATTTAGTGCCTTCCTTCATCGAAGACATCTTTGAGAGAGATCCGAATGCCTACGTACTGTTGCTGACTGCATTCGACGCCAAACAGATCAACGAAAAGCTAAAGAAATCCGTTGCCAAGAAACAGCTCAACCAAATCATCATTAATTATGGCCAGCGCACAGCCAGTGAATACTATTCAGACATCCATCTGGAGTCGGCCAAAGAAATATACATTGTCGGTCGTCGTTCTCAAGCCTATCACGACGCTGTCAACATTGAGTGCATTGACAGTATCTGTTCCTATTTGAAGGAACATCCTTCTCCCAAGATGCCCTTTCGCATCACCTGTGTTTTTGAGGACTTAGACACCTATGCCGCTTTCAAGACTTCCGAACTTTTCGATGAAGTCAGTAGCTTAGGGATCTCCTTTGTGCCTCACAACTTCTACGCCAGCTGGGCAAAGCAAGTGTTTATCAACCGCACATACAAGGAAAAGAACAACCCTGAGCCGATCTCCTATCCATCAGTGTATGGCGGAGGCATTGGACCGGAAGACAAGAAATACATGCATTTGGTTTTCGTTGGCACTACTAACTTTGCTGTGTCGTTTGCCATGGAAGCCGCATCAACACTTCACTTCCCCAACTTCAGCCAAAGTGACCAACAGTACAAGACCCGCATCACTTTCATTGAAAAAAACATGGAAGATGAAATGCCGCTGTTTATTACAAGAAGTCGGAATTATTTTGAGATCCAATCCTATTGGTACCGAGACCTAAGGAAAGACTCAACAAACAACGAAGCTGTAAAAAGAACAGATTACTTGTCCAAAAAGATTGACAATCACGACTTTCTTGACGTTGAGTTCGAATTCATCAACGGTGACATTTATTCCGCAAAGGTACAGGATCTGATCCGTGAATGGGCAACCGACAGAGAAAACCAATACCTCTCTATTTTCCTCTCGCTTGCTGACCAGCGCTTTAACTTCATGATGGGCATGAACATGCCCGATGAGGTATACGAAAATGACATTCCGGTATTCATTCGGCAAAACCGTGCCGACAATTTCGTCACCAACCTGAGGAAAGCCGATTCCAAGTCTTATGATTTCTACAAGGTAGAAAACGACATATTGATTCCCGGCAAACGCATGCGCCGATACGCACATCTTTATCCATTCGGAATGGAGGATTTAGCCAACATCAGCGACGAGCGTGCTGCCAGACAGGCCAAATTGTTCAACTACCTATATGCGACTGCCGACTATGAAACCTATACTTTTACCGACCTCTTGGTGCTTAACACCACGCCCAAGGACCGCATCTGGTCTGATGCTGACATGTATTGGAGCAATCTTTCGGTAGCGAAAAAATGGTCGAACTTTTACTGTGCTTTCAGCATTCCTTGTAAATTGGCAACATTACGCAAGATACGCGGATTGGACCCCGATGACACCAGCTTTGACCAAGAGCCACTCAGCGAAAAGGAATACAAAATCATTGCCCAAATCGAGCATAATCGTTGGAATCTCGAGAAGTTGTTTATGGGCTTCCGAAAGCCTTCCCAAGGTGAAGACTGCAATGCTAAGGAAAATTCTCAGCATAAAGACAAACTTAAGAAAAACAAAGATCTATTCGTTCACAGCGACATCATGCCGTTCGATGACTTGCCTCAAACAAGCCAAAAACTCAACTATGAACTCGCTAAGTACATTCCATGGATCTTGAAGATGACGGAAACAATCAACTAAAATAAAAAATACGTATATTTGCCGTTTCAACTAAATCCTCTCACGAATGAAAAAAGTGATCGTAAAAACCTTGACGTTGCTATGCTTTATGGCTGGTTTCATGCTTCAAGCCAAAGCGCAAAACGTCACCCTGGTGGTTACCAACACCAATGGCACAGAACAAACTTATCAGTTGACCGAAGAGAGTCAACTTCATTTTGAAAACGGCGAAAGACTGGTCATTGAAAATGCTAACGGCACCAACTTCACTTGGCAACTTTCCGATATCCGCAAAATCGTTTGTGCTGAGATGACTGGCACTGAGGAAAACAAAGCATCAAAACTGCAAATCCTCCCCAACCCTTCGCATCACCAAGTCTATATCAAGAACCTTTCCGGCAACAGCCAAGGACGCATCTACACGCTCGACGGACGGATGGTCAAGGCTTTTGAGGCTTCCGAAGGCATGATGCTCGACATCAGCGACCTTTCCGAAGGCATGTATCTGCTCAGCATCAATGGTCAAACCCTAAAACTGATGAAGCTATGAAAAAGATCGCCTTCCTTTTGACCATTTTGATCAGTTGCCTTGGCCTTCAAGCCCAAGATTACTACATCAACCTGCATACCGCTGGACAAGTCATGTTTCAGAGCAACGTGAACCAAGTCAACAACATGAATTTCCAGGGTAACAATCCAGCTTCGCTCAACATCAACTTGACGAACGACACTTACTCCTTCCCCATCACCGCTTTCGACAGCATTACCTTCGACCTTCAAAACCCAGCACAACTTGGCGACACCGTGATGGTCAACTACAACGGAACTACCGCTACCGTGCAGAACCCATTCCCATCGAACGTCTTCGTCACGATCAGCGGAGCGAAAGTCACCATCTCCTCCATCAGCACGTCGAACATCGTTTATTGCCTTTCGGGAACGGCCGAGCCTGGACGTTTTGAGATTGAAAGCGCTGCTACTCCAACGATTCTCTTGAACGGAGTGAATCTCACCAATCCCACTGGAAAAGCCATGGATTTGACCTGCGACGATGGCATCATCCTCAAGCTTGCTGACGGCACTGAGAATCAACTTTGCGATGGCACGGAAAGCGACAAGAAAGCCGCCCTGATGTGCAATAGCAACACGCTCGTTCAAGGTAACGGCACGCTCACCGTGACGGGGCTCGTCCAACATGCCGTAAAGGTTAAAGGCCAACTCAACATGACCTCAGGAACGATCGTCATTACCAATTCAGTCTCCGACGGCATCCATGCCGAAGGGCTGCTCATGCAAGGGGGCGACATCAATGTGCTTGCATGTGGCGACGATGCCTTGACCAGCGAGTTGGACGGTTATATCTATGGAGGCAATATCACGATCACCAGCAGCAGTGATGGTATCAACGCCATTTCTGCTGACAGCACACTGGTGATCAACGGAGGCACTATCGATATCAACGTTACCGGCACTGATGCCAAGTGCATCAAGGCGGACAAAGAACTTACCATCAACGGCGGCACCTTTATCCTCAATCACTCCGGTGATGTGTCGAAAGGCATCAAGTCGAACCAGGCCATCACCATTACCGACGGCGACTTCACGATCGTTTCATCAGGCAGTACCGTTTTGGAAACCATCAACGGCCAGAATGTGCCCTCCTATTGCACCGCCATCAAGTGTGACACCGACATCAACATCTCGGGCGGCACGTTCAATATCACTTTACCTACCAGCAATCATGGCGGCAAGAGCATCAGCGCAGATGGCAATATCACTATCAGCGGAGGCACATTCGATATTCGTACACAAGGTGACGGAGCAGCCTACACCGTTTCCGGCAACACCAAAGATGCCTACACCTCGTCGTGTATCAAGAGCGACGGCAACATGGTCATTTCAGGAGGCAACTTCACCTTGAGAAGCACAGGTGCAGGCGGCAAGGGTATCAGTGCAGACGGCACCCTAGTGTTAGGCATTCCTAACGGTAACAACGAAGATTTGATGCTCAACGTCACAACCACCGGCAATCGCATCACCGTGTCTTCAGGCGGTGGCGGTCCTTGGGGAGGCGGAGAATATGCCAACCCTAAAGCCATCAAGGCACAAGGACTGCTCACCATCAACAGCGGAACCACCACGGTTACAACCACGGGAACAGGCGGCGAAGGTCTCGAATCTAAGACACAAATCAATATTGAAGGAGGACAGCACTACTTCAAATGTTACGATGACTGCATCAACTCGTCCGGCAAGATCCTCTTCAACGGCGGTGTGACCGTTTGCTTCAGCAACGGCAATGATGCCGTCGACTCGAATGCAGGACAAGCAGGTGCCATCACCATCGGCAACGGTGTTATTTTCGCCTATTCCACCAAAGGCAGCCCTGAGGAAGGCCTGGATTGCGACAATAACAATTACATCCGTATTACTGGTAACGGCATCGGAATCAGTGCAGGCGGCTCGCAAGGCGGCGGCTGGCCCGGTGGCGGCGGCGGTGGAGGCACCATCACCAACCCAGCACAAGGCTACAATTTCTACACCAACACTTATAACTTCCAAACAGGAAAATACTATACCCTATCTAATAGCAACGGCGCAGGTGGCACCAATATGGTAACCTTTAGTTTCGAAGCCAACTGCAATAGTTCCCTCGCTCTCATCACGGCAACGGGCATGGTAAGTGGCACTACTTATTATGTGAAATACGGCACTCAAGCGCCAACCGACCCAACCACGGAATTCCACGGAATATACCTCGGTGGAACCTCATCCGCATCAACGCAAGCATTTAATTTTACTGCGCAGTGAGATAAAAGATAAAAGTTAAGAGATAAAAGTTAAACAACAAAACAAACATAAAATGATCAGTTACAAAGAATTAGGCCTCGTGAACACCAGAGCGATGTTTGCCAAGGCAGTCGATGGCGGCTATGCCATCCCAGCATTCAACTTCAATAACATGGAACAGCTCCAGGCCATCATCATGGCAGCAGTGGAGACCAAATCACCCGTCATCCTGCAAGTGTCGAAAGGCGCACGCAACTACGCCAACCAGACCCTGCTGCGTTACATGGCTCAGGGTGCTGTGGAATATGCCAAGGAACTGGGTTGCGCCCATCCTGAAATCGTGCTCCACCTCGACCACGGCGACAGCTTCGAACTCTGCAAGTCATGCATTGACATGGGCTTCTCATCAGTGATGATCGACGGTTCTGCCCTGCCCTACGACGAGAACGTGGCAGTGACCAAGAAAGTGGTTGAATATGCCCATCAGTATGACGTCACCGTGGAAGGCGAACTCGGTGTGTTGGCAGGCGTGGAAGACGAAGTGGCCGCTGAAGAAAGCCATTACACCAAGCCCGAGGAAGTCATCGATTTCGTTACCAAGACTGGCGTGGATAGCCTGGCCATCTCCATCGGCACCTCCCACGGCGCTTACAAGTTCACTCCTGAGCAGTGCACCGTGGATCCCGCTACGGGCCGTCTGGTTCCTCCTCCGTTGGCTTTCGACGTGCTCGAAGCCATTGAGAAGAAACTCCCCGGCTTCCCCATCGTGCTGCATGGTTCCTCATCAGTACCCCAAGAAGAGGTTGACACCATCAACGCCAACGGTGGTTGCCTGAAAGCCGCTGTGGGTATCCCCGAGGAGCAGCTCCGCAAGGCCGCCAAGAGCGCTGTCTGCAAGATCAATATCGACTCTGACAGCCGTCTGGCCATGACCGCCGCCATCCGCAAGACCTTCGCTGAGAAACCCGCAGAGTTCGACCCGCGCAAGTATCTCGGTCCAGCCCGTGACAACATGAAGAAGCTCTACATCCATAAGATCATGAATGTGTTGGGCTCCAACGACAAACTCATTAACGGATAAACATTGCTATGCTTAAGGCCATTTCTCCGATTGACGGCCGTTATCAATCCAAGACCGTAGAACTTAACGACTTCTTCTCCGAATTCGCCCTCATCCGTTACCGCGTGATGGTCGAAGTGGAGTATTTCATCGCCCTATGCGAGATTCCGCTGCCCCAGTTGGAAGACTTTGAGGGCGACTATGACGACCTCCGGGCCATCTATGAGGAGTTCCAGACCGAGGACGCTGAAGAAATCAAAGAGATCGAAAAGACCACCAACCACGATGTGAAGGCAGTGGAATACTTCCTGAAACGCCAGTTCGATGAGCTAGGGCTCTCCAAATGGAAGGAGTTCCTGCATTTCGGACTGACCTCACAGGACATCAACAACACCGCTGTGCCGCTCTCCATGATGGAAGCCCACAAGTTGGTGGTGAAACCTGCCATCGAAGAGGTCATCGACAAGCTGAAAGGCATGGCCAAGGAGTGGAAGGACATTCCGATGCTCGCCCGCACCCACGGCCAACCCGCCAGCCCCACCCACCTCGGCAAGGAGATCTACGTCTTTGTGGAGCGCCTCGACGACCAGTTGAAGATGCTCAACAGCGTGCCGTTTACAGCCAAGTTCGGCGGTGCTACAGGCAACATGAACGCCCACAAGGTGGCATATCCTGAAATCGACTGGCCGGCCTTCGCCAAAAATTTCGTGGAAAAGAGCCTGAAGCTGAAACGCCAGAAGACCACCACCCAGATCGAGCATTACGACTATATGGCCGCCTATTTCGACGCCCTGCGACGCATCAACACCATCTTGATCGACCTGTCGCGCGACATCTGGATGTACGTCTCCATGGAGTACTTCAAGCAGAAGATCAAAGCCGGAGAAGTGGGCTCGTCGGCAATGCCTCACAAGGTCAACCCCATCGACTTCGAGAATGCCGAAGGCAACCTAGGCATGGCCAACGCCGTGCTTACCTTCCTGAGCACCAAGCTGCCCATCAGCCGCCTGCAGCGCGACCTCACCGACTCCACCGTCACCCGTAACATCGGCGTGCCGATTGCCCATACGCTGATCGCCGTCAAGTCGCTGCTGAAAGGCCTCGACAAGTTGTTGCTCAACGAGGACAAGATACGCCAAGACCTCCAGCAGAACTACGCTGTGGTGGCCGAGGCCATCCAGACGATTCTGCGCCGTGAGGAGATCGAAGGTGCCTACGAGCTGCTGAAAGGCCTCACCCGCACCAACAAGCACATTGACAAGGAGACCATCGACGAGTTCATCAAGGGCTTGCCGGTGAGCAAGGAAATCAAGATGGAACTAATGGCCATCACACCGGAGAATTACACAGGATTCAACTATTAAGACATGGCAAAAAGCAAGTCGTTCCATCGGATCATCGGATATGTGAAACCTTATTGGTTCTCACTATTCCTGAACTTGTTCTTCAACCTGCTTACCATCTTCTTCTCCCTGTTCTCCTTTGCCCTTTTGGTTCCCATGCTCAACCTGCTCTTTCAGACCGGCGATATCGAGGCGGTGGCTGAACCCCAGTTCGCCCTCACCTCCGACTACCTGATGAGCTACCTCAACTACGTGATGAGCAACATCATCGTAGAACATGGACAACGCTACGCCCTGGTGTTCATCTGCGTGGTGATGCTCGCATCTTTCCTCTTCCGCAACATCGGACGTTTCTTCGCCTACTACACCATGGCCAAGGTCCGTGTGGGAACCATCAAAGACATCCGCAAAGACCTCTATACCAAGATTTTGATCTTGCCTCTTTCGTTCTATAGCAAACAAAAGAAAGGCGACATCATGTCGCGCATCACTAACGATGTGCAGGAGGTTGAGGTCTCCATCCTGAACTGGATTGAGTCGCTCATCAAGGACCCGCTGACCATCATCTTCTACTTTGCTTTCCTACTGAGCCAAAGTGCGCGCCTTACCATCTTTGTGCTGGTACTGCTACCTGTGGCTGGACTCGTCATCGGCCGCATCGGCAAAGCATTGAAGAAAGAATCGAAGGACTCGCAAAACCGACTGGCAGGCATCACCGCCACCATCGAGGAATCAATCTCCGGACTGCGTATTATCAAGGGATTCAACGCCATCGGCTATCTGAGCAGAAAGTTTGGCGAACAGAACGAAACGTATTCCAAATCGCTGCTCGGTGTACACCGCAAACGCGACATGAGCTCGCCCATGAGCGAATTCCTCTCCGCTATCGTAGTCATCATCGTGCTGTGGTTTGGCGGCAACATGATTCTTGGTGGAACCAGCAGTTTAAGTGCCGCTGGATTCATCAGTTACATTGTGGTGTTCTCGCAGATTATCCCGCCACTCAAGTCGTTCGCCCAAGGCTATTTCAACATCAAGAAAGGCATCGCCTCAGCCGACCGTATCTTCGAGCTCATGGATGAGGATGAGGTCATTACCGAGAAGGAAAATGCCTTGGAAATCAAAGATTTCAACCAAGAAATCAGTTATCAGAACGTGTCGTTCCGTTACGAGAAGGATGACGTGCTGAAAGATGTCAACCTGAAGATCCCCAAAGGCAAAGTCATCGCCTTGGTGGGTGAAAGCGGCGGAGGCAAGTCTACTTTGGCCGACCTCCTACCCCGTTTTTACGACGTCTGCGAAGGCAGTATCCTCATCGACGGTCACGACATACGCGACTACAAGATCAGCGACCTAAGAGGTCTGATGGGCATCGTCACCCAGGAGAGCATCCTGTTTAATGACACGGTGTTCAACAACATCGCCTTTGGCATGGAAAACGTTTCGAAGGAGGCCGTCATCGAAGCCGCCAAGATTGCTAACGCCCATGGATTCATCACGGAGATGGAACAGGGCTACGACACCTATATCGGCGACCGTGGCATGAACCTCAGTGGCGGTCAGCGCCAACGCCTGAGCATCGCCCGAGCCGTACTCAAAAACCCACCTATATTAATATTGGACGAAGCCACCTCGTCACTCGACACAGAATCAGAACGCTTGGTGCAGGATGCTTTGGCCAAGGTGATGAGCCAGCGTACCTCCATCGTCATCGCGCACCGTCTCTCCACCATCCAGCATGCTGACGAGATTATCGTGATGCAGAAAGGCCGCATCATCGAGCGCGGCAAGCACGAAGAACTGATCGCCTTGAATGGCGTGTATAAGAAACTAACAGATTTACAATCGTTTAACTAAAAATAAATCACTATGACAATCAACGAATTACAACCTAGCGGCATTTGGAAGAACTTCCATAGCCTGACGCAGATTCCGCGTCCCTCGAAGAAAGAAGCCAAAGTGATCGCCTTCATGAAACAATGGGGTGAAGACCACGGTTTGGAGACCATGGTCGATGACTGTGGCAACGTGATCATCCGCAAGCCTGCCACTCCTGGCATGGAGAACCGCAAGGGCGTCATCCTTCAGGCCCACCTCGACATGGTGCCCCAGAAGAACGACGGCAACCCGCACGACTTTGAGAACGACCCCATTGAGACCCATATCGAAAACGGTTGGGTGAAGGCCAACGGCACCACCCTCGGCGCTGACGACGGCTTGGGCGCTGCCGCTGCCATGGCTGTTCTGGAAGCCACTGACCTGGTTCACGGTCCCATCGAAGCCCTCTTCACCATCGACGAAGAGACTGGCATGACTGGCGCCAACCTGCTAAAACCCGGCGTTTTGAAAGGCGACATCCTGCTCAACATGGACTCCGAGACTGAAGGCGAGCTCTACGTGGGCTGCGCTGGCGGTATCGACAACATCGGCACCTGGACCCCAAAATACGAAAACGTTCCTGCTGGCATGGTGGCCTACAAGCTCTTCGTGAAGGGCCTCAAGGGCGGTCACTCCGGCATGGACATCAACCTCGGCCGCGCCAACGCCAACAAGGTGCTCAACACCATGATGCTGATGGCCGCTGACAAATACGGTCTCCGCATGGCATGCATCGACGGCGGCAGCCTCCGCAACGCCATCCCAAGAGAAGCAATGGCTATCGTGGTCGTTCCCGAAGCCAAGAAAGTCGAGTTCGAGGCCTACGCTAAGGAATACGAAGTCATCGTGAAGGAAGAGTTTGAAGGCATCGAGCCTGAAATGGCTATCCTCTGCGAACCCGCCGAGATGCCCAAGCAGGTCATCGACCTCAAGACCCAGGACAATATTTTCTGCGCCATCGCCAAGTATCCCAACGGCGTCATCGCCATGTCGAAGGACTTCGAAGGCACCACAGAGACCTCCTCGAACCTTGCCACCATCAAGATGGACGGTGAAAAGATTGTGTGCGCTTCATTGACCCGCAGCCTCGTCGATGCCGACAAGGACAAACTGGCCGCCCAGATCCGCCAGAATCTTAGCGACAACGGCGCCGAGGCCTACTCCACTGGCGACTACCCAGGCTGGAAGCCGAACCCCAACTCCCCGATCCTCAACACCATGAAGAACGTCTACAAGGAGAAGTTCGGCAAAGAGCCTAAGGTGATGGTTATCCACGCCGGCCTCGAATGCGGCATCCTCGGTTCGAAATATCCGAACTGGGATATGGTGTCGTTCGGCCCGACTTTGGTACACCCCCACTCACCTGACGAAGCCCTGCTCATCGAGAGCGTTGGCCCATTCTGGGAGTTCCTGGTTGAGACCTTGAAGAATATTCCTGAAAAATAATTTTCAAAAAAAGTTGCGTCAAAAGAAAAGTTTTGTATTTTTGCAGCCCGAATTAAAGGATTAGAAATTAATTAATACATATACGAAAATGAAACGCACTTTCCAACCATCGAACAGAAAACGCAGAAACAAGCACGGTTTCAGAGAGAGAATGTCAACTGCCAACGGCCGCAAGGTGTTAGCTCGCAGAAGAGCCAAAGGCAGAAAGAAACTGACCGTTTCTGACGAATACTAAAATAAAGATAGAAGCCGTTTCTATTTCTTATTTAAGGTATAACGAGAAGGCT
This sequence comes from uncultured Bacteroidales bacterium, assembly GCA_947302205.1. Classification (GTDB taxonomy): domain Bacteria; phylum Bacteroidota; class Bacteroidia; order Bacteroidales; family F082; genus Limimorpha. The sequence goes on from CAMYVD010000012.1 coordinate 33,521, forward strand.
ACCCGATGGGTGGCCTTCTCTAGTTATGGGATACTTCGCACCTATAAATGATCTCTTCTCCCCTACGGGCCAATCTCATTCTTTCCCGTTGCTCATCGGCCAGCTCATAGTAAAGCCTGTCTTCCACCACTTTGAATCCAGCCTTGCGAAGCACATCGGCGTAATCGCGGCCGAACTGGCGCACATGGTCGTATTGGCCGAATAGGCGTTCCCGTTCTTTGGGATCCGTAATGGTAGGATCTTCAAAAGTATCCACATCGGGATTGATGGGCACCAACAAGATGGCCCAGCCGCCAGGCTTCAAAATACGTTGGATCTCCTTGAAAGCCAAGTTGGCGTCGCTCACATGCTCCAACACATGGTTGCAGATCACCACATCGTAGGTATTCGATGGCTGGTCAATCGCCGTCACATCAAGATGCAAGTCTGCGATGGGCGAATCCAAGTCGGCAGTGGTGTAGTCAAGGTTCTTCAAGGCACGGAAACGTTTCAGGAAAGGCTGTTCAGGGGCAAAATGCAACACCTTCAACGGAGCCGTAAAGAAATCCGTCTTCTCCTTCAAATAAAGCCATAACAAACGGTGACGCTCCAGCGACAAACAATTGGGGCACATCCGGTTATCCACCGCATGACCGTACCCATAAGGCAGGAACTTACGAAAATGCTTGCCACACACTGGGCATTCCACCTTGTTTCCCCAATAAAACGGCCTGATCAGAAAGCTGAAGAGGTAACTGCAGCGAATCAGGAACTGACGGGGAAACAGCTTGGTTAATAAGGAGATAATCGTTTTCATTACAGGTTCATTATGACGTTTGACAACGCTTTCCAAGAGAATTTTTCTTTCTCGACCGATACTTTACGAGCGAACTCATTCGCCCTGTCGTGTTCAAAAAAGTCCAGTAACGCCTCGGAAATGCTATGCACTTCAGGAAGCACCGCATAACCCACTTCGTCATCTGGGACGATCTCATCCAACCCACCGACATTGGTCACCAGCATCGGTTTCTCAAAATGGTAAGCCACTTGGGTCACACCGCTCTGTGTAGCTGATTTGTATGGCTGCACCACGATATCGGCGGCATTGAAATAATCCTTCACCCGATCGTCGGGAATGAACTCATCGTGGATAATGACATCCTTTCCCAATCCATACCCCTGTATTTCTTCGAGATAACGTTCCTTATCGTCATAGAACTCTCCAGCCACAATCAGCTTGACAGGATATTTCCTCAGTTGATCATCGGCAAAAGCCTGAATTAGCCAATCCAAGCCCTTGTAGGACCTAACCAAGCCGAAAAACAGCATATAGCGATAGTCTTTTGATAGCCCAAGGCGTTCCAAAGCCACTTCACGAGGTTCTTTGGGACCATAATGGTCATAGATCGGATGCGGCGCCCAGGCCTTAGGCTTATCGCTTTTATCCAACCGCTGAACGTCCTTAAGTACCGATTTCGACAAAGTGACAAAGCCGTCCATCGACTTCACAAAAAACGGAGGAAGTATACTGTCGAGAACGCTTTTTTCGTGAGGTATCATATTGTGTACCAATGCGATACGCTTGACATTCTTCAACTTTCTAGCTATCAACCCGTAACAGGGAGCGAAGAACGACATCCAGTAGGTAAACAGCACCATATCGTATTGCTGATCACGGAGTTGCTTCCCCACCTTCATCCAGTTAAACGGATTGACCGAGTTGATGCAACGGTTAATGTTCAGATCCGCAGGCGCCTCACCTTCAACATATTGCGTCTTTCCAGGGAAAAGAAAATTAGGATATTGCAAAGTGAAAGTATAGAGATCCACCGTATGGCCTTCCGCTTGGAACTCATGAGCCAATCGCTCGTTGAAAGCCGCGATGCCTCCACGATATGGGTAAGCCGTTCCTACAATTGCTATTTTCATCCAACTATTCCGTCAAAGTGCAGGCAAAATTATTAAAAAATATCGTAAATTCGCAGCCAAATAACAAACTCATTCACTCTGATGAAAAGCACTTTTTTTGATAAATACAAAAAAGCCCTTGGCATTGCGGCATGCATCCTCGGTTTCGTCCTGATCACCTTGGTCTATTTCTCCCCCATCCTTGAAGGCAAACGCATCAAACAGCATGATATTGAGATGTACAAGGGAATGTCGAAAGAGATTGTAGACTACCGTGAAGCCACTGGAGAACAGACTCTTTGGACGAATTCTATGTTTGGCGGCATGCCTGCCTGGAACATCTCCGTGAGCAGTAACAGCAATTTATTAAAACCTTTTGCACGAATACTCTCAGTAGGTTTCCCTCATCCAATCGGCGCCGTTTTCATCAGCATGTTGGGGTTCTTTATCCTATTGCTTGTAATGGATTGCAGCGTGTGGATCAGCTTGATAGGAGGTCTTGCCTACGGCTTCACGTCGTACCTGTTCATCATCATTGGGGCGGGACACAACAGCAAGGCGATGGCTATGGCCTATATGGCCCCTGTCATCGCTGGCATATTGCTTACCTATAAAGGCAAATACCTATGGGGCAGTGTGTTGACCGCTATTGCATTGGCACTTGAAGTCCGTGCAGGTCACTTGCAAATCACCTATTATCTGCTCATCATCGTGCTTTGCCTCATCTTCGGAGTGCTCGTCAGAAGCATCAGGGAGAAGCAAATCGGATCGTTTATCAAGGCTTCCATCTGTTTGGTGGTGGCCGCCGTGTTCGGCATCATGACCAACGCCACCTCACTCTACGCCAACTATGCGTTCAGCAAGGATACCACCCGTGGCAAACCCGTGCTGACTGAGGAACAAACAGGCAAGGACAACCAGACCAAAGGCTTGGACCGCGACTACATCACCCAGTGGAGCTACGGCAAGGGCGAGACCTGGAGCCTGCTGATTCCCAACGCCAAAGGCGGTGCATCAGCCTATATCGGCAAGCAAAACCCAGCCCTCGACAAAGCCGACCGACAGTTCCGCGACAGCATCGCTCAGAGCAATGCCTACTGGGGCGACCAGCCTGGCACCAGCGGCCCAGTGTATGTCGGCGCCATCATCGTGTTCTTATTTGTGCTCGGCGCCCTCACTGTCAAAGGAGAGCTGAAATGGGCCTTGCTCATCGCCACCCTCCTTTCCATCCTGCTCAGCTGGGGCAAAAACTTCATGGGATTCACCGATTTCTTCATCGACTATATCCCTGGCTACAATAAGTTCCGAGCCGTTTCCATGACCTTGGTGATTGCCGAAGTCACCATGCCGCTACTTGGTTTGTTGGGACTGGCTGAAATCCTAAAGAGCCCCGATAACTTCAAGCAAAACCTGAAGAATTTCTGGATTGCCTTGGGCATCACCGCAGGTTTCTGCTTGCTGTTTTACCTTGCCCCGAAACTGTTCTTCAGCTTCCTCAGCCAAGGCGAAGCACAACAGTTTGCCCAACTGACCACAGGCAAGGACGGCGCCTTATACCAATCCTTCGCCACCCAACTCGAGGACGTGCGCGTGGCCATTTTCCGCAAGGACGCCCTACGCAGTTTGCTGTTCATCATCTTAGCCGCAGTGCCCATCCTGCTTTATGGCAAAGGCAAGCTGAAAGCCACTCCTGCCTTCGTCATCCTTGCCGTTTTGGTGGTGATTGACCTCTACCCCATTGACAAGCGCTATCTGAACAACGACAACTTTATCTCCAAGAAACAGTTCGACAAACCTTTCGTCGCTTCCGTCGCCGACCAATACATCCTCAACGATCCGTCGCTTGATTTCAGGGTGCTCAACCTGACCAAGGACGTATTCAACGACGCCAGTACCTCTTACTTTCATAAGTCCATCGGTGGTTACCATGGAGCCAAGCTGCGCCGTTACCAAGACTTGATCACCCATTACCTCAACCCTGAGATCCGTCAGTTTGGAACTTTGTTCAAAAATGTCGATTCAGAACTTGCTCTCAGGTTGGCCATGGAGCAACAGCGGACACTCAACATGTTGAATACCAAATATATCATCTACAATCCTGATGCAGAGCCCATTGAAAACCCATGCGCTTTCGGCAATGCTTGGATTGTCAATGACGTTCAGTGGGTTGACACACCCAATGAGGAATTCGACGCCCTAGCCACCGTTGACCTGCATCATACCGCCGTCGTCAGCAAAGAATTCCAACAGCAAGTGGGAGATTATATTGCTGCCGACAGTCTCACGGGGCAAATCTCGTTGACCGAATACAAGCCTAACAAGCTTACCTACAGCTTCAATGCCAACCAAGACCAATTGGTGGTCTTCTCCGAGATTTGGAGCGACACCGGTTGGAAGCTCTATTTGGACGGGCAAGAGCATCCCTTGCTCAGAGCCAACTACGTGCTGCGCTGCGCCATGATTCCGAGTGGAGAACATCAAATCATGATGGAATATGCGCCAAAGGCATGGAAGGTGGGCAACACCATCCAATTTGCCAGTTCGTTGCTATTGATTTTAGGCCTGGTTGGCGCCATGGTCTTTAGCTTTAGAAAGAAAGAAAAAGCGGCATGAAACGGGTTTTGATCATTACCTATTACTGGCCTCCGTCGGGTGGCAGTGGCGTCCAGCGCTGGCTGAAGATGTCGAAGTACCTGCCCGAAAACGGCTGGCAACCCGTGATCTACACCGCCGAAAACGCCGAATATCCGGTAAAAGACGCTTCGTTGGAGAAAGATGTTTGTGCCGAGGCCGAGGTGATACGCCGCCCCATCGTGGAACCCTATAGCTTTTACAAGAAGTTTTTAGGCATTAGGAAAGAGCAGAAGGTGAAGGCTGGATTCATCGATGAAACCGGCCAACAGAAAGGCTGGAAAGAGCGCTTATCCGTCTGGATCAGAGGAAACTTTTTCATCCCCGATGCCCGCTGCTGGTGGGTAAAGCCTTCAGTGAAATACCTGAAAGAATATCTGAAGGAACATCCCGTGGATGCCATGATCAGCACCGGCCCACCCCACTCCATGCACTTGATCGCCATGAAGTTGAAGGAAGCCACTGGACTCCCGTGGATTGCCGACTTCCGCGATCCTTGGACAGAGATCGACTTCTATCAAGACTTACACCTAACAAGACGAGCCGATCGCAAGCATCACCGCCTGGAGCACGAAGTGCTGACCCAAGCCGATAAGGTTGTCGCCGTAGGTTGGGACATGGCTGAAGGCTTGAAAAGACTTGGTGCAAACGATGTAGAAGTCATCCCCAATGGTTACGACTGGGAAGCTCAAACCAACAACAAAACCCTGGCTTTGTCATCCGATTTCACCCTGACCCATATCGGCATCATTGGTCCGAATCGCAATGATCATCAACTATGGCAAGCCTTAGGCGAACTTAAAGCCGCAGATCCACAATTCGCCAGCAAGCTGAAGATCAGGCTTATCGGTCAAGTTGACCAGTCGGTGGCAAAATCCATCGAAACCAATGGATTAACTGAAAACACGGAGTTTATACCCTACATCCCTCACGATCAGATTCAGGAGCAACAAGCCGGTTCACAAGTATTGTTGCTGTTGATCAATAACACACCCAATGCCAAGGGCATCCTCACCGGCAAGCTCTTCGAATACATCGCTGCCGGCCGGCCCATTCTCTGCATCGGTCCCGAAGACGGTGACGCAGCACGCATCATCGACGAGGCCCACGCTGGAACGTCGGTAGGTTTCGAGGAGAAAGAAAAGATGAAGGGAGTCGTTCAAGGTCTCTATCAACGATATCTGGATGGAGCCCTTTTCACTAGCAGCAACGCTTCGATTGAGAGGTATTCAAGGCGTAATCTGGCAAAGGAATCTGTAAAACTGTTAAACCAAACATTAAAGCAATGATAGACAAAAACTATTGTGCCAGTTCATATTTGGCCTTGCGATATATAGAAGATGCTGACAAAGAGTTTTTTAAGGGGCTTCATCATCAGGTATTTCGACAAATGCCTGTTGAGAGAAGGACGCATGTAAAGACAGCTAGAGAGATTGACAATGCTATTCAGCACCAGTTTGACGGCATAAAAGATGAGAAATTGGGCATCCTTCTTTCTGGCGGTATGGATTCAGCTATTTTGGCTTCATACATGGAAGGCTGTGATGCCTATACTTTCCGATTCTTAAACGGGACCTTTCAAACCGAAGAATTGCACCGAGCCGAAAAATATGCTCAAATCTACAATCTCAATCTTCATTATGTTGACATTAATTGGGAGATTATTGACCAATGCCTTAACGATGTGATGGAAACCAAAGGCGCACCGGTTCACTCTATTGAGCCTCAGATTTTCCATGCTGCAAAGCTGGCGCAACATGATGGCATAACCCTTATGATTATTGGCGATGGCAGTGATTATGTCTTTGGCGGCATGGACAAGCTTCTTTCACAAGACTGGGATTTTGATGCTTTTGAAAATAGATACACTTACATTTCACCTTCAGAAGTGTTAAGAGAGCCTGTTTCAATGACTTATCTATTTGAGCGATACCGTTTGCCGGAAGGCAAGATTGATTATCTGAGATTACTGCAGGATATTGCGATTGACGAGAGTTACGCTTCCTATCAGAATGCATTTCAGACCGCTGGCATGCCTTACCTTGATCCATACGCCGCGCTTTATTTGGCGGAACCATTAGACCTGAACCGGATCAGGAACGGAGAATCAAAATACCTCATCCGACAATTGTTCTCCATGAAATACCCCGATCTTCCCGTTCCTGAAAAGGTACCCATGCCCCGACCTGTTGACCAGTATTTCGCCGGTTGGCATGGGCCCAAACGACCCGAATTCCGTTCAGACATTGACATCGACCATTTCAACGGCAACCAAAGATGGCTTCTTTATTGCCTTGAACGGTTCCTCAACAATTACGACAAAAAGACACAGCTATGATAATCGGTTATACCACAGGAGTTTTCGACTTGTTTCACATCGGGCATCTGAATCTACTCCGAAAGGCCAAGGCGCAATGTGACCATCTCATCGTAGGCGTTTCCACTGACGACCTCGTCATGTATAAGCATAAACATGCCGTCATCCCTTTTGAAGAGAGAATGGAGATCGTCAAAGCCATAAAATACGTGGATGAAGTTGTGCCTCAGGTCAATATGGACAAGATGGAAGCTTGGAAAAAGCTTCATTTCAATGTGATGTTCGTTGGTGACGATTGGAAAGGGACTGCAAAATGGGATGCTTACGAAAAACAATTTGCTGAAGTGGGGGTTAAGATAGTCTATTTCCCATACACCAAAGGCACTTCGAGTACACTTATCAATGACGTCTTGCTTAAATTAAGAAATTCATAATCGAGAAAATGGAAGATTTTTCGTGTTACAACGGCGAAGGAACTTTGTTAAGGAAGATGCAAATGCGCATCCTTGATATCATGTTGGAAATTGACAAAATATGCCGCAAACATGACATCAACTATTGGCTTGACGGCGGTACGCTCTTAGGTGCCGTGCGCCATGGCGGTTTTATCCCTTGGGACGATGACCTTGACATTTGCATGATGCAGGAAGACTACGAGAAATTCGTCTCTATTGCACAAAAAGAACTACCCGAACATCTTTTTCTCCAAACCCAAGAAACCGATCCATCCTATATAGTTGAGATCTGCAAAGTGAGGGACAAAAACTCTTTCTTTGTCACCAAGCATGATGATTTCACAAAACCATACGCCAAAGGTCTTTATGTTGACATCTTCAATGTGAATCCGTCTCCGAAAGTGTCACGAAAAGTGTTGAAACCGTTGATGAAATGGCTGAACAAAACCCATTTCTTCTTTAAAGTCAAGCAGGATGTAACCTTGAAAAACTTCCTTGCCACTGTCACTTTCCCCATCTTGAGTGTCCTGATGCAAGCTATTTGGGCGATCATTTGCATCAAACCCAAAACTAAAATCGGGAAAAACAAGTTTTACAACACCTACGGCACCTATTACGATCCTAACGACATCTTTCCTATAAAAGACATTGATTTTGAAGGCAAAACGCTCATGGGACCGAAAAACCCAGACGGAGTATTATCGGCAATCTTCGGCAACTATATGCAAATCCCTCCCAAGGAGAAGCGGGTCACCCATATCATCTACGTTGACATCCAATAAGCCATGAAAGTCGCCATCATATCCAGGGGAGTACCTAACGAAAGATATCCTTTATATGGGATCTTCGAATTCGACCAAGCAAAAGCTTTGGCCAACAACGGCGTAGAAGTCGCATTTGTGGCCATCGATTTCAGAAAATGGAATGATAAAAGGAAATACGGTCTATTCCAATACGAATATGAAGGCGTACACGTTTTTGAATTGTCGCTGCCTCTCAATGTTTATCGGAGAGCCATTCCCGTGCTGCAACGGCTACTGCTCATACCTTTTAAAGCCATGCTCAAATCGTTCGGCAAACCCGACATTGTACATGCTCACTTCTACTCCATCGCTGCCATCGCAAACATTCTGAAGAAGAAATACGGAATTCCCTTCGTCATCACCGAACACAGCAGCAAACTCAACAAACCTGTTACAGACATTAGCGATTTGGACAAACGATTGGCAATAAAAGCTTACCAAAACTGTGACCAATTGATTTGTGTTTCAGAAACCTTGCGCAACAATATCCTAAACAATTTCGGGCACGAAAGCATCATCATCCCCAACATGGTTGACAATCTATGTTTCCAATACCTCGACAAAGCTAAAAACGAGCTACCATTTGTTTTCGTCTCCGTTGGCAACCTCATTCCCATCAAGGCCTTTGACCAATTAATTGAGGCCTTTTCACGAGTGAAAGAAAACACCAAACTTTTCATCATCGGGGATGGGCCGGAACACGAAAAACTGAAAAATCAAATCAAAAAACTCAAATTAGATTCTCAAGTTGAACTGTTGGGTAGGCTCAACCGAAACGAAATCAACATAGTCTTCCAAAAAAGTCATGTTTTCGTATTGCCTTCACAGAGTGAAACTTTTGGCGTAAGTTACATAGAGGCCATGTACGCGGGTCTTCCCGTCATCGCTACCCGTTGCGGCGGTCCTGAATCGTTCGTCAATGAAAGCAATGGCTTGTTGGTGCCTGTAAATGACATTGCCGCATTGGCTGAGGCCATGAAAAACATCCGCGATCATTATTCAAACTATGATCCGAAACAGATTTCAAAACAATGCATGGAACGGTTCTCTCCAAAAATCCTTGCCAATAAACTCGTTAGCTCATATTCATCGGTACTATCCTCTCCTAGCAAATTTTCACCACCCTATTAATGATGTCATTCACCGACTGGGAGACTTCCAACTTGTAGATGGCCGTCAAACCCAAAACCATTAACAGCAGCGACTTCAAAGCGGCATCAATCATTAGGCCAAAGATTGACTTGGCAAACAATTCGGCAAACCAAGGCGTTAAAAGAGAAGTCCAGCCCCAATTCAGGCCAAATAGCACCAGAATTACCAAAAACACAGGAACCATCTTGCTTGAAAAAGGCTGAATCCCCACTTTCCATTTGATGAAGGATATCAAAAGGATAAAATACACCACATAGGAAATCACATAGGCCAAGGCACCGCCGTTGATATCCCACCTTGGCACCAGCCAAGTATTGAGCCCGATGGACATGGAAGCCAGCAAAATGGTGAATATCAGCGAATAATAATAGTATTTTGAATAACTGAGCACCGTAGAGGTCACACCCAAGGTGGAATAAACCAACCGGCCCAAAGCCAAAAACAATACCGCCCACTTGCCCAAACGATAAATCTCGCCATTGGGTAACAGGTCGAAAATGAAGTCAATATTGGTCCAAATCAGCAGAAACACAAACGATCCAGCGATAAACTGATGCAACGCCACATTCTTGCACAGGCTGTCGGCCAAAGCCACATCTTGCTTGGCCATAGCATCGGAGATATGAGGCCTGGAGATGGCTCCCAACGAGCGGTATGGCATCTCGACAAGCGCCGCGATATTGGTGGCAATGGTAAACACACCCGCCAAGCGAAAACCCGTCATGCCAGCCACAAAAAACTTGCTCAACATCGGGATGACATTGCCTGCCAATGCCGCCGTAATCATAAACAGGGTGTAAAACAGAAAGTCACGCTTGATTGCTTTCGACACATATCCCGGTTCGATCTTGAACGATACCCGCTTCAGCGACAACAGATAGACCACATTGATCAACGTCGCCAAGCCGTACAGCACACAAAACGCTACGATTACTCCGTCAAAACCTATCAACGCATAAAAGTAAGCCATATAAATGAGCAAGGTACCCACCCTCAGCCCAACCTCTCGGATGAACTTCGGCAACACAATACGGAGCAGCAAGTTGCTATTAGTCTCGAACACAGAGATATAGAGCATGAAAAACGCCAAAGGAATGACGAAGTTCACATACTTGGTGAAGACCTCCGCTCCCACTCCAGAATCCTTGGTGAAGAAATCAACAATAGCTCCCTTGAACAGGAAAAACAACATCAAAAAGAGGGTGAATCCAATCAATGGAACCAACAGCGTCCATCCGAAAAAGCCATGGTCGCGATGCGCCTCGTCCCTGAAAAACGGATAATAGCGCATGGCCGACGAGTTGGTGCCCAACTGCGCCAGTCCGGAAAACAGAAGGGAACACTGCAACAACACGTCAATCAAGCCGATCTGCTCCGGCTGCAACGCCTTGGTCTGAATGAAAAACGTAGTGACAATGCCCACGGCCACCCCGATATAGGTGGCTATCGTTCCCTTGATGCTTTGTCGCGCTACAATACCCATGATTATGCTTTTACATCATTGGCAAGCTTTTCCCTCAGGAAATCGGTTTCAAGACTCTCCTGATCCGCCTGTTGCTTCTCTTGCTGAATGAATTGGCGATAGGCCAAAATGATCAACTCACTATCCTTGTTTTCCTCAAGAAGGTTATCCACAATGACCTCCTTATCCTTGATCTCCTTGCACAAGCGCTCTATCCTTTCATTTCGACCAGCAATCGCACGTTCCTCGCTTTGGATGGATTTGCTCAGGGAATCAATCACAATCTGCTTTTTCCTAGTGTTGTCCTCCGAAGCGCTCAGCCTGTCGGCATTCCGGCGAATACCTGAATTCAAGTCGTTGCCCGCGAGAATCAAGATGGACACGATCCAAATCCAAAGCAGCAGGATGATCAGCGTTCCGATAGAACCATAAAGCACATTGTATTTGGAGAAGTTGGAAATATAAACATTGAAGCCTATCGTGCCCAGCACGAACAAAATAGTTGCCAATATAGCACCAGGGCTAAAGATGACGAATTCGCGATACTTCTTACCCTTGCGATTAGGATGCTTCAATTCCACACGGTAGTGCTCGTTATATCGTACATTGCCGAAATAATAAAGAATGGCTATGCCGAAGCACAAAGCAAAGACCGCGATAACCCAACGTAACAAGTTAAAGAGGAAAAACACGAACTTGCCCGCTGCAATGATCTCATTATCGGCAAGCTGCCTCAACACAGTGCCTCCTAAAGAAATCAGAACGATGGAAAGCAACAGCAAGGCGCCGATGATCAACAGCATAAGGATGGCGAAAACGCGCTGAATCAGCCAACCTTTGAGGCCTATGTCCTTATCGGAAATGAAGTCGGCATAAACGTTACGGAAGCCATTGAAGAAAGCCACAATGCCACTGGAGCCGAACACCAAGCACAAAACAATACTGATGGAGAGCAGTCCATCGTGGGGCTGGTTCATAATGCCATCGATGATACCGGTCACATAATCGAAAGTTCCCAACGGGATGAAATCCTGTAGTACCTGCATCAGACGCTCGTCGAGATGCGGAATCGGGATGTAGGGGATCATCGTAAAGAAAAACAGAATGAGCGGGAACAGGGCCACAAAGAAGTTGAACGCCACACCCGCCGCACGGTCGATGGTGCGACCTTTGGTAAAGAGCTTGATGAAGTCTGTGAGGACGTCAAGCAATGGCACCTTAGTACCAGGGAAGTGCACCCTCCTAAGGAAGTTGTCGTCCCTATAGTACCACGCTTTCAACTCCTCGTATTTTCGATTGATCCACATATTCATTGCCATTATCCTGTGCAAAATTAAAAAAAAAGTAACTTTGCAAACAAAAATTCACGCCATGAGCGAAGAAACCGTTTCCCACGAGGGAGTCATCACCAAGATCGATGGCGACACGCTTGAGATCAAGATCATCGCACAGAGTGCCTGTGCCGCCTGCCATGCCAAAAGTGCCTGCACCATGAGCGACCAAGCCGAGAAGGTGCTCACCGTCCCCAAGCCCGAAGACCAGGAATTCCAGCTCTTCCAAAAAGTGAAGGTCGTGATGGCCGTCGGCCAAGGCAACAAGGCCGCGGTATTGGCTTATCTTGTTCCCATCGTCCTGCTGTTGGCGGCGCTCTTCATCTGCCTCGGCATAGGCCTGAGCGAAGGATTGGCTGCCCTCATCGGCATCGCCGTGCTGATACCTTATTACCTAGTGCTGTACTTGTGCCGCGACAAACTGAAAAAACGGTTCGAATACACCATTATGTAATTCACATAATGAAAATCTTATAAAAATTTTATGTGTTTTACATAATTTTTGTATTTTTGCCAAAAATCAGCGCATCATGATCTCAAACCCTTTCATTATCACTGGTGACATCCCCTCAGCGTATTTCTGTGACAGAAAAGAGGAAAGCAAGAACGTCATCCAGATGCTTACCAACGGCGAGAACATCTGTCTTATGTCGCCACGACGCATGGGGAAGTCGAAGCTCGTTCAGTTTTGTTACGACCAAGAGCCTTTGGCAAACGAGTATTATTGCTTTTACATCGATATTTACCACACTACAAGCCTCAGGGAATTCACCTATACATTTGGTCGTCAGGTATTTAGCACACTCAGAAACCAGAGCCAAAAGATGGTGCTTTGGTTTGTGCAGGCACTGAAGTCGCTCAATGCCAACTTCGGCTTCGACCCCACAACGGGGATGCCTACCTTCAGCCTGTCACTGGGCGATGTGAACAATCCCGAGTTCACGCTCGAAGAGATCTTCAAGGCTCTGGAAAAAGCCGACAAGCCTTGCATCGTCTGTTTTGACGAGTTCCAGCAGATCGCCAACTATCCGGAGAAAAACATCGAAGCGCTGCTGCGAGGCCACATCCAACATCTTGGCAACACCAACTTCATCTTCTCAGGCAGTTCGCGGCACTTGCTCACGCAAATGTTCCATTCTTACGCAAGGCCTTTTTACAACAGCACTTCAACCCTCTCGCTCGAAGCCATCAAACTTGAAGAGTACACTCTATTTGCTACACATTGGTTTGAACAATATTCCAAACACATTGACCCTCTGCTCATCGGGCAGGTCTATCAAATCATGGAAAGCAACACCTACTATGTTCAAAAGACCTTACACGAGCTTTTCGAGAACACGCCGACGGGCGAAACCTGCGATACCAACATGCTCCCACGCCTTATCGACGGCATGATTGAGGAACAAAGCGTCAGCTACAAGCAGCTTCTATCGTTCCTCCCCGACCGCCATAAAGAGGTGTTGTTCGCCATCGCCAACGAGGGCAAGGCCGAAAAAATCATGGGAGCGCAGTTCATCCACCGTTACAGACTGCCTTCGGCAAGCGCCGTGCAATCGGCGGTTCGCAAACTGATGGAAACAGACTACATCACCTACTACGATGGCGTGTATTCCATCCCTGATGTGTTGTTCAGAATGTATTTGAAACGCATTGGGGGAAAAGAATAGCGAAAAACAACATAAAAACTTTGCGTTTCACTTTTTTTGTATTTTTGGGAAAAATAAGAATTCTAATCCAAAACATAGGAGAAAATAATATGGTCAAAAGTATAACTTCTGCAGGTAACATTGTAAAGACTGTTGCGTTGAGTGCTTTGCTTGCGGGTTCTGTTGCGCTTGGAGCAACTAATCCGGTAAAGACAACGAAACAAGGCAGTATGCCTAATCAGACAGAAGTTGTATCAAAAGATGGCGCAGAAGCTGTCAAAGCGATGACACTTCCTCAACAGCCCAAAACCGCTGTCCCGACTGGGCTCACCCGTAAAAGCCTGTGTTTAGGCGTAGATTTTCTGGAGCCCGAAGAGAAAGAAGGAGACGTCAGAGACGCCTCTTAAAGCTGCTCGGAAGTTCTTGAAATAATTTTTTACGAAAATCTTGCGGAAACTGGCGAACTGCTACGGTTGCTACACCGCTACAGTGCTACAGTTCGAAATAGGCCTTTCGCTACATTTAAAAATAGGTTATATTTATATATAAATATAAAATTCAGTTTTTGGTTTGGTGCTACAAGGTTTTCAACTGTAGCACTGTAGCAACTGTAGCGCTGTAGCATTTTTGGGCGAAATTATTTTTTTGGCAACAATCCGTAGACCGCATCGGCGCCACCATACTTTTGCCTCGTCAATCGATTCGACAAACGCTCTTTGACATGATGTTCCAACTCTGATGTAACTCTGATGTAACTCTGACTTTTCGCTAACCCGAAAATCGACGAAAACCAAAACGAAAACCAAAAAAAACTATTAACTATTACAGCGAACCCTTCACGTTGACCAACAACACCAGGGTGAAGGCCATCGCCATCAAGAACGGTGTGACCAGCCCTGAAGCCACGAAGTACTTCACCCACAACACCGTTAGCGACGGCGAGTAAACCAACGGACGCTCCTCTCGTCATTGCGAGGAGCGGAGCCATGCGGAGCGACGAAGCAACCCACCTGTCGCCGTACGTGTGGATTGCCTCCCTTTCGGTCGGCGAGCTAAAGGTTGCTTCGCTTTCGCTCGCAATGACGGGAAGCAACGACATGCTGAGTGATGTGAGTATATCCATGGTTAACTATCTTTCCCGCAAAGATACTCCTTTTCTCATAACTCTTCACACAGGGTTTTGCTGGTGATCCGTTTTTAGTATAAACAAAAAAACCAAAAAAATCCATTGGAGAAAAAATGAGATTTCTTATTTTTGCAGGTTAAAATTGAAAAACAACTAAAAATATTCCACTAATGAGTAACACTCTACTTATTCCATTGATTGTACTAGGAGTACTGGGTGCCGTATTGTCGGTGATCCTGTATTTCGTGGCCCAGAAGTTCAAGGTCGAGGAAAATCCTTTGATCGACGAGGCTGAGGCCTGCCTGCCTGGCGCCAACTGCGGTGGTTGCGGCTTTGCCGGATGCCGTGCCTTGGCTGAGGCCTGCGTGAAGCAAGCCGCCGAGAAGGGCAACATCGACGGATTGGCCTGCCCTGGCACTGACATGGGCAAGGTAGCCGCTGTGCTCGGACTCACCGCTGCCGCTT
>CAMYVD010000013.1 GCA_947302205.1 uncultured Bacteroidales bacterium
ATACCCGTTGGGCCACCCACGGCGAACCCAACCAGACCAACGCCCACCCTCACCTTTCCAACTCTGGCAATATCGCCCTGATCCACAACGGCATCATCGAAAACTACATGAGCCTCCGCAAGGAGCTTGAGAAACGCGGCTTTACCTTTAAGTCGTCAACCGATACCGAAGTGCTCACCAATCTTATTGAAGATGTGCAGCAAAGCGAACACGTCGATCTGTTTGAGGCTGTCCGTATCGCCCTCAACCACGTGATTGGCGCTTATGCCATTGCCATCGTGGAAAAAGACCATCCGGATGAGATCATCGCCGCCCGCAAAGGCAGCCCGATGGTAATCGGTATTGGCGACAACGAATACTTCATTGCTTCCGACGCCACGCCTATCGTGGGCCGTACCCAAAAGGTGGTTTACATCGAGGATGAGCAAGTGGTTCGCATCAAATTGGGTGAAGAACTGCACATCAAGACCATCCAGGATGTGGAAGCCATGCCTTACGTGCAGGAGCTGAAGATGAACCTCGACAGCATCGAGAAAGCCGGTTTCGACCACTTCATGATGAAGGAGATTTACGAACAGCCCGCCATTGTGCGTGACACCATGCGTGGCCGTCTGCACACGGAAACCAATTCCGTGAGCTTGGGCGGCATCCTGCAGTATGAAAAGCAGCTGCTCTATGCTGACAATATCGTGTTCGTGGCTTGCGGTACCTCTTGGCACGCCAGCCTTGTGGGCAGTTATCTCATCGAGTTCCTGGCCAAGATCCGCGTGAAAGTGGAATACGCCTCCGAGTTCCGTTACCGCCATCCCGTCATCACGCCTCACGATGTGGTGATCGCTGTGTCACAGTCGGGTGAAACCGCCGATACGCTGGCCGCCATCAAGTTGGCCAAGGAAGAAGGCGCCGTCGTGTTGGGCATCTGCAATGTCATTGGTTCCTCCATCTCGAGAGCTACCGACGCTGGCATCTACACCCATGCAGGTCCGGAAATCGGTGTGGCCTCCACCAAGGCATTCACCTCACAGGTGACCGTGATGGCCATGCTCGCCTTGCGTCTGGCTGAACTGAAAGGCACCCTTACCGCCGAGCGCCGCGCCGAGCTCATCCAGGAGCTGAATCGCATTCCTGAGAAGATCCAATGGACCCTCGACCACAGCGGCATCGTCAAGGAAATCGCCGCCAAGTACAAGGATGTGCGCAACATGCTTTACTTAGGCCGTCTGCAGAACTATCCAGTGGCCCTCGAAGGTGCTTTGAAGCTCAAGGAAATCTCCTACATCCATGCCGAAGGTTATCCGGCAGCCGAAATGAAGCACGGTCCTATTGCCTTGATCGACAAGGATATGCCCGTGGTGTTCATCGCCACCAACCACCGTACCTACGAGAAGGTGATCAGCAATATCCAAGAGGTGAAGGCTCGCGACGGCAAGATCATCGCCATCGTCAGTGAAAAGGATGTCATCGCCCGTAAGATGGCCGACTACGTCATTGAGATTCCGGAAAGTGAATCGATCTATTCTCCGTTGCTGGCTACCATCCCGTTGCAAATCTTGGCTTACCATATCGCCGTGATGCGTGGTTGCAACGTTGACCAGCCGCGTAACCTGGCCAAATCAGTCACAGTGGAATGATTCGGGAAAACTCCCGAATCATTCTTTCAGATCTCTATATTCGTAGCTGATCTTATCACCACAGGTGACCACCATGTACGAAGGCTTTGTGCCGTCGTTGAGGTTGTCGGTCATCACGTATTTCACGCCGTCAAACGTCTTGGCATCGCAGTAATGGAAATGCCCCATCACCACCATGTCCACCCGGTTCTCGCTCATCAGGTGCATGAAGGCGTACATCTCGTCCTCGGGCAAGTTGGCCGCAGGCGTGGTGGTGTAGTTGTAGGTGGTGCGGAACAGCCAGTTGTGGCTGATGACAAAGCAATGGCGATACTGGTCGCGCTTGGCGAGTTGTTCTTCAAGCCATTTCAGCTGGCGTTCACCGTGGGTGCCGTTGCCTGAATCCAGGAACAGATACAGGTCTTTCAAGCCTGAAACCGTCTCCACCGTCACGGCGTAGGTCGAGGTGTGGAAATGGTTTTTGTAATGGTCCGCACAGTCGAAATACACATCGTGGTTGCCGATGATGGGGAAACAGGGGTCGTCGTCGGCATGGATGGCGGAATCGTATTTCATAGCCGCTTCAGCCAAAATATAAGGATTCTCCCCGCTCTCGTTGGCAAGGTCTCCGGCAATGATGCTGAAAATAGCCGTAGAGTCGTTGCGCTCAGCGGTGATGTAGTTGGCGAAACGCGAGTTGTCGTCGTTGATATGGGTATCCGAGCAGGAATAAAAACGGTATTCGTCAGGGACGTTGTCGATGACAGGCATCCCGTTGTGGTCGTTCCAGTCGAGCCAGTCAGTCACACGGGCTTCGGTGTCGCTACGGTTGACCACCATGCCCAGAATGTCGAGGCGGTTGCATGAGGAAACAAACATCAGGCCCAAGGCCAGCAATATGATATAGGTAACTTTTTTCATGGTGATTAATATTTAAAGGTGCAACCGATGTTAAAGTAGTAGCCGTTGTATTGGGATGAGAGGTTCAGCACACCGGCGGGATGCAGGCCAGCCTCGGCGGTCAGGCGCCATTGGTCGTTGAGGTTGTAGTAGCCGTGCAAATTATAATAGAACAAGGTGAAACGCTCGATGATGAACTCGCGGTAGTTGGAGATGCCGCAACCGATGTTCCACGGATGATCCTGGGCAAACAGGTTGTACTGGATGTCGAAAGAAACGTTCATCGGTTCAAAAACGGTGCTTTCTCCCCCGTCTTTCCTCAACGGAATGGCGGCCATGTAGCGGCTGCACAGACCGAGTTTGAAGATCCAATGGATATTGCGGTAGCCGAAGTTGAGCATGGCGTTGAACTCTTGATATTTATAAGATGGGAAAAGCCTGTAGAGATAACGGTTCTCAAGGAAAAACTTTCCTGTCGAGACCTTCGCAAAGTCGATCTGATAGGCTACATTCAAGGCAAAACGGTTCTGCGTTCCGGCCAGCAGCCCGACGTCGAGACGGAAATTGTCGGCCAGTTGGAAGTCGGATCCGATGCCGAAGTTGGCCCTGGAGTGCTCCGTGCGGTTGTAGTCGTATTCAGCGTAGGCCCTGATGTGTTGGGCATTGGCGGTGAATACCGACAAAAACAAAAAAGTTAGGATAAAAAGTCGTTTCATATCAAATAATTTTACGGGACAAAGATAGGGTTTTTTATCTTTGCAAAAAATAACGCTTATGAAAATCCTAAGCATTGACAAGGTACGTCAGGCGGATCAATACACCATCCAGCACGAACCGATCAGCTCCGAAGGGTTGATGGAACGGGCTGCCGGTAAGGTGTTTGAGTGGCTGATGGCTCATCTACAAAAGGAAAACCAGGTCAAGATTTTCTGTGGTTCGGGCAACAATGGCGGTGATGGTTTGGTGGTGGCACGACGGCTTTCCGAAGTGGGAATATCCAACCAAGTATACAAGGTACGTGACTTCCAATCAGAGGCTGATTTCCCCGCTATCGAAGGAAACGACATCATTGTCGACGCCCTATTCGGCTCTGGCTTGAACCGACCTATCGAAGGTTTGGCGGCGGAATTGATCCATTATCTGAACGCCCAGCGAGCGATCCGCATCTCCATTGACATCGCCTCTGGATTGTTCGCGGACAGCCACAGCCCCGATGCGGCCATCTTCAAACCGGATTACACCCTTACCTTCCAGATGCCGAAGTTGGCTTTTATGATGCCTGAGAACGATCCTTACGTAGGCAAACTGGTGGTGTTGGACATTCAACTTCATCCTCAATATTTACTTGAAGTAGAAACAAATAACTTCTTGGTTAATAAAGAAATAATAAAACCAATTATTCATCATCGACCAAAGTATTCACATAAAGGAACCTACGGTCATGCCCTGTTGGTGGCGGGTTCGGAAGGCAAGACGGGCGCGGCCATTTTGGGTGCCAAATCCTGCCTCAGAACGGGTGTAGGTCTGCTTTCAGTGAAGCTGCCTCAATCAGCTTGGACCCCACTTCAAGCGTCACTTCCGGAGGCGATGATTCATACTGATGACAAGTTGGATGCTTTCAACGCCATCGGGGTTGGTCCCGGATTGGGCACCTCAGATGATGCCCAACGCATGGTACGCCACTTGATCCAAGATGCCAAAGTGCCGATGGTGATGGATGCCGACGCACTCAACATCATATCGGAAAACAAAACTTGGCTATCGTTCCTGCCAGCGAAGACCATCCTCACCCCTCACCCCAAAGAGTTTGAGAGGCTGTTTGGCAAGACCTCCAATAGCTTTGAACGATTTGGGCTGCAGCGTGAGATGGCGGTGAAATATGGTATTATTATCGTGCTGAAAGGCGCCAATACCAGTGTGGCGATGCCCAACGGCGCTGTCTTTTTCAATAGCACTGGCAATCCTGGCATGGCTACGGCGGGCAGCGGAGACGTGCTTACCGGCATGATACTCTCCCTCATTGCCCAGCGTTACACGCCCGAAGAAGCTGCAGTTTTAGGCGTTTACCTCCACGGCTTGGCAGGCGATCTTGCCGCTGAAGTCCTAGGCCAAGAGGCCTTGATCGCATCAGATATCACAGAAAACATAGGAAAGGCCTTCTCGTCATTGCGAGGAGCCTAAGCGACGAAGCAATCCATTCATACCATGAAAAAAAGAAGAGAACCCGAATACCTGGAAAACGTTGAAATTGTTGATGCCGGCAGCGAAGGCATGTCGGTGGCCAAACCCGAAGGCCGTGTCATATTCATTCCCTTTGGGGTGCCTGGTGACGTGGTCGACATCGAAGTTTTCAAGAAGAAAAAGAACTACCTCGAAGGCCGAATCATCAACATCAAGAAAGCATCGGAGAAGCGTGTGACGCCTGTGTGCCAACACTTCGGTCTGTGCGGTGGCTGCAAATGGCAGCAGATGGACTACCAATGGCAGCTTTACTACAAGCAAAAACAGGTAAAGGACAATTTTGACCGTATTGGCAAGGTGGAATATCCAGAGATGAGCCCAATCTTAGGTTGCGAGCGACAGTACTTCTATCGTAACAAGCTCGAATATGCCTTCTCTAACCGTAAATGGCTCACTGATGGAGCTCCGTCAGGCACTTACGGCGAGGACGATTGCAAGGGCTTGGGTTTTCATCTGCCTCAATTGTTTGACCGTGTGGTTGATGTGGAGCAATGCCACCTGCAAGCCGATCCCTCCAACGACATTCGACTGTTTGTCCGCCAGTTCACCAAGGACCATCGGTTGTCATACTACAATGTGCGGCAACACGAAGGCTTGATGCGTAACCTGGTGATCCGCTGCAATGCCAAAGGCGAGTTCATGGTAATCATCGTCATCAATGAGGAGAACGATTGCATCCGTCATGAGCTGATTCCTGCATTGGAGAAGCATTTCCCGCAAATCGTCTCCCTCCTGCTTATCATCAACAATAAGTTCAATGACGTCATCAATGACCTGCCCTTTGAATGCTTAAAAGGTGATCCATACCTGATTGAGACTATGGCTTCGCCTCGACCTGGCTTCCCTGATCTGAAGTTCCGCATTGGCCCTGTTTCGTTCTTCCAAACCAACGTATATCAGGCCGAAAGACTCTATCATGCCGCTTTCGATTTGGCCGAAGTAAAAGGGGATGAACTGATGTACGACCTCTATACGGGTACAGGTACCATAGCCCAGTATTTCTCTCGTTTTGTGAAGCGTGTGGTGGGCATCGAGTATGTGGAGGAAGCCATTGCTGACGCTAAGGTGAACGCTGGTATCAATGGCATTGACAATTGCACTTTCTATGCTGGCGACATGGCTAAGATCTTTACTGATGAGTTCATTACGGCCAACGGCAAGCCCGATTTCATCGTGACCGATCCGCCGCGTGCCGGTATGGCCGAGAAGGTGGTGGAGCAACTGTTGAAGATTCGTGCGCCGAAGATGGTGTATGTAAGTTGCAACCCGGCCACACAAGCCCGAGACCTGCAGTTGCTTTCAGTGGCTTACGACATTAAAGCCGTGCAGCCGGTGGATATGTTCCCGCATACCCAACATGTTGAGAATATCACTCTTTTGGAATTAAGGAAATGACGGCAGCCGCTAAGGCTTCTATGTCCAGATCCTCCCCTTTTACCGTCAGCATGGCTTTTTCATAGAAAGGCATACGTTCCGCGTAGTTCTTTTGGATGAACTCCTCCAGTTCTTCTGCTGATTTGCCGTATACTTTCGGCCGTCTCACCTTGGATTGCGACAGGCGGACCACGGCCGACTGCGGGCTGATCTTCAGGAAAACGGTGATGCCGTGTTGGTTCATCCAGTCGATGTTGTCGTTGAAGCAGGCAGTGCCACCCCCAGTGGCAATCACGGCGTTGTCGTATTGTAACGTGTCGTGCAGGATTTGGGTCTCCAGCTTGCGGTACAGCGGCTCGTCGTATTTCTTGAAAAAGTCACTTACCGTAATGCGGTAACGTTCCTCAAACAGACGATCGGTGTCGTATGCCTCCATGCCGAGTCGGCTTGCCAAACGTTTTGCCGTAGTCGATTTGCCGGCACTCATATATCCAACCAGATAGATTCTCATCGGGGCCTAATATATTATAGGTGCAAAGTTAGGAAAAAAAGTACTGTCCATTAAGCGTTATCAACATTTTATCAACAACTCATGTTGATAAATACTTGGAACCATGGGTTTCGTTCAATTAGATTTTATCTATCTTTGCTTCCAAATACGCATACTAACCAAATTTATTCACAATGAAAAAAGTATTTACTTTTGTCCTCGCGATGACCATCGTCGTCGCTGGATTTGCTCAGATTAAGAGCGCAAGACCTGATTTCAAGCAGATGAAGACTGCTCAGGCTGTCACTCTCACTGGTTTCGAGGAGCGTGATTATGCCGATTTCCCTGCTTCAAACAAAGGTGTCATTACTGCTACAGACGAAATCGAGATGAGCCAGACTTACTATGACTGGCAATCCAACATGGGCGCTCGTAACTACACTGCTGTGTGGCCTGACGGCTTTGCAGTAATGTGCTACACTCAAGCCACTGACGCTGGTTTTTCAGACCGCGGTACTGGTCTCGCTATTTGGGATCCCGCCGTTGGTGAATGGGAGTACACTGAGGCTCGCGTTGAAGGTATTAAGACCGGTTTCGGTTCTATCTCTCGTTACAAAGAGAACGGACTTGTCGTTGCTGCCCACTGCGCCAATGACGCAAGAATCTTCCTCGTTGAAGACTTCCGTCAAGGCAACCGTGACTTCGGTCAAGGTATTCCGCTTCCTGTGACAAATGGTGCTGATCTAGCATGGCCAGTAGTGCAGTGCTCAGGTGAGAACCTCGACATTGTCAATATTCTCATCACTAGCAACGGTGCTACCACTCCTTGCACCGATCCTCTCATTTTCTATCAATATGTGAATGGCGAATGGACTCATCAATATGAAGTTATTGCCCCTCTCGATGCTGATCATATGACCGACGGTGGTTCAAACATTGCTTACTTCATGCGCTACAATCCTGAAAAGCCCAACCGCGTTGCTTTCATCCTGAACAATGCTTGGAGCGACTGTAAGGCTGTGATCTCTGAGGACAACGGTGAAACTTGGACCGATGAGAGAGTGTTCTGGCAACACCCTGGCATCAACAATGACTTCACCGATGAATGGTTCTTCTATCCTCGTTGGACTGGTGCTGAATTCGATGCTAACGATAACCTCCATGTTGTATATGAGTACAACGGTTCTACAGGTGTTGCTGGTAGCGGTTCTTACTATCCTTCCATTGGTGGTGTTGGCTACTGGAGCGAAACTCTTACCAAGAGCGCTGACTGCCTCGGTGGTATTGGTAATGTTGGCGAGCCCTTCATCATGGACTCCACCTACCTCATCCAGGATATCTATGGTTCAAACTGGTGGTGGTCAGATGCTAATCATGACCCATTGCCTGAAAGCATAGGTATGCTTCAGATTCTTGATCAGGATCACAATGTGTATCCTTGGTATAGCGAAACCATGCCTGATGTTTACTACTGGGTGTATAATAAAGAAAACATCAATCAGCATGGTAAATACAACAATGGTGTTGCCGGTTTTGCTTCAATGCACATGGAAGGCGACAATATCTATGCTTTCTGGTCCATGCTTGCTGGTGATCCTGGTGAGGGTAATGCTGGTTTGGATTACTGGGATGGTAACTATCACTACTTCAGACTGTTTGCTACCATGTCTAAAGATGGAGGCCTGACCTGGAGCGACCCCGTACACCTCATTACAGACGTTGCTGCTGCATACGATGAGAAGGTTTATGGTCAAGTGATTCCTTACGTTTACCATGATGCCAATGGCCCATATTTGTGGTACGTTTACCAGAGCGATGAATATCCTGGCACTTATGTTCAACAAGATACCGAACTTCCTCCGGATGAAAATGCTGAAGACAACTACTATTGCGCTCTGAAGGTTTATGTCAACACCTTAGATCCTACCGTTGGTGTTGAAGAAGAAAGTGCAGAGGCTAAGGTCAACATGACTGTGTTCCCGAACCCTGCTAACGGTTCATTCACCATGGAACTCAACAACGAAGCTGATGTCAACATTGTCAATGCTGTTGGTCAGTTGGTGAAGAGCTACAAGAGCGTGAAGAGCGTCGTTGTCAACGACCTCAGCGCTGGCATCTACTTTGTGAAGGCTGGCAACCAAACTCAAAAGGTTGTCGTTTTCTAAGTAGTGCTAACTAGCCAAACCTCGTAAAGGACGGCGAGAGTCGTCATTGCGAGCGGAGCGAAGCAACCTTTAGCTCGCTGAGCGGAGCGAAGCAATCCAAATGGGTTGCTTCGCTTTTTTTGTTTATAAATCACCCCAAATTGTTGATAAGTCAAGCCCGATTACCCTTCCCCCCTCGCCTTGCATTGCGTATCTTTGTAAACTTAGCCATTTGACATGATTAATTAGTTTAATAATTAAATATCAATCAATTAAAACAAATCAAATGAAACGTAGGTTTACTTTACTGGCAGCGCTGTTCTTGCTGCTGACAACAGGTCTCGTTTGGGGACAGACGAGAGATGAAGCCTCCATCACATTCTCTGAACAAGGCTACTCAAATAGTCAGAGTTTGGATGGCATTCCTATTGCTTTGGATAACAACATCTCCATCCAATTTGACAAAAACACAGGCACTACAGCTCCTGCTTATTATAACACAGGAGCTGCTGCACGTTTGTATGGCGGTAACACATTAACAATCACACCAGCCAGTGGATGCACCATTACGAGCATGACCTTAACATTTAGTTCTGCAAGTAACGTTGGTACATTAAGTGCATCAACTGGAACTTATTCTTTAAATTCAACAACTGGAACTTGGACAGGATCTTCAACTGCTCCAATTGTTATAACCAACACAGCCTCCAGTGGTCACGCACGTTTAAAAATATTATCAGTAACATACTCAGCAGGCGGTACACCGAGCGTTGCCACTCCGACATTCTCTCCAGCTGCAGGAACATATACCACAGCACAGAATGTGACAATAAGCTGCGAAACATCAGGTGCAACGATTTATTACACCACTGATGGTACTACACCTACGACCTCAAGTTCAGTCTACTCCTCTCCTATCGCCATCAGCGAGACAACTACAGTGAAGGCTATGTCAGCAAAGTCAGGAATGACTAACAGTAGCGTGGCGACAGCTGTTTACAACTTCCCTGTCGTTTATGCAACTATCGCTGCATGGAAGGCCGACCACACATCGGCAAGTAATGTCGTTTCAAGCATTTCAGGTGACTTGACAGCTGTTTATCAAAACGGCAACAGCTTGTATGTGCAGGATGCAACCGGTGGCCTGCTTATTTACGGCAACCTTGACAATACCTACAACAATGGTGATGTCATTAGCGGTGGTATCTCTGGAACCTGTACCCTTTACAATGGAACCATTGAGTTTATCCCCGCCAGCACCTTCCCAGAAGGCGTTTCAGGCACACCCGTACAGCCTACAGTGGTGACCGCTGCTGCAATCGCCACCAACTTCGACACCTACGCTGGTCGTTTGGTGAAGATCGAAGGCGCCACCTTTGATGCGGATCACACTTTTGCAACCAACAACACAGCAGGAAGAACAACCACGTTCACCCAAGGTCAGACTACAATGACCTGCTACGATTCATTCAAGGTTTTAGCTGGTTTACAAGTCACCCAAGGACAAGTCGCAGATATCACCGGTTTAGTGGGATGCTATAACGCTACAAAACAGATTTTCCCAAGATCAACCGATGACATCGCTACCCCGCAACCCACTTCTTACACCGTGAGT
Organism: uncultured Bacteroidales bacterium; assembly: GCA_947302205.1. Classification (GTDB taxonomy): domain Bacteria; phylum Bacteroidota; class Bacteroidia; order Bacteroidales; family F082; genus Limimorpha. The sequence continues at coordinate 10,375 of CAMYVD010000013.1, forward strand.
ATCGCCCAAGGCATCACCAATGGCACCGTCACCGCCAACCCGACTTCGGCTGCTGAAAGCGACACTATCACCGTAACAGCAACACCTGACACCAATTACGAATTGGCCACATTGACCTACACTTATGCCGGCGTCGCAACCCCGATCGACATCGACCAGACAACGATGAAGTTCCTCATGCCAGCTGCTGATGTTACCATCAACGCTACATTCAGCGAAATCGTTATTGAGACTGTTGCCACTCCTACCTTCACTCCTGCCGAAGGCGAATACACCGAGGCTCAGAACGTGACCATCGCCTGCACTACGGAAGGCGCTACCATCCATTACACTATCGATGGCACCAATCCTACCGCTAACAGCGCCACTTACACCACCGCCCTCGCCATCAGCGAGACCACCACAGTGAAGGCTATCGCCATGAAGGAGGGTATGAACGATAGTGGGATTGCCACAGCAACCTATACCATCAACATCGTTCCTCCTACTCCAACGCTGACATTCAATAAACTGACATCACATACTGATGTTACCAATGAAGGCATTTATATGATTGTTGATGTTGCTGGCGGTTATGCTTTGACAAGCGCCAACGGAACAAGTTCAGCACCTACAGCAGTGGCAGTTACTATTGAAAACGATGCTATCACTGGCAATATCGCAGACGAGTTACAGTGGAATTTCACAGCTGTGGATGGCGGTTACAAGATCAACCCTATCAATTCAACAAGCACATATCTTTACACAACAAACACAAATAACGGTGTAAGAGTCGGTACAAACACCAATAATGTTTGGGGGTTGGACATCACTGGTTCATCAACACAAAACTACCATGGATTCAAGAATGTCGCTTTCAATCGTTATCTTGGCGTTTACAACAACCAAGACTGGCGTACATACACATCCATTAACGACAATATCAAGAATACCCAGATTGAGATCTTTGTGCTCGGCCCCGCCCCGGTACACACCTTCTATCCTGTGAATGTGGCAGCTGTCACCAACGGCACCGTCACCGTGAGCGACACCTTGGCTGAAGCCGGCACCACCATCACCGTGACTGCCGAACCTGCACAAGGCTATGAACTCACCGCGCTGACTTACAGCTATACTGGCACCACCCCGATCAGCATCATGGAAACGATGCAGTTCACCATGCCTGCCGCTGATGTTACCGTGAATGCCACCTTTAATGAGCTGGCACATGTGGCCAACCCGACCTTCACTCCTGCAGCAGGTTCCTTCATCACTGCACAGCAAGTGAGCATCGCCTGCGCTACCGAAGAGGCCACCATCTACTACACTATCGATGGCACTGATCCAACCACTAACAGTTCTGTTTATTCCGAGCCATTTACCGTCACCACCACCACTACGGTGAAAGCCATGGCTGTGAAGACTGGCTTGAACAATAGTGATGTGATGAGCGCGACCTACACCATTATTGAGCCTATGACTATTGCTGCGGCAAGAGTATTGGCCAATAACGAGTACGCTTTGGTGCAAGGTGTTGTGACCTTCATCGACGGTCGTAACATCTACGTCCAAGATGAAACCGCTGGTATCGACCTATACCTGAACAACAATACCGTTCCTCAAGCTTTAGCCATTGGCGACATGGTGTTGGCTTATGGTAAAAAGACTGTTTATAATGGCCTTGTGGAGCTCACCTCCATCAACGGAAGCGATGCCAACCAGTTCATCATCCTCAGCTCAAGCAATCCTCTTCCTGTGGTTGAAAAGACCATCGCTGAGATTCTGGCCGACCACAGCGGCAGCCAGATGCTACAATCCACACGTGTTCAGATTGTGGATGCAACCGTAGGTACTATCAACAATAACAACAACACACCTATCACTCAAGGTGAAAACACTTTGAACATCTACAAGATGCCCGTGGTTGAAGGCCTTGAGGAAGGCGACATCGCAACGGTGATCGGCGTCATCGGTTGCTACAATAACCCGCAACTCCGTGTCGCCAGTGCCACAGACGTTACCTTCGTCCATCCTGCAGGCATCACGGTCACCCCTGCTTCACTGTCTGGATTCACCTATGTGTATGAAGAAGGTCCATCAACTGTGAAGACTTTCAACATTAAAGGTAGAAGCCTTACGGCTCCGACCCTCATCACCGCTCCTGAGCACTATGAAATGTCATCCTTCCCAGGTGAGAGTTTCTATCCCGAAAGCCAAATCAACATTAATGTTATAGGCGCTTACGAATTCACAATCAAGGTGAGATTGAAGGCTGGTTTGGAGATTGGCGATTATAACGAGAGCATTACCATCACTCAGGCTGACGTCGAAGACATCACCGTCGCTTTGACGGGTAGTGTGACTGGCAGCCAGCCGACACCTCCTACAGGTGATTACGTCCGCGTCAGCGACCTCTCACAGCTTACCAGCGGTTCAAAGGTCATCTTCGCCGCACGTTACAATGAGACTGCCAATGAGTACTATGCCATGACCGCTCAGGCCTCAGGCAAACCCGAAGGCGTGCTGTTCACCAGCGTTGCAGGCGATGCTGAGACCTTGCCAAGTGAGATTTCAGATGCTGAAGACACCTACTATTGGACCGTGGATATGAACGGTGCCAACTACACCTTCACCAACGCCAACGGCGACGTGCTCGGCTACACCAGCGGCACCAACTTCGCCACTGGCGGCGACAACACCGCTTGGGCCATCACCTTCCAGACTTCGGAAGAAGGTGCTATGGTTCCCAACTATTCTGGTTTTGTGGTGAATAACGTCAATAACGCCGTCAGAGCTATTGCCCTGAACAGCAACCACAACTTTGGTCCTTATCATACTCAGAACATGGGTGCTGAGGGTTACAACTTCTTCCTCGACATGTTCGCCACTGTGGGCGGCGGCACACTCACCTGCGCCACGCCTACCTTCGCACCTGAAGGCGGTACCTATTACGAAGCACAGGAAGTCGTCCTCGCTTGCAGCACTGCCGATGCCACCATCTACTTTACCTTGGACGGCACCGATCCTACCGCTGAAAGCGCAGTTTACACGGAACCCATCGCTGTGGACGAGAGCATGACCATCAAGGCCATCGCCATGAAGGAAGGCTACGAGAACAGTGCCATCGCCACCGCTGAATACACCATCATCCTGGGTGCAGTCACCATCTTCCAGCAAGACTGGGAAGGCGAAATGAACGGCTGGACCTTCGTTAGCGTTGAAGGTGAAAAACCTTGGACCATCGGCCAGTATCAGGGCAACCACTACGCCAACGCCAATGGCTATAACGGCGGCGTGAACGAACAATGGTGCATCTCCCCTGCTTTCGACCTCAACGTCTACAGCAACGCTAACTTGACCTTCAGAAATGCCAAGAACTACACGGGCCCGGATGTACAGTTGCTCTTCTCGAACAACTACGACGGTGAGAACCCCGCTACTGCAACTTGGACCGAGTTCGAGTTCAACAAGTCAACTGGTTCATACGCTTGGGTAGAATCAGGCGTCATTGACCTGGCCAACTTCACGGGCAGCGATTGCTACATTGGCTTCAAGTACACCTCCACCGAGACTGAAGCTGCCGCTTGGGAAATCGACGACATCGCGTTGATGGGATTCACAACAGATCCATATCTGACAGTGACACCAACGTCGTTGACAGGATTCACACACATCATCGGTCAAGGCCCATCAGCATCGCAGACGTTCACTCTTACAGCGGGTAACATCTCTCCTGCTCCAGGTGGAACAACAGGTAGCATAAATGTATCTGTTTTTAGTCCGTTTGAAATTTCGCTTGACAACGAAGATTATGGCGATGAGATCTTCTTTGAGGATATCACCAACCTTGAGCCGACTACAATCTATGTAAGAATGAATGGCACAGAAATCAGTCAGTACACCGAGACTGTTAATATCTATGCGTCTTCGGGTGATGAAGCAACAGTGACATTAAGCGGCACTGTTACAGAAGAACCTATTCCTGGCGGTGACTGGAACAGAATCTACGCCCTCAGCGACCTTAGCGATGGCGACCAGATCATCCTTGCCTCACGTTACGACGCTACAGTGGGCGATGGTTACTATGCCATGACCGCTGGTGTCTCCGGTAAGCCTGACGGCGTGCTCTTCACCTCAGTGAACAACGGCGGTGCTGAGATGTTGCCTGCAGAGATTGCCGACGACGCTGACACCTATCTCTGGAACGTGACCCTTGACGGCGACGTCATTATCTTGGTCAACGCCGCTGGCGACACCCTCGGCTACAGCAGCAGCACCAACTTCGCAAACGGTGTCAACCCAGAGTGGAACATCGCTCTTGAGACCTCTGAAGAAGGCGCTCTGATCCCGAACTACACCGGCTTCGTCATTACCAATGGCACGACCACCAACCGTGGCATCGCCAAGAACGCCTCCAACAAGTTTGGTGCTTACGCCACCAGCAACATGGGCAATCCTGACTACAACTTCTACCTCGACATCTTCGTGATGGGCGGCACTGTCACCCCAGTGGTGGCTACACCGGTCATCAGCGTGGCTTCAGGCACCTATTATGAGGAGTTCGATGTGGAGATCACTTGCGCCACCGAAGGTGCTGCCATCTACTACACCACCGACGGCACTGAACCGACTGCCGAGTCTGATATCTACACTGAACCCATCCATGTTGCCCAAGACATGACCCTTAGGGCCATCGCCATGATGGAAGGCTACGAAAACAGCGGCATCGCTACGGCCAACTATGTGGTCCAAACTGGCGTGATCGTCATCTTCAACCAGGATTGGGAAGGTGAGATGGACGGCTGGAGCTTTGTCACCATTGAAGGTAACAAGCCTTGGACCATCAACACCTACGCTGGTAACAAGTTCGCCAATGCCAACGGTTACAACGACGATGTCAACAATGAGCAATGGTGCATCTCACCGGCCTTCAACCTCAACGAATACGAAGGCGTGACCTTGAACTTCATGAATGCCACCAAGTTTAACGGTCCTGCCATGGAAGTCTACTTCAGCAACGATTACGACGGTCAGGATCCTACTGCCGCCACATGGCAACCGCTATCCTACATCGCATCGGAAGGCAACTATGTTTGGACTGAATCCGGTGAGATCTCACTTGACGGCTTCAGCGGTAGCAACTGCTACATCGGCTTCAGATACATCAGCACCCTCGAAGACGGCGCCGCATCATGGGAGATCGATGACATCGTGCTGAGCGCTACCTCTGTCACCGGTGTGAACGAGGTCGAAGCCATGAACGTGAGCCTCTGGAACCATGACAACGAGATCTTTGTGGAGAACAACACCAACCACAGCATCCAACTGTCAGTGTTCAACGTCCTCGGTCAGCAAGTGCTTGCCAAGACCGTTGCCGCAGGCTCCATCAGATTCACCCACAACCTCGCCAAGGGCATGTACATCGTCACCTTGCAATGCAACGACGAACGCATGTCAGGTAAGATTATCGTGAGATAATCTTTCGCTAGGCGGAAACGAAATCGGGTCAGTTCTGAATGAACTGACCCGATTTTTTTATCTGTATCCGGAAACCTTTTCCATGACCACTGGTCCCCTCGCTTTCATAAACCTTATTCTCAACTGCTCCATCTCGGCGGGTTTGAAACGGATGATGCGTTTGTAGCCGATGGTGGTCATCTCCTCATTGGTCTCAAGCGGGAGCCATTTGCCATTGCGGTAACGGTTGACAGTGAAGCGTTCCACGCGCTGGCCCAAGGCAATATCCTCCTGCAGAACAAGGCAACTCAATGTAGTAGGCTCATCAAAAGTGAAGATCATTTCTGAAGGGGTATCGTTACGTGTCACCTTGCAGCCTTTCAGAAGGTCATGGGCGAATCGTTTTTCAATGGCTTGGTGCCATTCCACTGCCCGTAGCGAATCTTCCGAAGGAATCCTACCCTCTTTATTGACTGGGAAGTTCAGCAGCAGACTGGCGTTGCGGCCTGCGCTTTGGTAATAAATCTCAAGCAACTCTTGAAGCGATTTTGGTGATTCATTGTCATGGTAGAACCAACCGGGACGAATGGACACATCCACTTCTGAAGGCAGCCATAGCTCATCGACGACGCTCCACTGGGTCTCATAAGCCCAGCCTTCTTCATTGCCGATCCAACGGATGGTAGGTACCGTGCCGCCGAAGATCATGGCCTCAGGGCTGCGAGCCCAAACGATATCTCTCGCCTTTTCAAAATCATAATAGGTGTCGGCATCGATGGAACGGGTTTCGCAGGCGCCGCCATACCAACCATCGCCACCGTTGGCGCCATCGAACCAAAACTCAAAGAAAGGGCTGTAACGATCGGCCAGCTCTTGGATTTGTCGGTGATACATCTTGACATATTCATCCGTTCCGTAGGAGGCCTGATGACGGTCCCATGGCGACAGATAGAGTCCGAACTTCAGCCCATGCTTACGGCAAGCCTCACACAACTCCCCCACCACATCGCCCTGTCCGTCCTGGTAAGGCGAGTTCTTGATGCAGTAATCCGTGGTCTCGGTAGGCCAGAGGCAGAAGCCGTCATGATGCTTTGCCGTAAAAATCACGCCCTGCATGCCGCAGGATTTCAAGGTCAGTACCCATTGCTCGCAATCCAACGCCGTGGGATTGAAAGTCGATGCGGGTGTATCGCCATAGCCCCATTCCATATCATTAAAGGTGTTCAAGCCGAAATGAATGAAGGCGTAGGTCTCCAGTTCGTGCCAATCCAATTGTTCTTTGGTCGGGACAGGATCGAGTGGAGCAGGTTGTTTTGTGCAGGCTGTTGCCACTAAGGCGATGACAAAAATGCTTAGGTATTTTTTCAACATCAGGTATATTTTATGACTTGACAAATTTATGGTTTTTTTCCTATTTTTGTAGGTTAATTGAAATTTGAAATCAAATAAGCATACCGATGAGAAAGATTTACTCTACCCTTTTAGCATTAGTCATCAGTACAATGACATTTGCTCAAGTCATCGTGAACGATGGATTTGAGACTGGTAACACCGTAGGTGCAACGCCCGTTGGCTGGATTTGCAACGACAATGGCTGGAAAGCCGGCATCACCATCCCCGATGATAACGAAGCCCGTGGACGCAAGCCCCATACTGGCGACTGGTACATGTATGCCTCCTATAACACCGATGTGTGGACTTACAAGGAAATCAATGCCACCGCTGGCAGTTACTATCGTGTTTCGTTCTGGTATTCCACCTGGCATGTGGACCACTTCAACCTGGAAGTCAAAGCCGGTGCGAATGCCAATCCTTCGGGCATGACGATCACCGTGATCCCTGATTTCATTATTGATAACGAAGAGTTCCAACAGGCATCGGCCGTGTTCCAAGCCACAAGCACAGGCAACTTCTATGTGGGCTTCCATAGCGTGGCCACCAACTCACCGTGGTATTTGTCTATCGACGATGTGGTCATCGAACAGACCGCACAATACAACTTCAATTTGGAACAGCTTACCGCCGACACCTCAGTCTATTTCGGCGAATCGGCTTACCTACGCTTCCTCCTCAGCAACACTGGAGAGCAGCAGGATACCTACCAGTTCACCAGCACAGGTTCCTTGCCGATGGAGTTCTATCAAAACGGTTCACAAGTGTCCCAAGTCAGCTTGAACTATAACACCTCAGCGGAGTTGATCGCCAAAGTCACGCTGCCGATGGACCTGACCAACAACGAAACCCTGCACGCCACTTTCAACGTGACGTCATCGCATTCCGCCCCCACCCAGTCGGCCGACTACACCATCACCGCCTTGGAGCCTGTCCATACCTTCCCTATTAATGAAGGCTTTGAAAGCGAGACTTTCCCTCCAACGGGATGGCTGAATGTCGCCACGAACGGCAACTACATTTTTGAACGCAAGACCTCCAACGACTGGCCGGCTTGCACACCTCACGACGAGAGCGCAGGAATGGCCCGTTTCTATTGCTACACCAGCCCAGCAGGCAGCTCCTGCAATTTGATTTCACCCAAGTTGCAACTCAATGCTACCGACAACGTGGTGCGTTACTGGATTTACCGTAACTACAACAACAATATCATGGGTCCCGACCGGATCAACGTGTACTACTCCCCGACCACCAATACCGCTGATGGCACCCTGCTTGGCACCGTGCACCGCAACACCATGCTTGAGCCTGTGGTTGGCGACCAAAGCGACTGGTACGAGTACAGCTATACTTTCAACAGCCCTGAAGGTTACGGATTCGTCATCATCGAGGCTGTCAGCGGCTACGGCTGGAACCTCTGCATCGACGACGTCTATATCAACGCTACGTCGGTTGATAATAACCCTCCTACTGTTGTCTCTTTGAAAGGCACCCAAACCTGGGCTGATACCCAGATGAACCTGACCTTGAGAGTCTATGACGAGTCAAACGTGCCGAACCAGATGCAGGCCACTTATACAATTGACGGTCAGGCACACGACATCACCTTTGTCAAATCGGCAAAGTCCAATTACGATTATACGGCAACCCTTCCGGCACAGCCTAACCACACTACCGCAAGCATCGTCTTCCATTTGGCTGACGACCTTGGTCATGCCGCTGATTCCGATCCATACGACTTGCATTGGGACTGGCAGGCTCCCATCCTTCTCGAAGGCTTTGAGGGAGAGCAGTTCCCTCCGGTGGGCTGGAGCATCGAATCGCTTATGATGAGCTGGTTCAGCTGGTACAGATTCAGATCGGAATATGCCACCAACTATTGGGGTGAAGAATATTATGTGGTACCTCCACAAGGCGAACATATGGCAGGTGTTGAATGGGACGAATCGGAAGAATGGGGACCGCAGGACGAAAAGCTCATCACCCCGCTGTTGGCCATCAACCGCCCAACGGTTCTTACCTTTGAGACCTTCTGCCAATACGGCATCGCTGATTACCAAGACCATTATAAGGTGGATGTCTTGAACACCAACACCGGCTCCTGGACCACCCTCTGGGACGCTGTAGACCAACCGGAATGGGTCAACCAGTTCCAAGAGCCCGTCCAACTCGACCTGTCGGCTTACCAAGGACAGAACATCAGGCTGAGATTCCGCGCCCATAACAACGGTAGCGATATCCTAACCTTTTCATGGTTCATTGATAATGTGAAGGTGGTTGCTACTGACACCATTACCCCTCAAGGCATCGGCGAGATAGACTTGAAAACCAGCGTCTATCCGAATCCCGTTGATGACTTGATGACCATCCACTCTGATGAAGACATGCAGCTGGTCAGTGTTTACAACATCCTTGGTGTCAAGGTGAAGGAAGTGGCTGTCAACCAGAAGGAAACCGTCATTGACCTAAAGCAGTTGCCTGCCGGTGCCTATATGGTTGAGATCGTGGCAGGTGAAAAGAAAAGTATGAAGACCATAATCAAGAAATAAGATGGATATACAGGCAATTCAAAACAAGTTCAACGCTTTGTTCGGCAATGAATTTAGCGTGTACACCTCTCCCGGCCGCGTCAACTTGATCGGCGAACATACCGATTACAATGGCGGTTTCGTGTTTCCGGGAGCCATTGACAAAGGCATCTTTGCCTGCATCCGTTTGAACGGCACCAAGACCGTGCGGGCATACTCCATGGACAAGGAGGAATACCTTGAGTTCGGACTTAATGAAGAGGATCTTCCATTACAGCATTGGGCGAAATACCTCTTCGGCGTATGCCGTGAGATACAGAAACGGGGTTATGCCATCGGCGGCTTCGACACTGTGTTTGCAGGCGACGTTCCCTTTGGCGCTGGCATGTCATCGTCGGCTGCTCTTGAAAGTACCTATGGCTTTGCACTCAACGAGTTGTTCAATCTTGGCATTGACAAGTTCGAGTTGGCTCGTATCGGTCAGATGACCGAGCATCATTATGTGGGTGTGAACTGCGGCATCATGGACCAGTTCGCCTCCCTATTTGGCAAGGCCGGTAACCTGATGCGCCTCAACTGCGCCACCATGGAGTTCGAGTACTTCCCCTTCGATCCCAAAGGCTACAAGGTAGTGCTGCTGGACACTTTGGTGAAGCATAGTCTGGCATCCTCAGCCTACAACAAACGCCGTGCGTCGTGTGAGAACGCTTGTGCGCATATTGCCGCCAAGTATCCCGAGGTGAAATACCTCAGTGACGCCACTCAAGACATGCTTGATGAAGTGCGTCCTGACATTTCAGGTGAGGACTATCTCCGCGCCTCCTACGTCATAGGCGAGAAGCAGCGTGTGCTCGACGTTTGTGACGCTTTGCAGAAAGGCGATTACGAGACCGTAGGCAAATGCATGTACGGCACCCATTTCGGCATGAGCAAGCTCTATGAGGTCAGTTGTGAGGAACTCGACTTCCTCAATGACATCGCCAAGGAATGCGGTGTAACCGGTTCCCGAGTGATGGGTGGCGGCTTTGGCGGCTGCACCATCAACCTTGTCAAGGAAGAGCTTTACGATGCCTTTATCAAAACCGCAAAAGAAAAGTTCAACGCCAAATTCGGGCATGAACCGAAAGTCTATGATGTGGTCATCTCTGATGGCGCACGCCGACTATAATTTTGAATCTTAAATTTTGAATTTTAAATATCGAATAAATGAAACCAACCTTATTAGTTTTAGCCGCCGGAATGGGTTCACGTTATGGTGCCCTGAAGCAGATGGACGGCGTAGGCCCCAACAACGAGGCCATTCTCGATTACTCAATCTATGATGCCAAGCGTGCCGGTTTCGGCAAGGTGGTCTTCGTGATTCGCGAAGATTTCGCTGAGGCTTTCAAGAAAGTCAACAATGCGGAGAAGTTTGGCATTCCCGTAGAATATGTGTATCAATCGCTTGATAAATTGCCGGCTGGATTCAGCGTTCCTGAAGGCCGTGTGAAGCCTTGGGGTACCTGCCATGCTGTTCTGATGGCCAAGGACGTGATCCACGAGCCGTTTGCCGCCATCAATGCGGATGATTTCTATGGCAAGGAAGCCTATGAAGTGTTGGCCAAATACCTCATGGAATGTGAAGGCAAGAAAGGCGCCTACAGCATGGTCGCCTACAAGTTGCGCAACACCATGTCGGAGTTCGGCACCGTGAGCCGTGGCATCTGCACCGCTGACGCTGAGGGTCATCTCCAGACCATCGTTGAGCGCACGGCTATCGGCCACACCCCAGAGGGGGGCGCGGCTTACACCGACGAGACAGGTAGCCATCCATTGGATATGGAATCCTTGGTTTCCATGAACTTCTTCGGCTTCACCCCCGACTTCTTCGAGTATTCCGAGAAGGGTTTCGTGGAGTTCCTGAAAGGTCCTGCCCAAACCAACATCAAGGCTGAGTTCTTCATCCCTTTGATGGTCAACCAAAGCATCAACGACGGCACCGCCAAGCTGAAGGTGCTGTCGAGTAACGCCTCTTGGTTCGGTGTCACTTATAAAGAGGACAAACCCGACGTAATGCGCAAGATCAAGGAATTAATTGAAAAAGGGATCTATCCCAACGATCTTTGGAAATAATAATAATATGAGTACTAAAACAAAACAATGGGGTGCCATCATCGTGATGATCGCCCTGTTCGCCATGATCGCCTTCGTGACCAACCTTTGCTCACCCATGGCAGTCATCGTGAAAAACCAATTCGGTGCGAGCAACTTCCTCTCGCAGATCGGCAACTACGGCAACTTCATCGCTTACTTGGTGATGGGAATTCCTTCGGGTATGCTGATCAAACGCTTCGGCTATAAGAAGACCTCTTTGATTGCCCTTGCCGTAGGTATCATCGGCATCTTGGTGCAATGGGCCAGTGGCAAATACGGCTTCGGTGTTTACCTCATCGGTGCTTTCATCGCCGGCTTCTGCATGTGCATGCTGAACACCGTCGTCAACCCAATGTTGAACCTCCTTGGTGGTGGCGGCAACAAAGGCAACCAACTCATCCAGATCGGCGGCGTTTTCAACTCGGCAGCCGCTGTGGCAGTATACATCCTCATGGGTGCTCTTATTGGTGAGGCTACCAAGGCCAAGATTTCCGATGCCACCCCTGCCCTGCTGATCGCCCTGGCCATCTTTGTCATCGGCTTCATCGTCATCCTCTTCACCAAGATTGAGGAACCGCAACAGCCTGTGGAGGAGAAATCGGAAGTCAAGGACCAATACAGCGCCTTCTCTTTCCGTCACTTCAAGCTCGGTATTCTGGCCATCTTCCTGTATGGCGGCATCGAAGTGGGTACGCCTACCTATATCCTGCAATACCTGACCTCGCAGCCTGATGCTGCTACACCTGGCATCGGCATGAGTGGCACCATCGCTGGCCTCATCGTGGCCGTCTATTGGCTGATGATGCTCATCGGTCGTTTTGTTGGTGGCGCCATCGGCGGCAAGGTGTCTTCGAAAGCAATGGTGACTACAGTTTCCATTGCTGCTATCGCATTGGTCTTGTTTGGCATGCTTGCCCCGCAAAGCTGGTTGGTCAACGTGCCGGGCATCGACTGGGCTAACCTGAAAGTCATTTGGGCAGAAGTTCCTGTGGGCATCTTCGCCTTCATCCTTGTGGGTCTTTGCACTTCTGTTATGTGGGGTGCCATCTTCAATCTCGCCACTGAAGGCCTTGGCAAGTATACGGCCATCGCCTCGGGTGCCTTTATGACGATGGTATTCGGCTTCGCCATCATGGTGGGTCTGCAAGGCCTTGTCGCTGACTGGACGGGCAGCTACATGACCAGTTACATTGTCGTGCTGTTCTGCGCCGCCTATATCCTGTTCTATGCCCTCGTGGGTTCGAAGAACGTCAATAAAGATATCAAGGTTGATTAATAATCGTAAAGTACCCCAACGGCACTACATAACTCCTTTCAGGAGTTAAGAATGTGCCTTTTGGGGTACTTTACTTATATTAGGTTACTTTGCTTTGCGAACTGGATCACAGGTTAATCCAACCCCCAGCTTATTGAAGATCTTGCGGTCAACCTCGCTGAGCATCACGGTGGAATGAACCTGACAACCGACAAACTGCGGGAGAACTTCCAAAGCTTTCCTGCAGTTTTCGTTTTCGGGACTGAGCACTGAGAGGGCAATCAGCACCTCATCGGTATGCAACCTTGGATTGTTACCACGAAGGTAGTCCACTTTGGTCTTTTGGATCGGCTCAATCATGTATTGCGGGATCAGTTTGAGGTCGTGCTCGATACCGGCCAGATGTTTGGTGGCATTGAGGATCAAGGCGGCACTAGGGCCTAGCAGGGCGCTGGTCTCAGCGGTGATGATGGTGCCGTCGGCCAATTCGATGGCGGCACAGTCTACTCCACTGCGCTCCTTGCGCTCTCTGGCAGCCACCACGGGCTTGCGATCTTCGACAGTGATTTTGGCCTGGTTGAGCAGCATGGAAATCTTGTTGACTTCGTTTTCGTTGCAGCCCCCCTCGGCCATGATATTCAAGGCGGTGAAGTAACGGCGGATGATCTCATCCTTGGCGGCCTTGCAACACACTTCGTCGTCGCTGATGCAGAAACCGACCATGTTGACACCCATGTCGGTGGGCGACTTGTACGGACACTTGCCGTAAATGCCTTCAAACAGGGCATTCAGCACGGGGAAGATCTCAATGTCGCGGTTATAGTTGATGGCAATCTTGCCATAGGCATCCAAATGGAACGGGTCAATCATGTTCACATCGTTTAGGTCGGCGGTAGCTGCCTCGTATGCCATGTTGACGGGGTGCTTCAACGGAAGACTCCACACAGGGAAGGTCTCAAACTTGGCGTAACCGGCGTTGATGCCACGTTTCTGCTCGTTGTAGAGTTGGCTGAGGCACACCGCCATTTTGCCGCTGCCCGGGCCTGGTGCCGTGACAATGACCAACGGGCGTGTGGTCTCCACATACTCGTTCTTTCCGAAACCCTCGTCGGAGTCGATGAGAGCCACGTTGTGAGGATAGCCGTCAATCAGGTAATGATAATATGCTTTGATGCCTAAATGCTCCAAGCGGTTGTGGAAAGCGGAAGCGCTGCTCTGACCATTGTAATGGGTGATGACCACGCTGCTTACCAAGAAACCACGTTTCATGAACTCGTTGCGAAGGCGAAGCACATCCACATCGTAGGTGATGCCCAAGTCACTACGCATCTTGTTCTTCTCAATGTCGGAAGCACTGATCACGATGACGATCTCGGCGCTGTCGCTGAGGTTTTGGAGCATGCGCAGCTTGCTGTCGGGTTGGAAGCCGGGCAGTACGCGACTGGCATGATGGTCATCGAAGAGCTTCCCTCCCAGTTCAAGGTAAAGCTTGTTGCCGAACTCGGCGATACGCTCGCGGATATGCTCGGACTGGATCTTTAGGTATTTCTCGTTGTCAAAGCCGTATTTCATGACGAAATCAATGCTTGTTTGATGTTTTCTTGTTGAACAACTCAGTGAGCCAGCTGCTGTCGTACTTCGGACTGACCTCCCGGCAGGTCACTTGTCCCCATCCCACAATTTCCTTGGCCTTGTCGTTGCAGGTGCCGCTCTCAATGATGTATACGTTGTATGAGGCATCCAACGAATCGATGGCGGAAGCCGTCAGCTGAGTGAGATCAGGGGGGTCTTCGCCCAAAGGAATGTCTTCGCCGTTGACGTAGGCGTAACATTGGCAGTATCTATGCTTATGGCATGAAGTGAAGCCTACCAATACTAAGGCTGTCAATGCAATAAACAACAACTTTTTCATCTCTAATATTTTTTTTTGCAAAAATAAACAAAATCAGTTCAATAACAAATCAAAAGCCTTTCAATTGCTTTTCAACGTCGCGCTTTGAGTCTTTGGTCTTCAGCGTCTCACGCTTGTCGTAATAATGCTTGCCTCGAGCCAAGGCGATGTCGAGCTTGGCCAGCCCTTTCTCGTTAATGAAAAGCAGCACCGGAATGATGGTGAAGCCTTTCTCCTGCACCTTGGCCTTGAGTTTGCGAAGCTCACGCGCAGTGAGCAGCAACTTGCGGTCACGCTTGGGATCGTGGTTGTTGTAAGTGCCTTTGTCGTATTCGGCGATGTGCATCCCCACCACAAACAACTCGTCCCCTTTGAAGGTGCAATACGATTCCGCCAGACTTGCCTTGCCGTTGCGTATCGATTTGATCTCGGTACCGGTCAACGCGATGCCTGCCGTGAGCCGATCCATCAGGAAATACTCATGCTCGGCACGTTTGTTCTTTATATTGATGGCATTGTTGTTCTTCTTCTCCATAATTCATCCTCAAAAACCAATGCAATAACCCGTCCTGATCACAAAAGGATTGACGTAAGGGCTGCTTTCCGGGTGAGCATAACTCCACGAAAGGTTATATAGGAAAGCAAAATAAACGTATGAATTTTCGCTGGTGTATTGGCGATAGCCACCACCGACAAAAGCGGAATTATACCAATTTGGAATAGCGGGATTCATGGCATTGCCTCTGACAAGCATGCACGACTCCTCATCTTCCACATGGACATAAATGCCTTGGAAAATCTCAAAGTTGGCGTAGATCGCGCCACTGAAGAAATGGCTGTTGTACCTGCCATAATAAGGGCTGTTATAATAATGGTATAAGTCATACCCTACCCTGATGCCTAACTCCAGGCTTCTCGTCAAACGATAGCCGAATTGTGGAGCGACTCCAAGATGCAAACATCCCGTAGAATAGCCTGCGTTGAAGATACCGCCGGCAACCATTTTCCCTCTCATGAAATCAGGGCCTCCAAAGACTTGGGCTTTCAGCGTTGACGACAGGGTTACGCTCAGCACCAAAGCAAATAAAACCGAAATAATTCTTTTCATTTTCATACGAATTCGCTGCAAAGATAGTTATTATTAAGCCAAATATGGATTAAATAGCTATTTTTGTACCAAAATTCATCGGATGAAAAGGATTTTTCTCATAATCATAGCCGCAATCATGCTGTTTTCGTCCTGCCGCAAGGAAAACAGTATTAGCACGGACCCCAGCCAGATGCTCGCCTTTTCGACGGATACGGTCATGTTCGACACGGTTTTTACCAGTATAGGCTCGTCAACGCATCAACTGAAGATTTATAACAATTACCCGGAAGACCTCAATATCAGTGAGATACGATTGATGGGTGGTGAATCATCCCGTTTCAAGCTCAATATCGATGGTGAGCACGGCTCGGTGTTCTATGACAAGATCGTCCCAGCCAAGGACAGCATTTTCTCTTTCCTTAACGTGACCATTGATCCAAACGACCAACGCACGCCGTTTGTGGTGGAAGACAGCATCCTGTTCGTTACCAACGGCAACGCCCAGATGATCAAACTGGTGGCTTGGGGTCAAAATGCCCGTTACATCGTGGCTGACCGTAAGATCAACGGCTTTCCGAAATTCAAGATTGTGGCTGACAGTTTGGAAATCACCCATTGGACCAATGAACTCCCCTATGTGGTTTACGGCTATGCCCTGATCAATTCGTATGGCACCTTGCACATCCATGAGGGAACGCATGTATACGTCCATGGCGGTGGCGGCCTTTGGTCTTGGAGCGACGGTCAACTGATCATTGAAGGCACGGCGGAGCATCCCGTGGTGATTGAAAGTGACCGGTTGGAGCCGTTTTTCGATAACGAACCCGGTCAATGGGACCGCATCTGGCTGATGGATGGTCGCGAAGGTGCCGACCATATCATTGATCATGCCGTGATCAGAAACGCGTTTATCGGCATTCAGGCGGAGTCGTTCGTTCACGAAACACACAATGCGCTTCGTTTGAGAAACACCGTTATCGAAAACCATACGGGTGTCGGGCTTTATGCCGTTTACTATGCCGTGGAGGCGCACAATACAGTCATTGACAATTGTGGACAGTATGCCTTCGCTGTGGCTCAAGGTGGAGCTTACGAACTCAGGCATTGCACCATTGGCAACTATTGGTGGAAGTCCACACGCACTACGGCGTCGATGTTGCTTTCAAACTATGTTGACCAAGACGGAGAACGTTACGAATATCCTTTCTATTTCAAGATGTGGAACAGCATCGTTCATGGTGCCCAGGAAGAAGAATTTGGAATCGCGTTGAGCGCTGTAAGTCCAGAGATAGACACCACCTATCTGATTGACCATTGCCTGCTGAAGACGAAGAAATACAGTAATGACTCCCCCTGTATCTCGGGCTGTATTTTCAATGAAGATCCCTTGTTTGTGGATTACCGCAATTTCGACATGCATCTCAGCGATGCCCTTTCACCGGCGGTGGGAACGGGTAATCCTATCATTGCCACGGAGGTTCCTTATGACCTAGAAGGCAAATCACGCACTGGCGCTCCCGATTTGGGAGCATACCAGTACTAATCCTTGTTTTTGTAGTATTCCCTGAGAAAATCAGGCAGTTGGCGCATGGCGGCTTGCTCACGCCATTGTTTGCGTACGTCTTGGGCGGGAACGCCGAAAACGGCTTTGCCAGGTTCGATGTTCTTGTCAACGGCTGAGGTGGCCAGCACTACAGCGCCTTCGCCGATCACCAGATCCTTGTTGACGCATACACGTCCCCAAAGGATTACGTCGTCCTCGATGCGGGTGACGCCTGCAATGGCAGCATGGCTTCCGATGAGGCAGTTTCGGCCAATGTAGCTGTCGTGACCCACTTGGCAATGGTTGTCCATCTTGGTACCGCGACGGATCGTGGTGTCACTAGTGACACCCTTGTCGATGCTGCACAAAGCCCCAATCTCCACGTCATCCTCAATCACCACGCGGCCGAACGACTCAAATTTCTTGTAGCTGTCGGCTCTACGTTGGAAATAGTAGGCGTCAGCGCCGATGACGCTGCCCGAGTGGATGATGACGTTGTCGCCAATCACGCAATAGTCGTAGATGGTGACGTTGGGATGGATGACGCAGTTCTTGCCGATGACGGTATGGTTGCCGACGGATGAACCCGGCATGATGACGGTCCCCTCCCCGATCTCTGCCGATGGGCTGATGGCCTCGGTGCAAGTCTCCTTGGGACGGTAATGGCGCATTGCACGAAGGAATGCGTCGAAGGGATCGTCATGAATGAGCAGGGCCTTGCCCTCAGGACACTCCACATGCTTGTTGATGAGCACGACGGTAGCGGCTGAGTTCAAGGCCTTGCCGTAATATTTCGGATGATCCACGAAGGTCACATCACCGGGCTCCACCTTATGGATTTCGTTGAAGCCGGTAATGGGGAAGTTCGGGTCACCGACAAACTCTGCACCGATCAGCTCGGCGAGGTGTTTTAATGTGGTTTTCTTGATTTTCATTAGGCTTTCACGCGTTCGCAATATTCACCGGTACGGGTGTCAACACGGATCATGTCGTCAGTGTTGATGAACAGAGGCACGCGGACCATGGCGCCGGTCTCAACGGTAGCTTCCTTGAGAGCGTTGGTAGCGGTGTTGCCCTTCTCGCCAGGTTCGGTATAAGTCACCTTCAGCACAGTCTTCACTGGCATTTCAGCGTAAAGGATGGTCTCGGTTGAAGCGTCAACAACAACGTCAACGATATCATTTTCCTTCATGAATTTCACACCTGTGATATTGTCTTCGGCGATCGGAATCTGATCGTAGGTCTCAGTGTGCATGAAGATGAAGTCTTCACCTTCCTTGTAGAAATACTGGTAAGGACGGTGTTCAACGCGGACTTCCTCCAACTTCACACCGATATCGAATCTCTTTTCAAGCACGTTGCCGCTGAGAACGTCCTTCAGCTTAATACGCATGATGGTGTTACCCTTACCTGGCTTAACGTGTTGGAAATCAATGCAGAAATAAATCTTACCATCCATACGAATGGCACTTCCGATCTTTACATCTTGACTAAGCATAGTTGTTATTTAGATTAAAAATTTAATATTTAATGATTTAAAGGGGCAAAATTAAATAAAAAATGGAAACAAACAAAAAATTCAACGGAAAACGATGTCGGTAAGCACTTCCCGTCCAACGAGATCGTTGAGGTTTTTCTTTAATACGGTCTTGGAATAGCTCAATTCGTTGCGCAAGCTGTCTGACGTCAGGCTCACAAACAGCACACCGTCCTTGATGTACAGGTCCTTGGTGTATTGAGCGATAAATGGTCCAACCACGCCTTTCCAGCCTTTGACGATGTTGACCTCGTCAAGGTATTCAGGCCCCCGACGTTCCTCATAGAAAGCCTTGATCAGCTCCCCTATGGTATTTTGGTTCGGATCATTCATGGCTGATGAGGTTTACGTGTCCTGATTCGACTTCAAAGATCCGGTGGTTGATGTTGGTATCCTCAAAAAGCCTTTCGATGCGTTGCTGCTGGGTGTCAGTGATGAACACCTGTCCGAAATGGTTGTCCCCTACAAGTCTCACGAGTTTCATCACCCGTTGATCGTCGAGCTTGTCAAAGATGTCGTCGAGCAATAAGATAGGCTTGTAACCGATCTTTTGGTAGTTGTATTCGAATTGGGCCAAACGTATCGACACCACGAATGACTTTTGCTGGCCTTGTGAGCCAAACTTTTTCAGTGGATGTCCGTCAAGCCGGAAATCAAGGTCGTCCTTATGGATGCCCACGTTGGTATAGCATGAGCTGGCGTCTTGTTGAAGGTTGTCTTTCAGCAGTTGTTCCATGGGCTTTTGGTCAAGCTTGGAACTGTAATCCACCTCCACTCGTTCCTTGGCGCCTGAAACCACCTCGTAATAATGCTGGAAAATGGGTCGGAACTCTTCAAGAAAACGTTGGCGCTTCTCATGGATGTCGCTGGCACAAACACATAACTGGTCGTCCCAAAGTTGTAGCAAGGTGCTGTCGAAACGACGGGTGTCGGCAAACTGCCGCAGCAGCATGTTGCGTTGCAACAAGGCACGGTTGTATTTAAGCAAGGCATTCAGGTACAGCGGGTCGAATTGGGAGATGACCCCGTCGATGAACTTGCGCCGGAGATCGCTGCCCTCGTTGATCAAGTCGCGGTCGTAAGGGGAAATCATCACCAAGGGGAACTTCCCGATATGATCCGAAAGCCTGTCGTATTCTTTCTTGTTGAACTTGAAGGATTTTTTGGCATCACGCTTTTGGACGCACGACACTGATTCATTCTCTTTATTGTCGAAGCTGTACGTGCCATGGATACTGAAGAAATCCTGGTCATGGCGGATGTTCAGCTTGTCGACCGCATTGAAATAGCTCTTGCAGAACGAGAGATAATAGATGGAATCCAGGATGTTGGTCTTGCCTGCACCGTTGAGTCCGACAAAACAATTCAACTTCTCCGAAAACGTCAGTTCGGCGGATTCGCAGTTCTTGAAGTTGGCCAGACGTAATTCCTTCAGGTACATTTAGAACTTGTTGAGATCCATGGTGATGGTGAGGTAGTTGGGCGACATGACGATGCTGTTGCGTGAGCGGGCGTAACTGATTTCAAACATCTTGATCTTGACGGCAAGACCGGCTGAGAACCCCACTAAAGTGCGCGCTGTCGGAACATCCATCGCATAGCGTTGACCGTAGTTGAATGCGGTACGAAGCACGATGTTTTTGCCCAGATACAACTCGCCACCAATCACTAGGTGACAAGCCAGGTTGCGGGCGAAACGGGCGATGCCTTTTTCAGGGGTATATTCTCCGGTAAGCGGATCGGTATGCTTCTCGATGTAGGTTGGGGACTCCATAATTTTGTTCCATTTCTGGATGTCGTCATACCACAGCATGATGGTAAGGGGCAAGTGCTCAAGACGACGCGAAGCGCCAAAGTCAATGGAAAAAGGCAGCGGACAATGCCGGGTGTCGAAAGTGTTGAACAACTGCGTTCCAATGTTGCGGGCGTTCAGTGAAAAGATCCATCCTCCATCCGTGTGGTACATGCCGGCGACATCAACAGCCAACGCACCTGCCGCATAGCGCTCATATTGCAATCCGGCGTATTTCAACGATGCTCCGATGCTCCAATGGGGTGACAAGCGACGCCCCCACCCTATGTTGACCGAGTAATCGGAAGCGGTGAACTCACCCGTTGGCTTGCCGCCTTCCGAGGTCTCGTCGAAATGACCGTAGTTGTGGAACTGTACGGTAGCGGCAAAGGCACCTACTTTCTCGAAATAGCGGGCGTATTGTGCCGTTCCGAAATTGATGTCGGTATAGTAGTCCACGTAGGAAAGCCCGAGTTTGTTGCTCATGTCGGCATCGATGGCCGCTGGGTTGAACGTGGAGAGCTGTATGTCGCTGTCAAGCATGGGCAATGGCAATCCGCCCAAAGCGGCGACACGAGCGGAATTGGTCGCCCTCAGGAACGAATAGGTGCCGTTGGCTTGCTGGGCAGTGGCAAAAGCCATCCAACCCAACACCAGAGTCAATATGAGAATCGTTCTTTTCATACCTATTAATTATTGAGTCACACCAGGCCTCTTCCGCTTTTCACCAGTTTTCCCTCTGCGGCAAGTTGCTCGGCAAGTTTGTCGAGGATACCGTTGACGAAGCGTCTGCTATCGGGAGTGCTGTAATACTTGGAGATCTCGATGTATTCGTTGATGGTGACCTTCACGGGGATGTCCTTAAACTGGCAGAACTCGGTCAAGGCCATGAAAATGATGATCTTATCCATCAAGGCAATGCGTTCGTAATCCCAATTGGCGATATTGGCTTTCACCAACTCCTGATACTCGTCTGCGTGTCTCAAGGTCTCCTTGAACAACTTCACGAGGAAGGTCTTGTCGTCGTTGGTACCGTCGTTCTCTGTTTTGAACGCTGGAGGGATCTTGCTGGTTGAGTCGAACTTGGGATCCATCTCATTGATGAACTTCCAAAGCAGGAAGAGCCCCAGCTGATAATCGCTATTGTATCCTAGGTTCTTGTCCGCGTAAAAGTCGAACAGCAACTCGTCTTCAGCCATGTGGTTGTCAATGACGTCAAGAATCAGTTGCTTGTCAAGGGCAAAGCTGCTTTTGTCGCTGCTCATGTATTCCTGATATTCGGGATATTCACGAAGGCGGTTGTAAAAGCCACGGATAAAGTCCTCACGGTTTTCGGTCCAGTTGATCTTGTACTTTTCTTGGAGGGATTGCAAATCGCGATTGTTTTCGAGTGCGTTCAGAACCCTGTTGTTGATGAACTTGCGGTTCGGGTTGAGGTCTTCGGCGGTGGGGAAATTCTTATGCAGATTCTCCTCGATTCTCCGTTCGGCGAAGCATTTCACTTCGACCCAAAACGTCAATTGACGGATAAACAGCCCGTAAAGTGTATCCACCCCATTGAGCAGACGACGTTCAGCGGCGAGCATGTCTGTTTCCTCGGCTTGATGGTAGGCGTAAATCTCCTGCAATACCTTGACTCTCAAAAACCTTCTGTTAAGCATAAAATAAAATATTTACCTTGTTTAAAACTGCAAATTTAAGAAATTATTTTATCTTTGCAATCACAACAAACAGAATAAACTCAAAACTAATTCAATTAAAGGAAAACAACTATGAAAAAGAAATTCATCTGCCCTATTTGCGGTTATGTCCATGAAGGAGAAGAAGCTCCTGAACGTTGTCCACAGTGCAAGCAAATCGTTGAATGGAAAGTCGTTGACGAGAGCGCTGCCCTGAACTTTGTCACCGAGCATGTGCTTGGCATTGCCAAAGGCACGGGTGACGATATGATCAAGGATTTGAATGCCCACTACATGGGTGAGGCCACTGAAGTCGGCATGTATCTGGCCATGAGCCGTCAGGCTGACCGTGAAGGCTATCCTGAGATTGCCGAGGCTTTCAAGCGTTATGCATTTGAAGAGGCCGAGCACTGCGCCAAGTTCGCTGAACTGTTAGGCGACGTGGTTTGGGACACCAAGACCAACCTCTACAAACGCATGATTGCCGAATGTGGTGCCTGCGAGGACAAGATGCGCATTGCCCGCGTGGCCAAGGAACGCAACCTTGACGCCATCCACGACACCGTCCATGAGATGGCTAAGGACGAAGCTCGCCACGGCAAAGGCTTCGAAGGACTTTACAAGAGATATTTTGAGAAATAAGAAAGGATCGTCATATGATAAGCAAGAAATTAGCAAAAGCCATCAACGACCAGATCAATGCTGAGATGTGGTCGGCTTATCTGTATCTGAGCATGGCTCAAGACATCTATGCCAAAGGTTTCAAAGGCATCGCCAATTGGTTCAAGGTTCAGTTCCAAGAGGAACAGGCTCACGCCGAGATCATGATCAACTACCTCCACTCACAAAACGAGAAGGTGATCCTGGCTCCTATCGCCAAAGTGCAGACCTCATGGAAGACCGTTCTCGCCGCTTTCGAGGACACCCTGAAGCATGAGAAGAAAGTGACCGCCTTAATCAACAACCTCTGCGACATCGCTGACGAAGATCACGACCGCGCTGCAGGTAACTTCTTAGCTTGGTTCATCGACGAACAGGTTGAAGAAGAGGAAAACGCTCTCGATTTGATCACCCAATGCAAAATGATCGGCGACAACCTCAACGGCATGATCATGCTTGATAAGGAACTCGCCACCAGAGTTTTCAACACTCCTTCACCACTGGTGAAAGAATAAGAAAACACATCAATAAAAAAGCCCCGGGAAACCTCGGGGCTTTTTTATTTTACATGGTTACCTGTTTACTTGGTGATGACCAACCTTACGGTCTGTGAGCCTAATTCGGAGTCGGCTTTGATGAAATAAACGCCATTGTCCAAGGTATTCAGGAATTGCTCAATGGAAGTATGGTTCAAGCCATTGAAATGATAGGAAGTCAAGTGGCGACCCATCAGGTCGTACACCTTGATTTCGGCCTGATAACCTTCATTCATCTGTATGTGAACATTACCTTTTGAAGGATTGGGGAAAACTGCGATAATCTCGTTCTGCTGCACGAAAGTGTCCACATGAAGCGGAAGCATCTCCAGGGCTTGCACAAAGTCAGGGACACCATAACCATAGTAGTTATCAGGATTATCAACATTGTCGCCAGCCATGCGAACGGCATCGCAGATCTCCTGAACCGAGGCATTGGGTCTAGCTTGACGAAGACACGCCACTGCTCCGGCCAACACTGGGTTTGAGAACGAGGTGCCGTCACCGTTATAATAATCACCATACCAAGAATAGGGCGAGGCCACATAAGTACCTTGACCCACAGCCATCACATCGGGTTTGATACGACCATCATAGGTGGGGCCTACTGAACTGAAATAGGCACGCTCTCCTGCCGCGTTCACCGCACCAATGGTTAGGATATGTTCCGCATCGGCAGGAATACCTAAAGTACAATAGCCATCACCCTCGTTACCTGCTGAGTTGGTGCAGATCATACCACGGCTGGCGGCGATCTCAGCACCTATGGTCATCGGAGCGGTGTGACCGTCGTAATGCTCAATTGGATGATCCCACTGCGGCATGTCGAAATCAATATATCCCAAGGAGGTGGTGCACACGTCAACGCCAAGGGAATCAGCGTATTCGGCAGCAGAGACCCAGTTGTATTCCTCGACGATGTTCTCTCCTTCACCGTCTTCTGTGTGGAACAAGTAGAACGATGCCTTAGGGGCCGTTCCAACCATGTTTTGAGGATCGTAGGCGGCAATGGTGCTCAAGCAAGAGGTGCCATGAGTGCTTTGTGAATAAACGGATTCAGAGCCATAGACAAAATCGCGGACGCCCAACAGACGGCCTTCCTCCCGCATGTTGTCAAAGCAGTGGTGTGTGTCGGTGCCAACGAAACCGCCGTCCAACACGGCGATCACTACACCTGTGCCATCATAACCCATGTCGTGGAGTTCGTTCACTCTCAACTGGAATACCTGGTCATGAGCGCCACCGTAAAAGTCCCTTGCAACCACAGGGCTTCCTGAAACCTTCATCTCATTGGCAAGCCAAATCTCTTTGTCGCGCTGCGCTTCTGTATGGTTTTCACAATTTCTCACAACTTCAACGAAATCAAGTGCATAAATAGCGTTAATTACACTTGAACTTGAAGTATATACAGTGACACCGTTCAACCATTTTGAGGGGTTCAGCAATTGAGCTCCACAATCGGCTACGGCTTGGAGATATTGAGGATTTACGGGAATGTCATATTCGTCAATCTCAATGCCTAGGCGGGCGCGACGATCCAGGGCGCGTTGGCTGAGGTATGCCTCTGGGTTGTCAATGGAATAAGGTGAGTTGGCCTTGTCGGTGAACTGCACCCAATAGATGTTGGTGGCAATTTGAGCTTGTGTGATAGCACTCACAACAAGTGCCATGAACAGTAAAGAAAGTCTTTTCATTGGTTGATTTTTTGAATTGAGGCAGCAAAGATAACAATTTTTCGTACTTTTACCGAAAATTTTCATCATGCGAATCGACATCATCGCCATCTTCCCGGAAATGTTCCAAGGGCCCTTCACGGAGTCCATCATCAAACGCGCCATCCATAAAGGAATTGTTGAAATTGAACTTCACAATTTGCGTGACTACAGCACGGACAAGCACAAGAAAGTGGATGACTATCCTTTTTCGGCCGGTGCCGGCATGGTGATGATGATTGAGCCTGTTGACAACTGCATCAGTCATTTGAAAAGCCAACGCCATTACGACGAAGTCATCTATATGAGCCCTGATGGGGAACTGCTCGACCAGCCGTTGTGCAACCAACTCTCGCTCAAAGAGAACATCATCATCCTTTGTGGCCATTACAAAGGTATCGACGAGCGCATCCGCGAACATCTGATTACCAAAGAGATATCCATCGGAAACTACGTGCTTTCAGGTGGCGAATTGGGTGCTGCCGTGTTGGTCGATAGCTTGGTGCGTTTGATCCCAGGTGCCTTGGGCGACGAGACCTCTGCCCTATCCGATTCGTTCCAGGACGGACTGGTCTCCCCTCCAGTGTACACACGCCCCAGAAGCTACAAAGGATGGGACGTCCCGGAGATTCTTCTGTCAGGCAATGACATGAAAATTAATGACTGGAAATTGGAACAAGCATGGCAACGCACTAAGGAGCGTCGCCCTGAAATGTACGAAATCTTAAAAAAAAGCGAATAAAATGCGTTCACAATCAAATTATTTTGTATATTTGCACCCGTTTTTGACGAAAAATATATAAAAAAATATTATATAAAATGAAGAACGCATTAATTCAATTCGTTGAGGATCAAGTCGTTGTTAAAGACTTTCCCAAGTTTAGAGCTGGTGACACCGTCACCGTTACTTACAAGATCGTTGAGGGCAACAAGGAACGTCTCCAGAAGTTCCAGGGTGTCGTTTTGAAGCGCAGTGGTTGTGGCAAGACCGCCACTTTCACCGTGAGAAAGATCTCCAACAACATCGGTGTTGAAAGATGTTTCCCCATCGCTTCTCCTATGATTGACAGCATCGAGCTGAACAAGGAAGGCGCCGTCCGCAAGTCACGCATCTACTACCTCAGAGGTCTGCGTGGTAAGAAGGCCAGAATCAAGGAAGCCAAGCGCAAGGATTGATTCCTCTTCTACTGAAAACAAAAAATCCCGACCAATTGGCCGGGATTTTTTTTGTTTCCCAGGGTACCGCTTTGCGGAACCCTGGGCTATTGGAATGGAACACCTATCGGGGTAGATCTTTCGAGTTCTTCTTTTTGAAGATCTTCGTCCGCAACATAAACACGGTTAACGCGGCCCAGAATACAACCAGGATTCCAAGCGTTATCCAGGTATTTTGGAGGCTTTGTGGCGCAATGCCCACCAGCAACAGCACAGGGAAGCCCAGTACAACAGCTGCAAGAGCTTGTAGCACCAGATTGTTGGCGGCAGGAGTCTCAAACTTCGGGTCGATCTCGCGCAGCAGGATCATGCCGTTTGAGGCTGTTCCCGTCAGCATGCCGAACATGGAGAAGAAGCCTTCGTATTTGTAATCAGGATACAGATGCTTGCTAATCCATAGCACATAGAAGAAGGTGACCAAAGCACCCAAGGCGCAGATGATGGTGAACGGCAGCACAAACTTGCCAAACTCATCGAAGCTGATGGCGGCGGTGCCAGCCACAATCATGATGTCAAAGCAGAAACCGCCAATGCGGTTCAACATATAATTATTAATGTATTCGCGGCGAACAATCTTCACCTTCTTGAAACGGTTCAGGATATTTTTGAAAAGAATGCCGAACAAGGTGCCCAACAGGAAGTTGAATCCCCAGAGCAACGGCTTCAAGGTGTTGGTGCCGAAATTGCCCAGATCCATGCCCTGGATCCAGTTGGTGAACAGATAAACCAGGAAGTACACAAACAGCACCATGCAGATCTGCACGGAGAGTTTGTCGATGGATTCGGCATCCGGAATCTCTCCCTTGCTCTCGTAATCCTCCAATTTATTGACTTGGGCTTCCTCGATTTTCTTTTGTGACAATTTGCCTTTGCGTCTCAGGATATTCATGTAAATGACGCCGATCAAGCTGCCCACGATGAATCCCATGGCGGCAATGGAAAGACCAAAGTCGGCTCCGGAAAAATCCATACCCTGTTGGGTGGCCCAGCCCGTGTAGATCTTTCCGATGTTCAAAGCCTGTCCCGGCCCCTGACCATAGCCCATCGGCAGTAGCAATCCGGCGGCATAGAAAAACTTCTTTCCGACCATGAAGAAAATGATGGAGACGATCAAGCCCACGATGCCTTGGATGACGTAGGTGGATGCCGTCAAAGCACCGGTCTCAATCACTTTCATTGGGCTTGATTTTGATTCTATCTTATTATTTTTCAATGCTAAAGCAACAAATCCCAAACCCAAGGCATGATAGGTCACAATCTCCATCATGGGTTTGTTGATCAGTTCCCTACATCCTGGGAACGCCTTAAAGAGCAACAACAACAATCCACCAAGCAAGGCTGAAGGCAGCAAACTCTTTTTCAGGAAAGGAATATTGGTCCTCAACAGATTACCCAACAGCAGCGCGGTGGCTAAAATACAGAATTGAACCAACCATTGCCAGGCCTCCGGCCGGTCAAAGGTCATTACTGAAACGTCAAGTATTGTCATGTCTTTTGAAATTAGTATGCAAACGTACTAATTTTATCTCAATAAGCAAAGCAAAAGTTGTAATTTTGCGCCATGAAGATCGTATTTCAGCTGTTCCTCACCTTTTTTAAAATAGGCGCCTTCACTTTGGGCGGTGGCTATGCCATGCTTTCCATGGTGGAACAGGCTATAGTAGACAAGAAAAAGTGGATTCCTTCCGATGAGTTTTGGGACATGATGGCAATCGTACAGTCGTTGCCTGGTGTGTTTGCCGTGAACACGGCTTTGTATGTGGGTCACCGAATTGCTGGCAGGAAAGGTGCGGCGGCAGCCATGCTCGGAGCAATCATTCCTTCCATTGTCATCATCCTTTTGTTGGCCACCGTCTTCAGGGAATACCGCAATTTGCCAGTGGTGGAGCGCATCTTCAAAGGTATCCGTCCTTGTGTGGTCGCCCTAATTCTGGCGCCATCGATCAGAATGATCAAGTCTGCCAAAGTCACTTGGAAGACGGCCATCATTCCCGTCGCCACGGTCGCGCTGATATGGTGGCTCAAGGTCTCCCCTGCCATTGTCATTTTGGTTGCCATAGCGGGAAGCCTGGTTTATGCCATTCTGATGGAACGCAAGATGAAAAACGTTGAAAACAAGGAGGTGGAGCCATGATATACCTGCAACTGCTTTGGGTATTTATTAAAATAGGTGTGCTTGGCTTCGGTGGTGGCTACGCCATGCTTTCCCTCATTCAGCATGAAGTTGTAGATAATTACGCCTGGATGACCACTACTGAGTTTGCTGACATGGTGGCCATTTCGCAGATGACACCAGGGCCGATCTCCATCAACATGGCTACCTACGTGGGTTATACTGCCGGAGGATTCTTTGGCTCGCTCCTCGCCTCTTTTGCACTCTGTCTGCCCTCTCTCATCATGGTTTACTTCATCATCCGCCTGTTTATGAACAAGAAAGGCAATACGTTGATGAGCCATCTTTTGAAAGGATTGAAACCGGCCATCGCCGGGCTGATCTTCGCCGCTGGTCTTTCCATGATGAATGCGCAAAACTTCGTGCAGATAGGCAAAGGCGAGAACAACATCAGCATAGTGATTTGTGTCCTCGCCTTTGTGGCCTCCTATTTCTTCAAGGCCAACCCGATTCTACTCATCGTATTGTCGGGCGTTGTGGGATATTTCGTGTATTAGTTCTCGTTGAACATCTTCTCGATCACATCCTTGTACTTGTTGGTAATGGCTCTACGCCTTACCTTGAGCGTCGGGGTGATCAAGCCGTTGCCCACGGTCCATTCTTCAGCCAACAGCACGTGTTTCTTGATCTTCTCGGTCTCGCCCAAGCCCTTGTTCAGTTCCTGGACTTCCTTGGCCATGAGTTTCAAGACTTCCGGGTTCTTGATGATGTCTTCAGGAGTGGTGTATTTGATGTTTTGGGTTACGCACCAGTTCTTCAGTTCAGTGAAGCTGGGGATGATCAATGCTCCGGCGAATTTCTGGTTCTCGCCCACCACCACGATTTGTTCGATCCACTTGGAGGAGCTGAACTTGGCCTCGAGGATGTCGGGATTGATGTATTTGCCGCCAGAAGTCTTGAACAGGCTCTTGATACGTCCGGTAATCATCAGCAGCCCGTGCTCGTTGAAACGGCCCATGTCGCCAGTGTGGAACCAACCGTCCTTGTCGATGACCTCGGCAGTCAGTTCGGGGCTCTTGTAGTAGCCCATCATCACGTTGTGGCCACGGCAGATGATCTCGCCTTCTTCGGAGATCTTCACTTCCACGCCTTTCAACGGAGGGCCTACGCAACCCACCTCGCGCTGGTGAGGCCCTTTGTCGCTCACAGCAATCACCGGAGAGGTCTCGGTTAAGCCGTAACCTTCAAATATAGGCATTTTAATGGCTGAGAAGAAGGCTGCAATGTTCTCATGTAAAGCAGCTGCGCCCGAAACGATACGCTCAAAACGGTCGGCACCGATCTTCTCACGGATTTTCGAATACACCAGCTTATCGGCAACGCGCAACTTCATGTTGTACCACCAACTGCGAGCGTCATCGTCAATTCTGTAATGCTCGGCGAGATCCACGGCCCAGTAGAAAATGTTCTTTGAGAGGCCTTCCATCTTCTTGCCTGAAGCGATGATGCCATCATAGAAACGTTCCAGCACACGAGGCACACAGCACATCATCGATGGATGAAGTTCCTTGATGTTGTCGGCCAAGGTGGCAAGGCTTTCGGCGTAATAAATAGCCATGCCCTTATATTGATAGGTGTAGATCAGCAAGCGCTCGTAGGCGTGGCATGCTGGAAGGAATGAGAAAGCAATCGATCCCGGTTTGCAAGGAATGATATGGTCAACGCCAAGGACTTGGTTGATGACGTTGGAGTGCGACAACATGACACCTTTGGGGGTTCCGGTGGTTCCCGAGGTGTAGATGAGGGTCATGCAGTCGGTATATTGCACAGCGGCCTTGCGACGCTCCAGCTCCTCTGGATGGGGGTGCTTGTCGCCAAGGTCGATCAATTGCTCAAAATAAGGGTATTTCTCACGGTCCACCATGGTGTAGACGTGCTTCAATCCTGGGATGTCGGGCAGCACATTGGTCACCTTGTTCATCACTGCAAGACCGTCAAGGAACACAAGCTTTGCCTCACAATCATTCAGGATGAAATGATAGTCTTCTTGGCTGATGGTCGGATAAATCGGCACGTTGATGGCGCCAATTTGGCTGACGGCCATGTCGATGATGTTCCATTCTGGACGATTGCTGAGGATGAATGCCACCTTGTCGCCGGGTTCAATGCCCAATTCGATCAAGGCATAGCTCAGTTTATTCGTGAGATCAATGTACTCCTGTATGCTGAAAGTATGCCATTCACCGTCTTTTTTTTCGGCTAAGGCTACAGGTTGATCCGCATACTTCTCCAGATAATTTGGAAGAAGATCGAATATTCGTCTGATTTCCATATATTTAGTTGCTCGTTTTCGTTGTTTAAACTTGCAAATATAAGAACTATTTCTTTATGCTTCGAAAAAAAATGACAATATGTCACAAAAATGGGTTTGGTAAAGGGTTTGATAGGGGCTTTCGACAGAAAACAAGCAAACAAAAACACAATAACATGGAAAAACAAAATTATCAAACCAACGGAAAGTACGAGTCGTTGAACCGTTACGCCAAGAACTTGAATGAGCTGGCGAAGAACGGCAAGCTCGACCCTGTGATCGGACGTGACGAAGAGATCCGGCGTGTGCTGCAGATCCTGTCGCGTCGAACCAAAAACAACCCTATCCTGATCGGTGAACCAGGTGTGGGTAAGACAGCCATCGTTGAAGGTCTCGCCCAGCGTGTCGTCAACGGCGACGTGCCTGAGAACCTGAAAAGCAAGACGGTGTTTTCGCTTGACATGGGTGCTCTGATCGCCGGTGCCAAATACCAAGGCGAGTTCGAGGAGCGTCTGAAGAGTGTCATCAAGGAAGTGGTTGACAGTTCCGGCGATGTGGTGCTGTTCATCGATGAGATCCACACATTGGTAGGTGCGGGTGCCACTGGCGGCGCCATGGACGCAGCCAATATCCTCAAGCCTGCCCTGTCGCGTGGCGAGTTGCAATGCATCGGTGCCACTACCCTGAAGGAATACCAGCAGTATTTTGAGAAGGATAAAGCCTTGGAGCGCCGATTCCAGATCGTTATGGTGGACGAGCCTGATGAAGCTTCGGCAATCTCCATCCTGCGTGGCCTGAAGGAGCGTTACGAAAACCATCACCACATCCGTATCCTCGACGAGGCCATCGTGGCCGCCGTGCAACTTTCGGTGCGATACATCAGCGACCGTTTCCTGCCCGACAAGGCCATCGACTTGGTTGATGAAGCCGCAGCCCGTCTGCGTTTGCAGATTGACTCGGTGCCTGAGGACCTTGAGAACGTGGAGCGTAGCATCCGTCAGTTGGAGATTGAGCGTGAGGCGCTGAAACGTGAAAACGACACGAAGAAAGTCAACGAGTTGACCCAGGAGCTTGACAAACTCAACGCCCAAAAAGCCGAAATCAAAGGCAAATGGGAGAATGAGCGCCACTATGTGGAGATCATCCAAAAGGAAAAGGACAATATTGAGCAGTACAAGCATCAGGCTGCCGTGGCTGAACGCGACGGCGATTACGGCCGAGTGGCTGAACTGCGTTACGGCAAGATCCGCGATGCCGAAGCCACCATTGAGAAAGCCAAGGCTGACCTGCTCAAGGCACAAGGAGACCATCCCCTGATCGACGAGGAAGTGTCCTATCAGGATGTGGCTGAGATTGTGTCGCGTTGGACAGGCATCCCGGTGAAGAAGATGATGCAGAGCGAGCGGGAGAAGTTACTGAACTTGGAAACCGAGCTGCACAAGCGTGTGGTTGGCCAGGACGAGGCCATCCGTGCCGTCAGTGACGCCATCCGCCGTAGCCGTGCAGGCTTGCAGGATGCCAAACGTCCTATCGGTTCCTTCATCTTCATGGGTACCACTGGCGTGGGTAAAACTGAGCTGGCCAAGGCTTTGGCCGAGTTCCTGTTCGACAACGAGAACAACATGGTGCGTATCGACATGTCTGAATATCAGGAACGTCACACGGTGTCCCGTTTGATCGGAGCGCCTCCAGGATATGTAGGTTACGAAGAGAGCGGACAACTCACCGAAGCGGTACGGCGCAAGCCGTACTCGGTGATCTTGCTCGATGAAATCGAGAAAGCTCACCCGGATGTTTTCAACATCCTGCTTCAGGTGCTTGACGACGGTAGGCTCACCGACAACAAGGGCCGTACGGTTGACTTCAAGAACACCATCGTCATCATGACCTCCAATGTGGGTGCCGGCCTGAAAGACCATAACGCCGTGATGGACGCCCTGCGCCAAGTGATGCGGCCAGAGTTCCTGAACCGTATCGATGACATCATCATTTTCGAAGACCTGAGCGAAAGCCAGATTGCCGAAGTGGTCAGGATGCAGTTCAACCGTGTGAAGAGGATGCTTGAGGAGAACAACATCAACATCGCCATTACCGACGAAGCCGTTGACCTCATCGCCCGCCAGAGCTACGATCCGCAATACGGCGCACGTCCTGTGAAACGTATGATGCAACGCGAACTACTCAACGAACTCTCACGGATGATCCTTGCCGACGAGGTTGACAAGTCCAAACCCATCAGGGTTACCGTCAAAGACGGAAAGCTGAACTTTGAAAATTAATTTCTGACTGAATTGTTGGTCACCCATGTGGATTTGAAGAAAATCAGCAACACGGTGATGATCTCCAAACGACCAACCAACATGTCAGTTGATAGAATCCACTTGGCCGCAGTGGGTAAATCGGCCATCGATGCACCTGGGCCTGTGGCTCCCGAGCCCATGCCCAGGTTGCTGAAACAGGTGATGAATGCAATGCAGGCGTCCTCCAAACTCATTCCGATGATGGTTAATGCCAATACATTGATAATGAATAGGATGACAAATAGCGATAGGAAGTTGCAAATGCGCCTGACCGTCAATTCGTCCACATTTTGTCCGGAGAGTTTCAAAGAATACATGCCCGTGGGGTGAACCAACTCCTTCAAGGCGTTTTTGATGAACTTGAAGAGTACGATGACGCGAACCATCTTGATACCTCCACTGGCTGAACCGGCACAACCACCCACAATCTGCATCAAAAGCGTGGGAATCACAAAAAGCAATCCCCACAGGTCGTAATGGTAATTATAGCCTGAATAACCCGTGTTCGACAACATCGTGACCACATGGAAAAACGAGACGTGAAGGGTTTCCTTCGCTCCCTGCGGATAGCTGGCCAGTTGCGCTTCCGTAACGCCATCGATATGGGGAGCCCAATAGAACAGGCCCATGAAAAACAGCGTCATCACAACAATCGACACCAAATAAACACGGACTTCCTCATTGGCTTTCATGAGGTCAAAACGACCTGCCAACAGGAAAAACAGCACGGCAAAGTTGATGGATGACAAGATCATGAAGACCGTCGAAACGCGCTCGATGTAACCGGATTGAAAATAACCGATGCTGTCTTGATGCGTGCTGAATCCTCCCGTGGAAATCGTGGTCATGGCATGGCAAACAGCGTCGAAGAGCGACATCGGCCCCACATAGTACAGCACCGCACAGATCAAGGTCAGCAAGATGTAGATGATCCATAGGATGCGCGAGGTGCCATGCATGGTAGGCGACAGCTTTTCCACACTGACCCCCGGTGCCTCTGCCGCAAACAAGGTGTTTTTATGAGATCCCTTGGCCACCGATGGAATGAAAGCCAAGGTAAAGACCACGATGCCCAAGCCTCCAAGCCACTGCATGACGCTCCGCCAAAACAGGATGCCATGAGGTTGGCTGTCAACATTCTTTAAAATGGTTGAACCCGTAGTGGTGAATCCAGACATGGTTTCAAAAAACGCGTCGGTCACTGAGGTGATCGATCCGCTGAGAAGGAAAGGCAACATGCCGAACAAAGAGAACAGGATCCACGCAAGCGACACGATGACAAAAGTGTCATCGCCGTCGAATCCGGTTTTTTGGAATCGTCCAATGATGTATAGCACCGCCCCTACCGCACCTGTGATGCAGGCACTCATCAGGAAAGCATGAAAGTCATTTTCGCCGTTATGGATGTGAAAATGCCAAGCCACCAAGGCAGTCAGCAGCATTGCCGCTGTCTCGATGAATAACAACACTCCAAACAGCCTGCTTTTCATGGCGTCATCTTACCACTTTTCCGCCCATCCTTCGCCATAGTCGAAGTCCTCTTCGTCGTTGTCCTCGTCGCTTTCCTCATGGTAAGAGTCATCCGCAAGCGGCTTCACCCACTTGCGGAAATTTGCCGAGGCTATGGCCGTGATCTGGCCGTCTTTTTCAGGGGATACGGCAATGTCGATCTCGTCGCGTGACAGCTCTTTCAGCCAAACAGCAAGTTCTGAAAAACCCATCTCCGTGACTTTATAGTCTGCCCAGTCCTCCACCGCGGCTTTGGCGGCAAGGCTTTCGGATTCCCACACGGGAATGTACGAGTTGCCATCGGAATCTTCCAACATGGCAAACATGCCGGTCATGGCCTCAAGCAACCACACTTTTCGTGTTTCGGATATGGCGTCAAGAAAAGACTCAAGTGTGTTCATGGTTATTTCTTTGAGTTTCTAAGTTGCTGTTGTTGAGCTTTCTGTGCTTCTTCAAGCCTTTGCATGAACTTCGACTTCTTGACGGGCTTTCTCTTGTTTTCTTCGATGGTGGCACGCACTCTGTCCTCATTGATCATCTTGCGGAAGATGAACATTTGGAGGAAGGTGATGATGTTGGCCAACATGTAGTAGTAGCTCAAACCGGCTGAATAGCTGTTGAAAATGCCCAAGAACATGATCGGCATGATGTACATCATAATCTTCATGCCTTTCATCTGAGGATTGGCGGAGACATCCATCTGCTTGTTGTTGACATAGGTGTAGATGAATGTGGTGACGGTCATCAACAGGCAGAAAAGGCTCACATGGTCGCCGTAGAACGGGATGTTGAACGGCAGGTCAAGGATGCTGTCGTAGGTTGAAAGGTCTTCCGCCCAGAGGAAAGGCTGTTGGCGCAATTCAATGGACGATGGGAAGAAGCGGAACACAGCAATGAGGATCGGGAACTGAAGCAGCATCGGGATGCATCCCGCTGTTGGACTGGCACCGGCCTGCTTCTGCAGGTTCATGATGGCCTGCTGTTTCTTCATGGCATCCTCTTCCTTGGGATACTTGGCGTTGATGGCTTCCACCTCTGGCTTCAACACACGCATCACAGCGGTTGACTTATAGGACTTGAAGGCAATCGGGAACAACAACAGCTTGATCATGATGGTCAACAGCAGGATCACGATGCCGTAGCTCCAGCCGTAGGATCCCAACCAGTTGAACACATAGATGACACCGTAGTTGATCCAACGGATCAGGAAGAAATTACCCACGTCGATTTGGCGCTGCAGGTTCAGGCCATAGCTCTTCAAAGTCTTGAAGTGGTTGGGGCCGAAATACATCGACATCGGGAACTCGTTGACATCGGCGCTGAAGTCGTATGGAATTTCCACGCTTGAGGCCATGGTCTTCAGATATTTGGGATTCTTCTTCCCTTTTTCGGTTTTTACACTGAATTTCGCACTGGAGAAACCGTTTTTGGCTACGAGCACATTGCAGAAGAAACGCTCTTTGAACGAGAACCAGTTGATACTGGAGTTGATGGTCTCTTCCCCGTTCTTGCGGTCGTTGACGCGGTCCACATCCTTTTCGTTCATCGGCTTGTAATACACCGTGGTGTTGATGAAGCGGTCCACGTCCTTCTCATGCTGCAACAAGTCAATCTGCCAGTTCAGATCCATGTAGTTGGTGTTGCTGGCAATGACATCCTTCAGGCCCACGGTGCGCAAGTCGAAATCCATCATGTAGTTGTCGTCATGAAGGGTGTAGACAAACTCAAGATACTGGTTCTCGTTGCGTTGGCCATTGAGGTCGTCGGCATAGGCGCGCATGGCGATCTCATTGCCATTGACGTATGGCTCGAAATAAAGCTGGGCAGTGTTGATGATGCGGTTGTTCGAGAAGAACGCAAGCTCGAAGATGGAGGTCTCCGGGTCAAAACTGATCAAAGGCAGAGAGTCGTACGTTTGGTATTCCTTTAATTCGACTTGCTTGATGGCACCGCCTTTGCTGCTGAAGGTGACCTTCTGGAGGTTGGTCTCGAAGGTGAACATCTGTTCCTCGCCCATGGCTGCTGAGGCGAAAGCACCGAATTTATCTCTGCTGGCCTGGTAGGCTTTTTCAGCGTAGGTTGCAGAATCCATTGACATGGCGGCCACGATGTTGGCGATGGCCTCGCCCTCCTCCTGTTCCGCCTTTGCTTCGGCGAGACGGATGGAATCAAGGATGGCGGCCTCACGGCGTGCCATCATAATGGAATCCTGAATGTGTTTCTGCTTGGCCAGTTCTTCTTTGGACGGTTGCATCCACCACATCCAGCCAAAAAGGATTGCAGCGATGAGGATAAAACCGAATAGGGATGATTTGTTCATTAAAACTTCGTTTAAAAAAGAGATTTGTGGTGAACGTCATTGCGAGGAGTGAAACGACGAAGCAATCCAACCATAAAAGAACTGGATTGCTTCGCTCCGCTCGCAATGACGTTATCGCCACTGCTTATGAGTTATTTATTAATAATATCTGTAGCTCTTCACCTCACCGATGTGGTGTGCGAGACGGATGACCTGGTTGCTGTAGCCGAACTCGTTGTCGTACCACAGATAGAGGATCACGGTCTTTCCATCGTTTGAGATCTTGGTAGCCGGAGCGTCAAAGATGCAAGCGCAGCTGTCGCCGATACCGTCGCTCGACACAAACTCGGTGTTGTTGCTGAAGCGGATCTG